>NZ_JTHF01000276.1 GCF_001043895.1 Methylobacterium indicum
GGCGGCAAAAATCTGCGACACGACAACAACCTAAGCGGGCGAAGCGTTGGCCTGCCAACGCAAGTCTGCTTAGAAGGCGAGGTGGACCTTGATCGCCCGGCTGCGGTCGGCGGCGAGCGCGAAGGCCTCGTCGGCCCGGGACATCGGCATCTCGGCCGACAGGATCGGCGCGACGTCGATCCGGCCGGCGGCCAGCAGCGCGATGGCCGCGCGGTACTCCTCGTGGAAACGGAAGGCGCCGACGAAGTCGATCTCGCGGGCCATCAGGAGGTTGGCCGGCACCGGCACGTCCCCCGGCGGCATCATGCCGAGCTGCACCACCCGGCCGCCGGGCCGCACCACCCGGAACAGCGAGGCCAAAGCCGCCGGGGCGCCGGTCGCCTCCAGGGCGACATCGAAGGTGCCCTTGTCGGCCTCGTAGGCCGCGAGCCGCTCGGGCTCGGAGGCGACGTTGATGGTCTCGGTGGCGCCGATCTCGCGGGCGATGCTGAGTGGCGCGTCGGACAGATCGGTGCAGACGATCCGCCGCGCGCCGGCGAGCCTCGCCGCCATCAGGCACAGGAGCCCGATCGGCCCGGCTCCGGCGATGAGGACGTGGCGGCCCAGGAGTTCGCCCGCCCGCCGGATCCCATGGAGCGCCACCGCCAGGGGCTCGCCGCAGGCGGCGACCCGCATCGGCATCGTGTCGGGAATCGGCACGCATTGGTCGGCGCGGGCGAGGAAGAACTCGCTGAAGCCGCCCTGGACATGCGGGAAGATCGCCGCCGAGCCGAAGAACCGCATGTTGCGGCACAGGTTCGAGCGGCCGGCGCGGCAATAGTCGCAGGAGAGGCACGGCCGGCTCGGATCGACCGCGACCCGGTCGCCGGGCTTCACGCTCGTGACCGCGGCCCCTACCCGGGTCACCGTGCCGGCGACCTCGTGGCCGAGCACCATCGGCTCGCGCAGGGAGAAGTCTCCGACCCGGCCCTTGCCGTAATAGGACAGGTCCGAGCCACAGATTCCGCCGGCGCCGAGGGCCACCACGACCTCGTCCGCCTCCGGCTCGCGCAGCGAGATCGTCTCGACCCGCAGGTCCTTGGCGGCATGGATGCGCGCGGCGAGCGTCATGGCGAAACCTCTCCTCCCGGTCGGGCTTCGGGGCGGCCGGTCCGGCGCCGAGAAGCCGCTTGCTTTGGTACCGGTACCATGCTTCCCTTCGGGCACGAGCGCAACCGCAAGGAGCGGCCCCGAAGGCTGCCGGCACGGGGCGCGTCCGGGAGGAAATCGCCGGTGTCGACCGCCTTGTTCGATCTGTCGGGCCGCCGCGCCCTGGTGACCGGTTCCAGCCAGGGCATCGGCCTGTCGCTGGCGCTCGGCCTCGGCCGCGCCGGTGCGGCGATCGTGCTCAACGGCCGCGACGCGGCAAAGCTCGACGGCGCCGTCACGGAACTGCGGAACGAGGGCATCACGGCCGAGGCCGCGGCCTTCGACGTGACGGATGCCGGTGCCGTGAAGGCGGGCATCGACCGGATCGAGGCCGAGATCGGCCCCCTCGACATCCTCGTCAACAATGCGGGCATCCAGCGCCGCGCGCCGCTCGAGGAGTATTCGGTCGAGACCTGGCACGAGCTGATGCGGACCAATCTCGACAGCGTGTTCTATGTCGGCCAGGCGGTGGCCCGGCACATGATCGGGCGCAAGCGCGGCAAGATCATCAACATCGCCAGCCTCCAGAGCGAGGCGGCACGCTACTCGATCGCGCCCTACACCGCCTCGAAGGGCGCGGTGAAGAACCTGACCAAGGGCATGTGCACCGACTGGGCCCGCCACGGCCTGCAGGTGAACGGCATCGGCCCGGGCTACTTCGCGACGCCGCTGAACCAGGCCCTGATCGAGAACCCGGACTTCGACGCCTGGCTGAAGAACCGCACGCCGGCCGGGCGCTGGGGCCGGGTGGAGGAATTGCAGGGCGCGGCGATCTTCCTCGCCTCGGCGGCGTCGGACTTCGTCAACGGGCAGATCCTGTACGTGGACGGGGGTGTGCTGGCGACGTTGTGAGGGATGGTCCTCGTCCTGCAGCGGCATGCCTCCATCGCCCGATTTACCAGGATGAGGGGGCGGGCCGTATGGCCTCGCTCTACAAGTCCGGTCTCAGCGACAATGACGTCGCCAAGTTCTCAAGACCGAGCCCGGCGCGTCGAGCGCGACAAGCCGCCGGCCGCGCAGCCGGCGAGGTAAACCGTCAGCATGGCGGCGGCGCTCTCGACCCAGAAACCCTCGCGCCCCGGTACGCGGCCGGCGAGCGCCGTCGCGAGGCAGGCGAGCGCGAGAAGCGCGACGAGGGCAGCGGCGATCCGCGGCAGGCGGCCGGCGGGGGGGCCGGCCCAGAAGCCGGTGCCGAGGCCGACCAGGAGCGCGGCGAGGCAGCCCGGCCAGGCGACGGAAGCAAGGAGCAGCACGGGACGAGGCCTCAGGAGCGGAGCGCGAAGGCGACCGCCCGGCGGTCGGACGCCTCGGCGGGCGCCGGGGCGATCCGGTCGGCGGGGATGCCGGCCTTGAGCAGGTAATCGACGATCGCGGCGGCGCGCCGCTGCGGCAGGCCGGGATCGGGCATGGCGGCGGTCTCGACGGGCTTCGGCGCCGGCTTCTCGGCCGACCGGCCGGGCTTCGCCGCGGGCTTGGACTTGCCGGAGGCTTCCCTGAGAGGGGGCTCCTTGGGCGCGGCCTCCTTGGGGGCGGCCTCCTTGGCGACGGGAGCCGGGGCGCTGCCGGGCGGGTCGTCGTGGCCGGCGACCTCGATCCGGGCCTGCGGGCAGGCGCGGGCGAGGCCCGCCACCTCGTCGAGCACGGGGTAGAAGGCCGGCTTCAGATCGGCGCTGCCGGGGTCGAAGCGCAGGGCCTGCCCGCTCGCCAGCGCCGCGAAGGTCTCGCGGCACTCCGCCGGGTCACGCTTCGGCGGCGCGCCGCGGGCGCCGACCGCGACCTCGATGCGCCATCCCGCCGGGGCGAGACGGCCGGCCTCGGCGGCGACGCGGCGGGCGCTCTCGGGATAGAGGCCCTCGCCGGCGATCCGCAGGCTCTGGTCGCGCACGCTCACCTCGCCCTCGGCGAGCTGGACGAGGGCGCCGATCCCGGCGGTCAGGCCCTCGACGAGGGCCGGCGGCGCGCCCTCGGCGATCCGGGTGCGGTCGATCACGCGCTCGCCGTAGAGATGCGGCCGCAGGGCGGCGCGCAGGGCGGCGCGGGCCTCGGCATCCGGCAGGTGGCCGGTGAGGGTGAAGGCGTCGGGCCTGCGCCGGATCGCGACGAGGTAGGGCGAGACCGGGCTCGCCGTCAGGGCGAAGGCGCCGTGGGAGATCCCCGCCGGCAGGGTCGCGGCGGCCGCCTCGGCCTCGCGCACGGCCTGGACGTCGATGGCGCTGCCGCGGACCGACAGCGTCGATCCGTCGAGGGCGACGCTGCCCTCCCGCACCAGGGCCAGGATCGCGAAGGCGCGGTCGACCAGCGCCCGGGCATCGATGCCCGCCGGCAGGCCGCGGGCGGTGCGCATCGCGTCGCTCACCGGGGCGCCGTCGGCGAGGAGCCGGGCGGCGGCCAGGATCGCGGCCCGGTCGGCCTCCGACGTCGCGTAGCCGTCGAGGCGGATCCCCGCGGGCCCGCGGCTCGCCGACCAGACGAAGGGCGAGACCAGGGCCGGCTCGACCCCGACCTCGCCGACCGTGTAGCCGGCGGGCGGGTGGGAGAGGTCGGACCGCAGGGCCGCGTAGGCCTCGACGCTCGCCGCCTCGCCGTGGACCGACAGGACGCGGTCGCTCAGGGCCGCGGTGGCGCCCGGCTTCAGGTGCCGCACCTGCGCGACGAGGAAGCGGGCGGCCTCGGAAAAATTGTCCGGCGCGCCGCGGGCGGCCCGGGCGGTGTCGCGCAGGACGAGCCCGGCGGGCAGCCCGGCGCCCAGGGATTCCGCCAGGGCGGCGCGGCCGGTCTCGGCCGGGCGGTGCCCGATCAGGTCGAGGCGGTCGGGCGCCCGGAAGGCGGCCGCCCAGGTGAAGGGCGAGACCGCGGCGACGAGGCCGGTCCGGTCGACGATCCGGCGCCGGCCGGGCAGGGCCGCGAGCGCCGCGCGGGCCTGATCGCGGGCGCCCTCGCCCGGGGCCTCGCCGCTCGCCACGAGGTCGCGGCCCCGCGCCTCGACCCGCAGCCACGGCTCCGCCCCGTCGCGCCCGGTCGCCGTCGCGACCGCGTCGGCCGGGGCCTCGAGAGCCGCCTCGAGCCGCGGCTCGGCGAAGGCCGTGGCGGCCACCCAGGCACCGGCCAGGAGGGGAAGGCCGGACAGCCAGCCGATCGAGCGAATGGCCACGGGGGAACCTCGTCGCGAAGTGACAGCGCGCGGCGGGGGCTTCGCGCGTGCGGGCCACCCTGGCGCCGGTTTCCGGCATCAGCAAGGCGTGGCGCGCGCAACGAAAAAGGGCCCCGGCGCGAACCGGGGCCCTCGAAGGGGCGTCCGAGGACGCGGCTCCCCGGAGGGAGCCGCGGGTCGCGACTTAGAAGTCGCGCTGGACGCGCATGCGGACCTGGAACGTGTCCGCGTAGTTGGTGGTCGGCAGCAGGGCACCGTTGGCAGCCACCGGCAGGCCGGCGGCATTCACGGCGGCGGCGACGCCACCCGGAACCTTGTTCTGGTCGATCACGCGGCCGTTCTTGATGTCGACGCGGTTGTAGAGACCCTCGACGCCGATATCGAGGTCCTTGACCGGCGACCAGATCAGGCTCGCGCCGGCGACGATCTGGCTGGTGTCGCGCAGGGCGGCACTGAACAGGAAGTTGCCGGGGCTGTTGACCGGGTTGCCGAGGCCGTTGAAGTTCAGGCCGCCGAGGAGCGCGCGGCTGGTCTTGCCGAACGACATCTCGCCGTAGCTGCCGATGATCGCCGACCGCCACTCGGGCGCCCAGTAGTGCAGGTACGAACCGACGACGGTCCAGCTGGTCGACAGCTCCATCTTGCCGGTCAGCGGGTTGACGGCGGCGTCGGTGAAGTAGGCCGCGAAGGGCGAGCCCTGGGTGTTGCCGGCGCTGGCGGTGTAGGTGCCGATGTACTGGGAGTAGCCGGTGTAGATCTGGGCGCCCTCACCGTACGAACCCTGCAGGTACAGGGAGTCGCCAGCGGCGATGAACGGCAGGTTGAACTTCAGACCACCCTGCACGGCCCAGCCGTACTCGGAGTTGACGCGCGGGGTCACGACCGTGCCGGCCGGGATCGCGGCGCCGCCGAAGGTCAGGACCGTCGTGGCGTTCTGGGCGTTCAGCTCGTGCACGGCGGCCGAGAGCTGGGCCGAGCCCCAGGCGGCGTCGTAGCGGATCGCGCCGACGAAGTCGGGCATGCGGTTGGTCTGGCGCAGGTCGTAGAACGCCTCGCCGATCGGCACGCCGGCCGCGTTGGTGGCGACGACCGGGCTCAGGTTGGTGGCCGCCGCGGTGAAGACCGCGAACTGGCTCGCCGCGTTGCCGGCGGTGGCGGTGCCGAACAGCGGGTTCTTGCGGAAGGTCGGGTCTTCGATCGAGACCGTCGCCGAGAAGCCGTTCCCGAAGGTCGCGGTGTAGGCGAGCAGGTTGGTCGAGGCGACGTCCGAGCCCAGCGAGGTGCCGATGATCTCGAAGTCGTGGGCGTAGAAGTCGTAGAACGAGGCCGCGCGACCGGCGGTGAGGCCGGCGAACTGGATGAAGGCCTTGTCGACGTTCACGTATTGCTGGGCGCGGCCGAACGTGTCGACGCCGAGCGCCGGGAAGGCGTTGGCGATGCGCTGCTGGGTGCCCGAGTTCAGGTAGGCGCCGGTCCGCGAGGCGAGCTCGAAGCGCACGAAGGCGCGGAGCGTGCCGTAGGCGGTCTGGGTGCGGGCGTCGAGGTTGAGGCGGCCGAGGCCGCGGTAGCCCATCAGATCGCCGTTGTTGCCCGAGCGCGAGTAGCCCTGCGAGTAGCCGGCCTCGAAGCGAGCACGGCCGGAGACGCGCAGGCAGGTGTCGGTACCGGGAACGAAGAAGAAGCCGGCGCCGTAGGCCGAGCAGACACGAACGTACTCTACGGGCGCAGCCTTCTTGATCGGCAGATCGGCAGCGTGCGCACCGGCAACGACGGTCAGGCCAGCGGCCGAACCGAGCAGAAGGCTCTTCACGAGCTTCATCGAGACCTCCAAAGTTTCGAGACCCTGGGGGTGAACGACTGTGTCCCGACGATCCTACTGGAGCCGAACCACGCCACTCTTTTCCCCTTGCGAACCGGCGCCCCCTACACGGGGTGTCTGCCGGCCCCACCGGGTTGTTCCCGGTGCAGGGGCACCATGTGCTAGGCGCTAACAGCGATCAACCGAGATCCGCACCCACCATGGCCAAGTCGCCGGCTTTCCGCCCGAATGTTGCACGATCGCCACGAAACCTTACGCGGGTCAGCTAATTCCAGACGTTCCCGACGGAGAAACAGAAGAGCGGCGTGTCGTTCTGTCGTCTCTTGGGCCGCCCGGCGCCGCCCGGGGCGCCGGGCGGCGGATCAGCCCTCGAGCTCCTCGCGCATCATCTCGAGTTCGAGCCAGCGCTCCTCGGCGCCCGCGAGGTCGGCCTCGGTGGTCGCGAGCGTACGGGAGATCGCCTCGAAGCGGGCGGGATCGCGGGCATAGAGCGTCGGGTCGTCGAGGGCGGCCCGGAGCTTGGCCCGGTTGCCTTCGAGGGCCTTCATGCGGGCCGGCAGGGTCTTGAGCTCGTGCTGCTCGTTGAAGCCGAGGCGCTTCCTGGCATCGGGACGAGCGGCGGGCTTCGCAGGATTCTTGCCCGCATCCTTGCCCGTGCCCTTCGGCGCCACCACCCCGCGCGCCTGCACGCCGACCCCGCGCTGGGCGACCATGTCGGAATAGCCGCCCGCATAGGCGATCCAGCGCCCCTCCCCTTCCGAGACCAGCACGGTGTCGACCACCCGGTCGAGGAAGTCGCGGTCGTGGCTGACGAGGATCAGGGTGCCGGCATAGTCGCCGAGCATCTCCTGCAGGAGGTCGAGGGTCTCGAGATCGAGGTCGTTGGTCGGCTCGTCGAGCACCAGCAGGTTGCCGGCTTCCGCCAGAGCGCGGGCGAGCAGCAGGCGGTTGCGCTCGCCGCCCGAGAGCACGCCCACCGGCGTGCGCGCCTGCTCGGGCGAGAACAGGAAGTCCTTCATGTAGCCGATGACGTGCCGGCTCTGGCCGCCGACCTGCACGGTGTCGCTGCCGCCCCCGGTCAGCACGTCGGCGACGGTGCGCTCGGGATCGAGGGCGCTGCGGCGCTGGTCGAGGAGGTTGAGGGTGACGTTGGCGCCGACCTTCACCTCGCCGGAATCGGGCGGGAGGCGGCCGGTCAGGAGGTTGACGAGCGTCGTCTTGCCGGTGCCGTTGGCCCCGACGATGCCGAGCCGGTCGCGCCGGGCGATGCGCAAGCTGAGGTCGCGGACGATCGGGCGCTCGCCGTAGGACTTCGCCACGTCGCGCGCCTCGACCACCAGGGCGCCGGAGGCCTCGGTCTCGCTCACCGTCAGGGTCGCGGCGCCGACGGGCCCGCGATGCTCGCGGGCCTGGCGGCGCAGCTCGTGCAGGCCGGCGAGCCGCTTGACGTTGCGCTTGCGCCGCGCCGTCACGCCGTAGCGCAGCCAGTCCTCTTCCGCGGCGATCTTGCGATCGAGCTTGTGGCGGTCGCGCTCCTCCTCCTCGAACACCTGGTCGCGCCAGCCCTCGAAGGCGGAAAAACCCTGGTCGAGGCGGCGCGTCGTGCCGCGGTCGAGCCAGACGGTCGAGCGCGACAGGGCTTCGAGGAAGCGCCGGTCGTGGCTGATGAGCACGAGCGCCGAGCGGCTGCCCTTCAGCTCGGCCTCCAGCCACTCGATCGCCGGGAGGTCGAGGTGGTTGGTCGGCTCGTCGAGGAGCAGGATGTCGGGCTCCGGCGCCAGCGCCTGGGCGAGAGCCGCGCGGCGCGATTCGCCGCCCGAGAGCCGGCTCGGATCCTCCTCGCCGGTCAAGCCTAAGCTCTCCAGCAGGTAGCGCGCCCGGTAGAGTTCGTCGCCCGGCCCCATCCCGGCCTCGACGAAGGACAGGGTGGTGGCGTGCCCGGAAAAATCCGGCTCCTGCGCGAGGTAGCGCACCGTCGTGCCGGGCTGGAGGAAGCGCACGCCCTTGTCGGGCTCGACCAGCCCGGCGGCGACCTTGAGCAGGGTCGACTTGCCCGAGCCGTTGCGGCCGACGAGGCAGGTGCGGTCGCCGGGCGCGAGCGCGAGGTCGGCGCCGGACAGGAGCGGCGTGCCGCCGAAGGTGAGCGCGATGCCCTGGAGGGTGAGGAGCGGAGGAGCGGCCATGGCCGGGGGATACGGCAGCCGTTCGGGAAAGGCGAGCCCGGGCGGGGGCGTCTTGTGCGCCGTGCAGCCTTGACCTAGCAGGAGACGACTGCACGGCTTCGATTTCGTGGAGATGCATGGCGGATCGCAAGATCAGGACCCGCGAGCACGTCATCGCGGCCATGAGCCTGCACCATGTCGGCTACATCGTTGCAAAGGCCGGCTATGTTCTCGATGTTACAGCGGCTGATGACGGCGTCGATGGCCTGATCACAACCTTCGACGCCGATGGCAGCATCGAGAGCGGCTATATCTCGTTGCAACTGAAGGCGACAGACCACCTCACGATCCGGAGGGATGGATGCATCGCTGTCCGGATCGATCTGCGCAACATCGATTTCTGGCTGGCAGATTTCTTCCCGGTGATCATCGTGATTTTCGATGTCTGCACGGAGATCGGCTACTATCTGGTCGTGCAAGATTACTTCAAGGCGCATCCGCTCACGGCAGCCCAACGACGGCGTGCCACGTTGACCGTCCACATCGACCCGGAGGCGATCGTGAGCGATCGTGTGGTCTGGTCGTGGCGTGACCTGAAAACCGGGCACAGGAAGGCGCGGGCATGACGGACGTCCGGACGCAGACGGTCATTGACGCTCTGACGGGACTCGGCTTCGAGCGGAGAATGGCCAACGACAGCCATGCCCTCTATGATCATCCGGCCGGCGCGAGCGTATCGCTTCCCCACAGCCGGCCTCACGTGTCCGGTGCGCTCCTGAAGGCGATCGAGCGTCAGGTGGCGGGTTCGGCATCGCTCCGGCTCATGTCTTCGGTGAGAAAATCCACGCCCCGCACCGGGCTGCTCCGGTAGCCGGCGACGGTTCGGCCGACACGGCCGGTTCCGGGACCGCGCCGGCACGATCCGCATTCGATCGCGAGACCGGCGGGCACAAGGCCGCGAGCCCTCCGAAATCGCGCCGACGCCGCGCCGCCGCGCAATAACCCTCGGGTCGCACGATCCCCTCCCGGCTCCCGGCACGATTCACGATGAGCGCAAGCAAGCCCGCTACGCCCACCTTTTCCCCTGACGCCTATGGGCGACCGACTTCGAAGGTCGACGCCCACACCATCACGGCCGAGGAATACGACGAACTGCCGGAACTCACCGAAGCGGATCTCGGGGCGGCCGGCACCTATCGGGGTGCGACCCTGATCCGCCGCGGACGGGGCCGACCTCCCGTGACACAGACCAGGAAGGTCGTGAAACTGCGACTCGATCCCGACATCGTCGAGCGCTGGAAGGCGAGCGGCTCAAGGGGCAGACCCGGATGAATGCTGTGCTGCGCAAGACGATACCGTAGGCGTCGGCAAGGCGCGGCATCGCATCGCCGACCCCGGTGGATTGCATCGGTCTCGCTGCCGGTTAGAGCCTAATATCGTGGCCCCGATGCCGCGAAACACTGCGCCTGGGCTACCTAAAACCCTCGGCCACATAAAATCTTGGGCCACCTAAAAAAGGACCCCCGATGAGCGTCGCCAAACCCGATCCCTTCACCACCCGCCCCGAGATCGACGGGACCTTCGGGGTCGTCGCCTCGACGCACTGGATCGCCACCGCGGTCGGGATGGGCGTGCTGGAGCGGGGCGGCAACGCCTTCGATGCCGGGGTCGCCACCGCCTTCGTGCTCCAGGTCGTCGAGCCGCACCTCAACGGGCCGGGCGGCGACGTGCCGGTGATCCTGCACGACGTCCGGGTCGGGCACCCACAGGTGATCTGCGGGCAGGGCCCGGCGCCGCAGGCCGCCACCATCGCGCACCTGCGCGACGATCTCGGCCTCGACCTCGTGCCGGGCACCGGGCTGCTGGCGCCCTGCGTGCCGGGCAGCTTCGACGCCTACATGCTGATCCTGCGCGACCACGGCACCTGGCGCCTCGCCGACGTCCTGGAGGCGGCGATCGGCTATGCCCGGGACGGCTACCCGCTGGTCGAGCGGGTCTCGGCCACCATCGCCACCGTCGAGGGGCTGTTTCGCGAGCACTGGCCGAGCTCGGCGGCGACCTACCTGAAGGATGGCGGCGTGCCGGCTCCCGGCAGCCTGTTCACCAACCCGGCTCTCGCCGAGACCTATGCGCGGATCGTGCGCGAGAGCGCCGGCGGCACCCGCGAGCAGGAGATCGAGCGGGCCCGCCGGATCTGGTCGCAGGGCTTCGTCGCCGAGGCGATCGACGCCTTCTGCCGGAATCAGGCCGTGATGGACGTGACCGGCCGGGCCCACAAGGGCCTCCTCACCGGAGCCGACATGGCGGCCTGGCAGGCGAGCGTCGAGGCGCCGATCTCCTACGAGTACGGCCGCTACACCGTGCTGAAGGCGGGGCCGTGGACGCAGGGGCTCGCGACGCTCCAGCAGCTCGCCCTGCTCAAGGGGTTTTCCCTCGACGGCCTCGATCCGGCGGGGCCCGATTTCATCCACCTCCAGGTCGAGTGCGCCAAGCTGGCATTTGCCGACCGCGACACGTTCTACGGCGATCCCGCCTTCGTCGGGGTGCCGGTCGAGACCCTCTTGTCGGATTCCTACAACGCCGAGCGCCGCCGGCTCGTCGGCGAGACCGCCTCGCTGGAGCAGCGGCCGGGCACGATCCCCGGATACGGCAAGGCCCTCGACGCCCGGGTGAGCGAGGGCGCCCGCACGGCGGTGGGCTCGTCCGGCGCCGGGGAGCCGACGGTGGGCAAGATCGAGGCGACGGTTCCGCCGGACGATGCCCGCTCCGGCGTCGTGCGCGGCGACACGGTGCATTTCGACATCATCGACCGGCACGGCAACATGATCGCGGCGACGCCGTCGGGCGGCTGGCTGCAATCCTCGCCGGTGATCCCGGCCCTCGGCTTCTGCCTCGGCACGCGGGCGCAGATGTTCGTGCTCGACGAGGGCCATCCGGCGGCGCTCGCACCCGGCAAGCGGCCGCGCTCGACCCTCTCGCCGACCATGGCGCTGCGCGACGGCGCCCCCTACCTCGCCTGGGGCTCGCCGGGGGGCGACCAGCAGGACCAGTGGATCCCGCAATTCTTCCTGCGCCACGTCCATGCGGGCATGAACCTGCAGGAATCGATCGACGCGCCGGCCTGGCACACCGAGCACTTCCCGTCGTCGTTCTGGCCCCGCACGGCGCGGCCGGGGGTCGTGGTGGTGGAGAACCGGATCGGCCCGCAAACGGTCGCCGAGCTGCGCCGGCGCGGGCACATCGTCGAGATCGGGTCCGACTGGTCGGAGGGGCGGCTCACCGCGGCGAGCCGCGACGGGCGACGCCTGCGCGCCGCCGCCAATCCCCGCGGCATGCAGGCCTACGCCGCGGGGCGCTGACGGGCCGGCCGCCGCGATCACGACGGGGCGGAGGTGCGCCGGGCACCTCCGCGCAGGCCGTCACATCGTCGGGTTGGCGGGGCCGGTCGGGGACGGATCGGGGGTGATCGCCGGGGAGTTGCCGGGATCGTTCACCGGAATCTCGACCGGCCGCTCCCCCGGAGCCTCGCTCGGCAGTTCGGGGCCGCCGGGATTGGGCGTGTCCGGACCGGGGGTCGGCGGCACCGGATCGTAGGGCTGGTCCGGGATCGGGCCGGGATTCGACATCGGGGGCTCCTTCATGTCCTCCGAGTCCAAACCGGGGCGCCCGGCCCCGGTTCCGCTGCGTCCGGCCTACTGCTTGGTCAGCAGCTTGGCGCCGTTCTGGCTGACGATCTGCTGCACCTTGTGGGCGAAGAGCGACAGGAGCAGCGGCATCCGCACCTCGACCCGCACCACGTCGTCCTCGACGTCGATGTCGCCGTCGACCTTCTGGTTCATGGCGCCGACGAGGAAGGAGAGCCGGTCGCCGCTCCAGGTCGCGTCGGCCATGCTGAGGCCGGCCTTCTGGAGCATCTCCTTGGCCTGGCCGATCCCGTTCTCGAGCCGGCGGCGGGCCTCGGCCCGGCCGAGCTGATGGGGAATCACGACAACCAGGGGCTTTGCCATCACGTCACGCTCCGCTCGCACGAGTGAGCCTGATGTGGGGAGACTTGGCCCAACGGCAACGCCGGGGGCCCGGATCGCAGGATGTCGGTCAGTCCACCACCGCGACGGCGACGCGGGCGACGCCGTTCATGCCGATGGCCCGGCCCGCACCGCGGGCGAGATCGATGATGCGGCCATGCGCGAAGGGCCCGCGATCGTTGATCCGCACCACCACCGAGCGGCCGTTGGACTGGTTGGTGACCCGCACCCGGGTGCCGAAGGGCAGGCTGCGATGGGCCGCCGTGAGACCGTTGGGATTGAAGCGCTCGCCGCTCGCGGTGCGGTGGCCGGACGCGTACCAGGAGGCCTTGCCGCTCTGGGCCTGCGCCGTCGACGACAGGGCGAGGCTCCCCAATCCGGCGAGGACCACCCCGCCCGCGAGAGCCACGATCGACCGACGCACAGGCTTGCCGCTGTTCATTCCACTGTCCTTGGCATTTGCTGACGGCGGAGCCAATCGAGCCCAAACAGGACGAAACTATGACCGCCCGAAATGTGGCCGATCACGCCGCATTCTCGGCCGACATCTTGCCGATCGTTAAGGATCGACCGTCCAAGTCGTGACCAGCCACGAAACCTGACTGTCGACTTGGGCACCGGGACGACTGCATTCCGGTTTTCAGCATTCGAAAGAAGCGGCATCGGCGCGCCGGCGGCAGCGTGGCAGTGCCTGGACAGACGGCCTCGCCGTTCCGGCCGGGCTGTCGATGTCGGACGGGGCGCGGGGTCGGGCGCTCCCGCGGGCACGGGATCGTTCGGGCACAGAGGCGGCGCCGAGGTTCGCCCTCCCCCACCCGCGCGGCGACGAACGAGCCCGCGCCTCGTCCTGCTCCCAACCGTCTCACCGCGATGGACGACGGCAAGGCTCAACGACAGCGGCGTCCACTTCCTGCGATCAGTAGCGTTTCATTAACGGATAGGCACGGCCGTTCGACGACTAGGCAAGAAGTGCAGCCCCATTTCGAGACGTCATTCGTGTCCGCGGGAAACGTGACCTTTACCGTAGCGGCGGCAATGTCTGGTGGTCAGTCGCGTAACCGGTGTTTGCCATGGCTTCCCCGCGTACCGCGGTCGCCGGCGCCGCCGCCCGGAATCAAGTCTCGCGTACCGGGCGAGTGGTGTCGGCGCCGCGGATGGGTCTCGTTACCCCCGCACAGCGCCTTCCCCTGGACGAAGTCATCCTCGGGGATTGCCTCAGCGCCCTCGACCGGCTGCCGCCGGCCAGCGTCGACCTGGTCTTCGCGGATCCGCCCTACAACCTCCAGCTCGGCGCCGGCGCCCTGCTGCGTCCGGACCAGAGCACCGTCGACGCCGTCGACGACGACTGGGACCAGTTCGCCAGCTTCGAGGCCTACGACACCTTCACCCGCGCCTGGCTCTCCGCCTGCCGCCGGGTGATGAAGCCGACCGCGACCCTCTGGGTGATCGGGTCGTACCACAACATCTTCCGCGTCGGCAGCGCGTTGCAGGATCTTGGTTTCTGGATCCTCAACGACATCGTGTGGCGCAAGGCCAACCCGATGCCGAACTTCCGCGGCAAACGGTTCACCAACGCCCACGAGACCCTGATCTGGGCCTCGCGCAGCGAGCAGAAGGGCTACACCTTCCACTACGAGGCGCTGAAGGGCGGCAACGACGACGTCCAGATGCGCTCGGACTGGTTCATCCCGCTCTGCACCGGCGACGAACGCCTGAAGGGCGAGGACGGGCGGAAACTGCACCCGACCCAGAAGCCCGAAGCGCTGCTCGCCCGCACCATCCTGTCCTCGTCCAACCCCGGCGACGTGGTGCTCGACCCGTTCTTCGGCACCGGCACCACCGGGGCGGTGGCCAAGCGGCTCGGCCGGCACTTCATCGGCATCGAGCAGGAGCCGGCCTACGCGGCCGCCGCCCGCGAGCGCATCGCCGGCATCGAGCCCCTGTCGCGTGCCGCCCTCCTCACCGCGCCGACGAAGCGCGCCGAGCCGCGGGTGCCGTTCTTGAGTCTGCTGGAGGCCGGCCACATCCGGGCCGGCGAGACGCTCACCGACGAGCGCCGCCGCCACAAGGCCCTGGTGCGCCCCGACGGCACGCTGGGGGTCGGCCCCGCCTCGGGCTCGATCCACAAGATCGGCGCCCTGGTCCAGGGCCTGCCGGCCTGCAACGGCTGGACCTTCTGGCACGCCGAGCGCGGCGGACGCCTCGTCTGCATCGACGATTTCCGCGGCACGATGCGGGCCGGGATGGGCTCGGCCGCCTGACGACCAGCCTGTGGCCCCGGGGCCACGGGCCTTCGCGACAGCTACAATCGCGAAACATGTCGCTTGTCGATTGACCTGGCGTCAGACACCTCTGGTTCTCCGCGACCGCCACGGGCGGCGCGAAGAACCGGGAGGGTCCGACGATGGGTCGATGGTCGTGGGCGGTCGCCGTGCTGGCGGCCCTGTGCGTGGCAGCGTGCAACACCGTCGCCCCCAACCGGCTGTCCTTGGCCGACACGGCGCAACTGCGCTTCACCGCGATCGAGGTCCGGAGCACCGGCGCGGCCATCAACTGGACGTCCGCCGAGGACGACTACTTGCGCAGCCGCAACCTGTCGCTGACCGATCCGGCCCTGGTGCGGACGCCGGAGGCGCAGGGGTTCATCCGCGATCTGGCGGCGCGGCGCCTCCAGGCGGCCCTGGAACGGGCGCTGGCTGCCCGGCCCGAGGGCGCCCGACCGGCCCGCCTCGTCGTCACCCTGATCGCGGCCGACATCCCGTCGGCGGCGCAGCGCATCCTCATCGGCGGCTCCCCGACGATCCGCGCCACCATCGAGATCGTCGACGCCCGCACCGGCACGGTCCTGACCACCTATTCCGGCGATCGGGGCATCCAGCCGGCGGGCCATGGCGTGATCGGCGTGATGGTCGATGGGGCTCTCACGGCCGGCGGCATGGACGACCTCTACGACCGCGCCGCCAACGACCTCGCCCGGCGTTTCCGGACCTGGCTCGCGGCCGGGGCGTGACCCGCCCGGCGGCACCAGGATATGCGTGTGGACGCGATGATCGCGTCGTTCGGTTTACGTGCAACCCTCGATGATGGTGCCGGGCGACGGGCCGAGGCGTCGCCCGCGTTCGGCCGGGACAGCGAGCGCGTGACGTTCTCCCCGGGCGACGCGAACGCGAATGACGGCAATGCCGATCCTGCAAGCGCCTCGACGAACTGGTGCAGGCTTCCATGGAAGCCCCGGCCCGACGCATCGTATCGGCCCCGCTCGAACGTGCCGGGATGGTTCGTCCCATCGACGACGAACTGGACGTAGACCGTCCCGGGTGCAGGGATCGGGCCGGCGCCGATCGTGACGAGCATGCCGACGAGCGAGTCGGCCGCCCCGAACCGCACTGAGCAGACTTGCGTTGGCGGGCCAACGCTTTGCCCGCTTGTATTCTTGTTTCGTCGCAGATCTTCGCCGCCGAACCGGCGTCCACTTCGGCGAAATCTGCTTAGGGCAAACCGGACGCGTCAACCGGGCATTGGGCGAAGCCGTTGCGGAGCGCCCGACGTCCGGGAGGCGCAGCGATGGTCCGAAGGGGTTGAGAACCCTCCTTGCAGGTCCCAAGCGTCGCTCCGGAGCGAGGCCGGGACCGGACCCCATCGATCGGATCGCGTCGACTCTCAGTTCACGAAGGTCCGGCTGCGGCTGTCGCGGGCGCGCACGCTCGTCAGCGGCAGGCGCAGGATGCGGCGGTGGTGCTGGTCCTCGACCCGGACGGCACTGTGGGTCCAGTCGCAGGTGATCTCGCCATCGTCGAGCAGGCCGGACGCGAGCTTCGCCGCCATCTCCAGGGCGTCGGCCGGGCCGCGCAGGTCGACCCCTTCGGGGTCCAGGATCAGGCGACGTCCCTTCTGGACGTGAAAATAATAGACGGTCATGGCGACCCCGGCGGCGATTCGTCTCATCCTATGACATATCGGATGAGGCCGGGCGATTGGACCTGTGTCATAAGCGGTATTACGCATGCGTCTTTGAAGATGTCGCGCTGTCCGGGCGCGGCGCTGCCTGAACCGAGTCTTCTTATGAACCTCAAAGACCTTGCGTTAGAACCTGGCGCCACATCGTACGTACACGAACATCGGTTCCGGCCAAAAAGAAAGCCGCCCGGAGGCGGCTCTCATCGGCAGCGGTCTTGGCAACCGTGTTCGGATCAGGCCCGCAGGCGCGTACGGACCTCGCCGAGGCTGCGGCGTACCAGGTCCTGGGCGGCGTCGCCGCTGACCTTCTCCCGCAGGATGGTCTCGGAGACCCGCACGGCGGCCTCCGCCGCGGCGGCCCGCACCTCGGCGGTGGCCTGGGCCTCGGCCTGGGCGATCTTGGTCTCGGCCGCCTTGGTGCGGCGGGCGACGAACTCGTTCAGCCGGGCATGGCCTTCGGCGGCGGCGGCTTCGGCCTCCGCGCGGGCATTGGCGACGATCTCGGCGGCCTCGCGCTCGGCGTCCGAGCGGCGGCGCTTGTAATCCGCCAGGACGGCCTCGGCCTCCTCGCGCAGGCGACGGGCCTCGTCGAGCTCCTTGCGCACGCGGGCGCCGCGCTTGTCGAGCCCGCCGATGATCTGGTCGAACAGACCCATCTTCCAGGCGATGCCGCAGAACACCACGAAGGCGACCGCGACCCAGAACTCCGCATCGAACAGCATGTCGGTGATCTCCTGCGGCTCAGTGCGCGGTCTGGGGCCGGGTGCGGTCGTAGGCCGCCTCGACGGCGGCGCGCTCGGGCGCCTGGCCGGTCAGGCGCTCGACGATCGCGGTCGCGGCGTCGGTGGCCACCTCGCGCACGCTGCCCATCGCGGTCGCGGTGCGGCTGCGGATCTGGCCCTCGGCCTCGGCGAGCTTGGTCGACAGGTCGGCCTCGAGGGACTTGCGGCGCGTCTCGGCCTCGGCGGCGAGCTGCTCGCGGGTGGTCTGGGCGATGCCCTTCGCCTTGTCCTGGGCGTCCTTGAGGGCGCGCTCGTAGGTGTCGCGGGCACCGTCGGCCTCGGACTTGGCGCGGGCGGCCTGGTCGAGGTCGCCGGAGAGCCGGGCCTGCCGGTCGTGCAGGATGCCGGCGATCTGCGGCAGGGCGATCTTCGACATCAGGTAGTAGAGCAGGCCGAACGAGAGTGCGAGCCAGAGGGTCTGCGCAACGAACGTGCTGCTCTCGAACGGCGGGAAGCCGCCGCCATGCTCGGAGGCCGGCTCGTGAATCAGCCCCTCCTTGAGGGGGGCGGGTGCATGTGGCTGCGCCATGGTATCGTCCGGGTGTGGGGGAGACGAAGCGCTCCCGCCGAGCGCTCGGCCGGGCCGGCCGTCGCGCCGCCACACCTCAGCAGGGGCGGCGGCTGCACGAAATCGTCCGAGGCGGTCCCTCCATCACGCGCGCGCACCGGAGCCTCGTGTGAAGCCCGGTGCGCGGGTGGACCACCTCGTTGAGGGTAATCCTCGCCGGATCAGACGGCGAACAGCAGCAGCAGCGCGACGAGCAGCGAGAAGATGCCCAGCGCCTCGGTCAGCGCGAAGCCGAGGAGCAGGTTGGCGCGCTGGCCGTCGGCCGCGGAGGGGTTGCGCAGGGCGCCGGCGAAGAACTGGCCGAACAGGTTGCCGAGGCCCATGGCGGCGCCCGCCATGCCGAGGCAGGCGAGGCCGGCGCCGATGTACTTCGCAGCAACGGGATCCATCGTGATGCTCCTAAGGTCGTCTAGTCGTCTGGCGGGTGGTATCCGGCCGCGACACGGCGAACCGGGGTGGGAAGCTCGGGGGTTGCGTGTCCGGGGGGCGAGGCCTCGCGCGGAGGCCTCGTGCCCTTAGTGGCCCGGATGCAGGGCGTCGCTGAGGTAGATCGAGGTCAGCGTCGCGAAGACGTAGGCCTGCAGCACCGCGACCAGCATCTCCAGCGCCGTGACGGCGACCGAGAGGGCGAGGGGCAGGGGCGAGAGGATGCCCCAGACGCCGGCGGCGAGCAGGGCCGGGACGAAGCCCGCGAAGATCTTCAGCGCGATGTGGCCCGCCAGCATGTTGGCGAAGAGACGGACCGAGAGGCTGATCGGCCGCGAGATGAACGACACGACCTCGATCACCACGATCAGGGGCTTGAGCCAGCCGGGCACGCCGGGGGGCACGAACAGGCCGAGGAAGTGGGTGCCGTGGGCCATGAAGCCGTAGATCACCACGGTCAGGATCACCACCAGCGCCAGCATGAAGGTGACGATGATGTGGCTGGTCACCGCGAAGGCGTAGGGGATCATCCCGAACAGGTTCAGCAGGAGCACGAACATGAACAGGGAGAAGACCAGCGGCACGAAACGCTCGCTGCCGTGGCCGGCCGACTGGTGCACCGTCTGGCCGATGAACTCGTAGAACACCTCGGCCAGGGACTGCGCCCGGCCCGGCACCACCGCCCGGCTCTTCGTCGCCCAGATCGTCAGGAGCGCGATCAGCCCCACCGCCAGGAACATGTACAGCGCCGACTGGGTGAAGGCGATGTTCTGGTGTCCGATATGCCCGAACGAAACCAGCGGCTTCAGCTCGAACTGGTGGATCGGATCCATCTTGACGGCCATGCCGGTCCCGCCCCCTCGTGTGTCGCTGCCGCGGGTCTTCCCGCCGCGCTGCCAATCCGTGCAGGCGGATGCACGGCATCCACCGGATGATCAAGACCCTGGCGGGCCTTTCTTCGTGTCCGCGACCGGAAAAAATCCGGAAACGCGCATCACGTTGTAGATTCCGGCTCCGAAGCCCAGGACGAGCAGGACGATCAGGCCCCAGGGCTTGGTGCCCAGGAGACGATCGCAGCCCCAGCCGAGGAGGCCGCCCGCCAGGACGCCGGCCACGAATTCCGTGGACAGCCGCATGGCGACGCCGAGGGACGAGGGCTGGCCGCGGTCGTGACGCGACGAAGGATCGGGAGCCGCCGCGGGGCGCTTCCGGTCGATCTGCATCTCGAGACGCTTGAGCCTCGCGGAGAGGTCGTCGTCGGGGGAGGAGCCCTCACCGGTACCATCCTTCCCCCGCGGGTCGTTGCCGTTCATGGCGAAACCTCGCGCGTGAAGAGATGAGGAGATCCGGTCCGGCTACCCCCGTCGAGCGGGCGCACCATAGTTTCGCCCACCTTGGGAGTCAAGGCGCCCGGGACCGACGTTAAGTCATTGGACTTTCGGTGTATTTTGCACCGCGCGCATGGCCCCCGTCAAACCGTCTCGGCCAGCCGCTCGGCGGTCGCGAGATCGACCGAGACGAGCTGCGACACCCCCCGTTCGACCATGGTCACGCCGAACAGCCGGTCCATCCGCGCCATGGTGATCGGGTTGTGGGTGATGACGATGAAGCGGGTGTCGGTGTCGCGCGCCATCGCGGCCAGAAGGTCGCAGTAGCGCTCGACGTTGGCGTCGTCGAGGGGGGCGTCGACCTCGTCGAGGACGCAGACCGGCGACGGGTTGGTGAGGAACACCGCGAAGATCAGGGCGGTCGCCGTCAGGGCCTGCTCGCCGCCCGAGAGCAGCGTCATCGTCTGGGGCTTCTTGCCCGGCGGCCGGGCCAGGATGTCGAGGCCGGCCTCCAGCGGGTCGTCGGAATCGACCAGCGTCAGCTCGGCGGTGCCGCCGTTGAACAGCGTCGTGAACAGGCGCTCGAAATGCCCGTTCACCGCCGTGAAGGCGGCGAGCAGCCGCTCGCGCCCCTCGCGGTTGAGACTCTGGATCGCCCCGCGCAGGCGCCGGATCGCCTCGATCAGCTCGTCGCGCTCGCGCCCCAGCTCGTCGCGACGCCCCTCCGTCTCGCGCAGCTCCTCCTCGGCCCGCAGGTTCACGGCGCCGAGCCGGTCGCGGTCGCCCTTGAGGGCGGAGAGCTTACCTTCGATCGTTGCGGGTTCCGGCAGGGGATCGCCCGGGGTCGCGCCGGCGAGGCCGTAGAGCCCTTCGGGCGTGGTCTCCAGCCCGTCGGCGATGGCCCGCACGACCTCGGCGAGGCGGCGCGTCAGGGCCTCGTGGGCGGCGGCCGCCGCGCCCCGCGCCTCGCGGGCCGCCGCGAAGGCGTCGAGGGCCCGGCGCGCCCGCGCCTCGGCCTCGGCGAGGATCGTCTCCCCGGCGCCCAGGCGCTCGCCCGCGTGTCCGCGGGCCGCCTGCGCGGCCTCGGTGGCCCGGGTGAGCCGGCGGCGCTCCTCGGCGAAGGTTTCCGGGGCTTCCGCCAGCTCCGCCTGCTCCTCCTCGGCGGCGCTCAGCCGTTCGTCCAGTTCGTCGAGGATCGCCGCGGCCCGCTCGGCCCGCTCCTGCCAGCGCGCCCGGTCGGCCGCCAGGGCGCCGCGGCGGGCGGCCGCCTCCTCGGCGGCGCGGGCGAGCGACAGGCGGGCGGCCCGGGCCTCGGCGGCGGCGAGGCGACGATCCTCCGCCTCGCGGCGGGCCCCCTCCAGGCGGACGGCGAGATCCTCCGGCTCGTCGAGGGCGGCGATCGCCGCCTCGGCGGCCTCGACCCGGGCCGCCGCTTCCTCGGCCTCCAGGGCGATGCGGCCTTCCGCTTCGGCCAGCGCCATCCGGCGGGCGCCGGATTCGGCCTCACGGCGCTCGGCCTGGGCCAGGGTCTCACGCGCGCCGTCGAGAGTGCGCCGGGCGAGCCGTGCGCCGTCGGCCGCCCGGGCCTCGGCTGCCGTCGCCTCCTGCACCCGCGCCTGGAGCGCGTCGTGGGTCTCGCGCGCGGCCTCCGCCGCCTCGCGGGCGAGGGCGGCGGCCTCGTTCAGGGCCTCCAGCCGGTTGCGCTCGGACAGGCGCCGCGCCGCCGGCCGCGGGGCTTCCGCGGCGGCTTTCAGCCCGTCCCAGCGCCAGAGGTCGCCCTGCCGGGTGACGAGACGCTGGCCCGGGGCGAGCGTCCCGTGGACGGCGGCCGCCTCCTCCCGCGTGACCACGCCGACCTGGCGCAGGCGGCGCGTCAGCGCCGCGGGCCCGGCGACGAAGGCCAGCAGCGGTCGCGCCCCGCCGGGCAGGGGCGCGTCGGTCCCGGGATCGGGCGGCTCGGCCCAGTGGGTCGGCGCCCCGGGGTCGGTGGCGGCGTCGAGGTCGTCGCCCAGCGCCGCCGCCAGGGCGGCCTCGTAGCCCGGCTCCACCGCCAGGGCGTCGAGGACCGGGGGGAAGCGCGCCTCCGCCACCGGCGCCACCAGCCGGGCGAGGGTGCGGGCCTCGGTGTCGAGCCGCGCCGCCTCGCGCTCCGCCGCCGCCAGGACCGGCCGGCCCCGGCTCTCGGCGTCGCGGGCTTCCGTCACGGCGTCGCGGGCGGCCGCCGCCGCGTCCTCGGCGCTCTCGGCCACCTCCCGCGCCTCGTCGAACAGCGCGCGGAGGCCGGCGAGTCGTTCGGTCTCCGCGTCGCCGGCCGCCATGGCCTCGCGGGAGAGGCGCGCGCGCTCCGCCGCCAGACGCCCGGCCCGGGCGCGCTCGTCGGCGACCGCCCGCATCAGGGCACCGCGCCGCGCCGCGTGCTCGGCCTGCGCGCCCTGCGCGGCCGACAGCGCCGCCTCCGCGCCCGCGAGGCGGGAATCGGCCTCGGCGGCCAGAGCGTCCGCCTCCTTCCGCGCGGCCTCTCCGTCATCGGCCTCCGCCAGGGCCGCCGCCTCGCCGTCGAGCCGTTCCAGGGTCGCCCGTGCGTCGTCCCGGGAGGCGGCCTCGCGGGCGAGGTCGCGGCGCAGGTCGGCGATCCGGCGAGCGAGGTCGCGCAGGCGCTCGGCGCTGCGGCGCTCCTGCGCCTCCAGCTCGGCGGCGGCCAGCACCAGGCGCTGCAACGCGGCCGCCGCCTCGCCTTCCGCCTCGCGCAGCCGCGGCAGGGCGGCGGCCGCGATGCCCTGCGCGGTGGCCGATTCGACCTGCTCGGCTTCCGCCTGCGCCAGCTGCGCCAGGGCCCGGGCCAGGGCGGCCTCCGCGGCCAGGGCCTCGCGGCGGGCCCCCGCATGGGCGATGAGGAGGAGCAAAGCCTCGTGCCGACGGATCTCGGCGGCGATCGCGCGGTAGCGCTGGGCCGAGCGGGCCTGGCGGCGCAGCGAATCGACGCCCGCGGTGATCGCCGTCAGCACGTCCTCGACGCGCGACAGGTTCTCCTCCGCGCCGCGCAGGCGCAACTCGGCCTCGTGCCGGCGGGCATGCAGGCCGCCGATGCCGGCGGCATCCTCCAGGATGCGGCGCCGCGCCTGGGGCTTGGCCGCGATCAGCTCCGCCACCTGGCCCTGGCGCACCATGGCGGGGGAGCGGGCCCCGGTCGCCGCGTCGGCGAACATGAGCTGCACGTCCCGGGCCCGGACCTCGCGGCCGTTGACCCGGTAGGTCGAGCCGGCGCCCCGGTCGATCCGGCGCGAGACCTCCAGGGCGTCGGCGGCATTGAAGGCGGCGGGCGCGGTGCGGGCGCTGTTGTCGAGCGCCAGCGTCACCTCGGCGTGGGAGCGCCCGGCGCGTCCCCCGGAGCCGGAGAAGATCACGTCGTCCATACCGGAGGCCCGCATGCTCTTGTGCGAGCTCTCCCCCATCACCCAGCGCAGGGCCTCGACGAGGTTCGACTTGCCGCAGCCGTTCGGCCCGATCACCCCGGTCAGCCCGGGCTCGATCAGGAACTCGCTCGGCTCGACGAAGGTCTTGAAGCCGACGATGCGCAGGCGCGTGAATTTCATGGGATGGCGCGGTGCGCGGATCGTGTGGGTCGCCTCTCCGCGCAGGCGCAGGGCCGTCCGGGGAAAGGTATGGCACGGGTTCTCTCCTCTCCCCGCGGGCGGGGAGAGGCCCGAGCTCCGAAGGGGCTCGGGGAGCTGCGAACCGCAGGTTCGCCGCGAGGGTGAGGGGGAGTTTCCGGAGATGCCTCTTCCGGGGCCACCCCCTCGCCCCCGCTCCGGCTTTCGGCTCTGCTCGCTTCACCCCCGACGAGGGGGGTGAAGTCCTCTCCCCGCGGGCGGGGA
>NZ_JTHF01000277.1 GCF_001043895.1 Methylobacterium indicum
GCAGGAATCGCCGAACAGCATCAGGGTCCGCGGGTCGGCGGCCGGGCTGTCGTTGCGGAAGACCACGTGGGCGCCGACATGCAGGTCGGCCGCCGTGCCCCGCGCCTCGTGGCCCTCGACGAGCGGGTTGGCGAAGACCCGCACGGCGTCGCGCTGGACCTCGTGCACCCGCATCGTCTCGCGCCACGGCGGGTCGAGCTTGGCGCCGAGGTCGCGCACCCCGTCATGGTCGTGGAACGGCCGGCCCGCGAGGTCGGCCGGCGGCACCGCGCCCATCGCCCGCATGATCTCGCCGAAGGCGAGCCGGCAGCCCTCCTGGCTCCAGTGCGTGTCGGTGCGCAGATACAGCGGCGGTTCGGCGTCGCGCGCCGCCCGCAACGGGCCGACGAGGTCGATCCAGGAGCCGGCGACCCGCGAGCGGGCGAGCCGTACGCCGAGCCGGCGGGCCGGGGAGAGCGCCGGGTCGAGGGACAGCCCGTCGAGGCGGTCGTCGTAGATGCTGAGCTTTTCCGGCACCACGACGTGGAAGGCGCGCAGGCCGAGGGACGCGGCCTTCGCGGTGCGGGCCTCGACCAGCCGGCGCCAGCGCCACAGCCGCCAGGCGACGGGCAGGCTCGCCCGGTACTGCTCCCGCACCCGGTTGCTGCCGCCGGTCAGGAAGAGCCAGCCATCCCGGCCGAGATGGACCATGTCGGTGCTGTCGCGCATGGGCGCCGTGTAGCGGGAACGGCGGGAGCTGAACAGCACCGGCAGCCCTGGCCTTTGCGGCCGCCTGCGCCATGTCGCCTGAAGGATGTCGCAAGCCCCCCTGATCCTCACCCTGGAACTCGACGAGGCCGCCTTCGCGGAGTTCGACGGCCAGCGCCGCCGCCACTTCCCGCCGGCCCTCAACAAGATTCCCGCCCATGTCACGCTCTTCCACCACCTGCCGGGGGAGGAGGAGCGCGCCGTGGTCGAGGCTCTAGCCGCCTCGGTGCGGGCGGAGGCGCCGATGCCGGTCGAGGTCGCGGGCCTGCGCTTCATCGGCCGCGGCGTCGCCTACACGCTCGCGTCTAGCCGGCTCTCGGCCCTGCGCGGGCGCCTCGCCACGACGTTCGAGCCCTGGCTGACGCCGCAGGACCGGCAGGGCTACCGGCCCCACGTCACCGTGCAGAACAAGGTCGCGCCGGAGGAGGCCCGCGCGCTCCACCGCGAGTTGGAGGCGTCCTTCGTGCCCCGCACGATCACCGGGACCGGGCTCCTGCTCTGGCGCTATCTCGGCGGGCCCTGGGAGCCCCGCGGCCGGTTTCCGTTCGGGGGCGCCTGATGGTCGAGATTCCGTTCCGGCGCCACGCCACGGCGGTGTGGCTGCGCCTGCGCCTCAACGAGATCGGGCCGCTCGCCTCGCTGCTCGCCGTCAGCCTGTTCGGCTTCGGATTCTTCAAGCTCGCCGACGAGATCCGCGAGGGCGGCTCGTTCGGCTTCGACGACCGGCTGCTCCTGGCGCTTCGCGTCCCCGGCGACCTCGCCCAGCCGATCGGGCCGTCCTGGCTGCCCGAGACGATGCGCGACATCACGGCCTTCGGCAGCGTGTTCGGCATCGTCTACGTCACGGCCTGCGTGGTGCTTTATCTGGCGATCACCGCGCGGCGGCGCGCCGCCCTGTTCGTGGTGATCGCGATCGGCGGCGGCGAATTGCTGTCGACGGGGCTCAAGCTGTTCTTCCACCGCCCGCGGCCCGACCTGGTGCCGCACGGCATGGAGACCTTCACGGCGAGCTTCCCGAGCGGTCACGCCATGCTGTCGGCCATTGCCTACCTGACGCTGGCGATCCTGCTCGCCCGGGTCGAGCGCTCGGGCCGGGTGAAGGCGTTCGTGATGGGGCTCGGCGTCGTCACCACGCTGCTCGTCGGCATCAGCCGGATCTATCTCGGCGTGCACTGGCCGAGCGACGTGCTCGCCGGCTGGTGCATCGGCGCCGCCTGGGCCTCGCTGTGCTGGTTCGTCGCCCTGCAGCTCCAGCGCCAGGCGGTGGTCGAAGCGCCGGACCCGCCACCGCCGGCGTGATCGGTCGCCTCCCGGCGGTTCTGCAACCCTCAACGTCATCCTGGGGCTCGCCGCAGGCGAGAACCCGGGATCCATAGCCGCTGACCGTTCGGGATGAAGCGGAACGCGGCTCGCTTCGTCCCGCCTCGTCGGCGGCTACGGATCCCGGGCTCCGCTGCGCGGCCCCGGGATGGCACGGAAGATGAAGGTACGGGGGTGCTCCTCCGGCAGCCCTGCCCTCCCGTCGACCTGCTTGCGCCCCGCTTCGCCCTCCCCTAGCCAAGCGGGAGAGACGATCGGGAGAACGCCGTGGACTACGAGAACATCCGGGTCGAGACCCGCGGGCGCGTGGCGCTCGTCACCCTGCACCGCCCGGCGGCGCTGAACGCGCTCTGCAACGCGCTGATCGCCGAGCTGAACCATGCGCTCGACGGCTACGAGGCCGACGCGGGCATCAGCTGCATCGTCATCACCGGCTCGGACAAGGCCTTCGCCGCCGGAGCCGACATCCGCGAGATGCAGGACCGCACCCACCCCGAATTCTACATGGCCGACCCGTTCGGCGAGTGGGACAAGGTCGGCCGGCGCCGCAAGCCGATCATCGCCGCGGTGGCGGGCTACGCGCTCGGCGGCGGCTGCGAGCTGGCGCTGATGTGCGATTTCATCCTGGCCGCCGACACCGCCAAGTTCGGCCAGCCCGAGATCAAGCTCGGGGTCATCCCGGGTGCGGGCGGCACCCAGCGCCTGACCCGCGCGGTCGGCAAGGCCAAGGCGATGGAGCTCTGCCTCACCGGCCGGATGATGGATGCGGCGGAGGCCGAGCGCTCCGGCCTCGTCGCCCGCGTCGTGCCGGCGGCCGATCTCCTCGCCGAGGCGATGAAGGCGGCCGAGACCATCGCGTCGATGTCGCTGCCCGCCGTGATGGTGGCCAAGGAGAGCATAGACCGCGCCTTCGAGACCACGCTCACCGAGGGCATCCGCTACGAGCGCCGGGTCTTCTACGGGCTCTTCGCCACCCACGACCAGAAGGAAGGCATGAAGGCCTTCGTCGAGAAGCGCAAACCCAACTTCGAGAACCGCTGATGAGCGTCACCTTCGCCGACGTCGAGGCCGCCGCGGAGCGCATCCGCGGCATCGCCCACCGCACGCCCGTGCTCACCTCCCGCACCGCCGACGCACGGACCGGCGCCACCCTGTTCTTCAAGGCCGAGCCGCTGCAGCGGGCCGGCGCCTTCAAGTTCCGGGGTGCCTGCAACGCCATCGCGGCGCTCTCGCCCGAGCAGCGCCAACGCGGCGTGCTCGCCTTCTCGTCGGGCAACCACGCCCAGGCGATCGCGTATGCGGGCGCCCTCCAGGGCGTGCCGACCGTCATCGTGATGCCGCACGACGCTCCCGCCATCAAGGTCGCGGCGACCCGCGGCTACGGCGCCGAGATCGTGACCTACGACCGCTACAAGGAAGACCGCGAGGCGGTGAGCCGGGGGATCGCCGAGGCGCGCGGCCTGTCGATGATCCCGCCCTACGACCACCCGGACGTGATCGCCGGCCAGGGCACCGCCGTGAAGGAACTGATCGAGGAGGTCGGCCCCCTCGACGTGCTCCTCGTCTGCCTCGGCGGGGGCGGCTTGCTCGCCGGCTCGTGCCTCGCGGCCCGGGCCCTGTCGCCGGAGGTCGCGATCTGGGGCGTCGAGCCCGAGGCCGGCAACGACGGCCAGCAATCGCTCGCCAAGGGCGAGGTGGTGCGGATCCCGGTTCCGGTCTCGATCGCCGACGGGGCGCTCACCACGCATCTCGGCCAGCACACCTTCCCGATCATCCAGCGCGAGGCCGCCGGCATCGTGACGGCGACGGACGCCCAGCTCGTCTCGGCCATGCGGTTCTTCGTCGAGCGGATGAAGCTCGTCGTCGAGCCGACCGGCTGCCTCGCGGCGGCGGCCGCCTTCGAGGGCGCGGTGCCGGTGCAGGGCAAGCGAGTCGGGGTGATCCTGTCGGGCGGCAACGTCGATCCGGCGGCGCTCGGCCGCCACCTCGCCGCGTGAGCCGAACGCAATGAGTGCAGCGACCCCCGAGGAGCTGTTCGCGCTCCTCGACCGCCTCGGTATCGCGCACGCCACCGTGGCGCACGAGCCCGTGCACCGGGTCTCGGAATCCCGCGACCTCAAGGCCGGGATTCCGGGCGGGCACTCGAAGAACCTGTTTCTGAAGGACAAGCGCGGGAGGCTCTTCCTCGTCGTGGCGGAGGCCGAGGCGCGGATCGACCTCAAGCGCCTGCACGGGCCGCTCGGCGCCACCGGCCGGCTCTCCTTCGGCTCGCCGGATCTGCTCTACGAGCGCCTCGGCGTGCGTCCGGGCTCGGTGACGCCGTTCGGCCTCGTCAACGACCGCGACGGCGCCGTGGCGGTGATCCTCGATGCCGGGCTGATGGCGCACGACCCGGTCAACTTCCACCCGCTCCACAACGGCGCCACCACGGCCGTGGCGCCGGGCGACCTGATCCGCTTCCTGGAGGCGACGGGTCATACGCCCCGGGTCATGGCGCTGCCGGAGCCGCCCGGGACCGACGAGGCGGAATAGGGAGGATCGGGCCCGCGCTCAGGCCCCGACCAGCAGCCCCTGCCCCAGGAAGCCGCCCGGCTCGGGCACGCCCGGCAGGGCGTAGAAGTACCCACCGCCGACCGGCTTGATGTATTCCTCCAGCGGCTCGCCGTTGAGCCGGTTCTGCACCGCCACGAACCCGGCATCGAGGTCGGCCTGGAAGCAGCAGAACAGGAGGCCCATGTCGAGCTGGCCCGACGGGGTGATCCCGGCCGAATAGTTGTAGCCACGGCGCAGGATCAGGCTCGACGCCGTCTCGGCGGTGCGCGGGTTGGCGAGCCGGATATGGGCGTCCATCGGCGTGCGGACCCCGGCCGGGTCCGAGGCGTAGTCCGGCAGGGCGTGCTCGTCGGTCGCCCCGAGGGGCGCGCCGCTGTCCTTGTGGCGGCCGAAGATCCGCTCCTGCTCGCCGAGCGGGGTGCGGTCCCAGCGCTCGACGAAGTTCCGGATGATCCGCACGACCTGGTAGGAGCCGCCCGCAGCCCAGCCGGGTTCGCCGCTGCCCGGCTGGACCCAGACCTGGCGGCGCATGAGGGCGGCGTCGGCGGCGTCGAGGTTGGCGGTGCCGTCCTTGAAGCCGAGGAAGTTGCGCACCGTGTCCTGCCCCTGCCGCTTGACGACGTGGGGCGGCAGCATCCCCTCGAGCTTCCAGCGCAACGCGACGAGGCCCGGGGTGTGGCGGATCACGTCGCGCAGGGCGTGAAGGTTGGTCTCGGCGGTGTTGGCGCAGAATTGCAGAAGCAGATCGCCGTGGCAGAGCTTGCCGTCGAGGGAATCGTTCGGGAACCGGTCCATCGGGCGCAAGTGCCGCGGCCTGGCGCCCTCCAGCCCGTAGCGGTCGTCGAACAGGCTCGCGCCGACGGCGAGCGTGGCGGTCAGGTTGTCGGGCAGGACCTGCGGTCCGAGGATGCCGGAATCCGCCGGCGGCAGCCGGGGGTCGAGGGAGGGCACGGGCCCGCCGGCACTCAGGAACGCGAAGCGCTCGGTCAGCACCCGAAACAGCTTGGCGAGCTCGCCGCGATCTTCCGCCAGCACGTCGAGGGCGACGAACAGGGCGGCGGCGGGCTGCGGCGTGACGATGCCGGCCTGATGCGGGCCGTGGAACGGCTGGCGGTCGAGGGTGCCGTCGCTCTGCGCCGAGGGCGTCGCGTCGGCGGCGCGGCCCGAGCCGGAGCTGAGCGCGGCGGCGCCGGTGCCGAGCGCGAGGCCTCGCAGCAGCGAGCGGCGGGAGGTCGAGAACGGGCAGGAGGCCATGGGCGGCGCCTCAATCCAGGCCGAGCTTGCCGCGCAGGGTCGAGAGGTCCTCGGCCAGCACGGTGATCGGGGCCTTGAGCGCGTTGCGGTCGCGATCGCTCAGGTGGTCGTAGGGGGCAAAGCCGCCATCCTCGGTCCGGTACTTCGCCAGCAGCGACTCGACCCGCGAAAAATTCTTCTCGGTGCGGGCGACGAGGTCGGGGTCGCGCGGCGCCACCAGGGGACGCAGGAGGTCGAAGATCTTGCGCGAGCCCTCGACGTTGGCGTGGAAGTCCCACAGGTCGGTGCGGCTGTAACGGTCCTCCTCGCCGGAGATCTTGGTCGCGGCGACCTCCTCGATCAGGCCGGCGGCGCCGCCCGCCATCCGGGCCGGGGGGATCGTCAGGTCGGCGATGCGGCGCTTGAGTTCGGTGGCGTCGGCGAGCAGCCGGTCGGCATGGGGCGCCAGCCCGTCCGTGCTGTTGTCGGCCCACAACCCCTTCTCGATGCGGTGGAAGCCGATGAAGCCGGGATCGGCCTCCTTCTTCTCGAAGTCGTCGGCCCGCACATCCATGCTCTTGTCGAGGTCGTTGAACAGGGACGCCACCGGCTCGATCCGCTCGTAGTGGCGGCGCGCCTGCGGGTAGAGGGCCTTGGCCTCGGCGATCTTCCCGGCCTTCACCGCCGCCACGAAGGCGGCGGTCTGCGCCTGGAACGCATCGACCTCGGTCATCACGTAGAGCTTGTAGGCGGCGAGCGGGCCGACGAGGGCCATCGGATCGGGGGCGCCCGGGGCGGCGGCAGCGGCCGCCGTCACCGTGAGGGTGCCCCTCGGGTTGCTGAGGAGCCCGCAGGTCATCGCGTAGGTGCCGGGCTGGAGCGTCGCCGAGAGCGACTGCACGAAGCCCGGGATGATGTTCTCCCGCTCCTCGACGATCATCGTGCCCTGGAGGATCTCCCATTCCAGGACGCGCCGGCTCTTGTTGCTGATCTTGAACACCGACTTGCCCGCCGGGACCGTGAGGGCGGCGGGCTCGCAGCCCTTGTCGGTCACCGTGACGGCGACGGGCTCGGGGGGCTGCGCCAGGGCGGGACCGGCGGAGAGGAGGAGGATGGCGAGGGCGGCCGGCCGGCGGGCGGTCATCGGGGATGTCCTTCAGGCAATCAGGCGTGGCGGGCTTGCGCGGCGGGCGCCGGCCGGGCGCTCGCCAGGAAGGCCCAGAGGGCCGGGATCAGGAAGCCGAGATAGAGGATCACCTCGCCCCAGGCCGGCGCCTCCTGGTAGCCGAAGATGCCGGTGAGCAGGGTGCCCAGCACCGTGTCGGCGGGCAGAACGTGACCGAGATCGAAGGCGGTGGCCTGGAGGTGGTTCCACAGCCCGGCCTCGTGGAAGGCCTTGAGCGCGCTGGCGAGCAACCCCGCGGTCACGAACAGGATGAACACGCCGGTCCAGCGGAAGAAGCGCCGCAGGTCGAGGCGGACCGCGCCCTTGGCAAGCGCGATCCCGATCGCGAGCGAGGCGAGAAGACCGAGGCCAGCGCCGACGGGCACGCCCCAGCCGACATCCTGCTGCACCGTGGCGAGGAGGAAGAACACCGATTCGAGCCCCTCGCGGCCGACCGCCAGGAAGGCCATGACGGCGAGCCCGAAGCCGCCCCGCGCCCTGCCGCCGCGGGAGAGAGCCTCGTCGACGGCGCCGTGCAGCTCGGCCCGCACCGAGCGGGCCGCCTTGCGCATCCAGAACACCATCGTGCACAGCATCCCGGCAGCGAGGAGCGCGATCACGCCCTCGGCCAGTTCCTGCTGCTTCTGCGGAAACTCGGCGCCGATCGCCTGCAGGCCGAGACCCAGGGCCAGGCAGAGGCACGCCGCCAGGACGACGCCGCCCCACACCGCCGGCATCCAGGCCCGCCGCCCGGTCTGGGCGAGGTATCCCGCGATGATGCCGACGATCAGGGCCGCCTCGATCCCCTCGCGCAGCATGATCAGGAACGCAATCAGCACGGGCGTCTTTCCGTCAACGATACGAATGGGAGCGGCTTTTAATCGAAAGCCTGCCGAACTCAAGACGACGGCGCGCCGCGATTTTACTTTATAATAACTTGAACCTGGCGCGCGATGTACGGAACCGCGACGGACGTCGCCCGCGATCCCGCCCCCAGGGTCCGCGGAGGCGATCCTTCTCAGATTCGCCGCTTTCTCCGCTTAAGCCCCGACGCTGCCGGCCGACGCGGCCGGCCTCGTTAACCGTGTGGATGCCGGCGCGGCGCATGATCGGACAGGCCTTGGCCGTCCGGCCCTTCGTCCGGACGGCGACCGCCAGCCCTGCGAGCGTGCCTTTCCGCCGATGATCCGCCTCGACAACGTCACCAAGATCTACAAGACGGACGGATACCGCCGCGTCATCCTCGACCAGGCGTCGCTGACGCTGAAGCCGGGCGTGAGCTACGGCATCCTCGGGATCAACGGCGCCGGCAAGTCGACGACGCTGCGCCTGCTCGCCGGCTGCGAGCTGCCGACCCGGGGCCGGGTGATCCGCACCACCCGGATCTCCTGGCCGCTCGGCTTCGCCGGCGGCTTCCACCCGTTCATGACCGGCCGCGAGAACGTGATCTTCGTCGCGCGCATCCACGGCGAGGATCCGCGCCGGGTACTCGCCTTCGTCGAGGATTTCGCCGAGCTCGGCGACTACATGAACGTGCCGATCCGCAACTACTCGTCCGGCATGGGTGCGCGGCTGGCCTTCGGGATGAGCATGGCGATCCCGTTCGACTGCTACATCGTCGACGAGATCACCGGCGTCGGCGATGCCCGCTTCGCCAAGCGCTGCGAGGAAGTATGGAGCCAGCGGCGGGCGAACGCCGACATCATCATGTGCTCGCACTCGATGGACACGATCCGCGACTATGCCCAGCAGGGGATCGTGCTGGCGAACGGCCGTGCCGTGATCTATCCCGACGTCAACGACGCGATCGAGGTCTACCAGCGCCTCAACCAGTGAGCGCCGCCGCCCCGCTCCATGCCCTCCCTGCCGGCCGGCGCGCCCCGCGCCCCGGCCCCGACCGCAGCCGGAACACCTGTCCATGACGATCGACGCCCGCAACCCGGAAGGCAAGGCGCTCAGCCCCGCCGACCGCTCCCGGATGATCGGCGAGGCCCTGCGGCAGGCGGCCCGGGTGTCGCGCTTCTCGAACCCGAACAAGACCACGATCCGCACGATCCGGGCGCATCGGCGCCGGGACATCGTGACCCCGCTCCTGTGCCTGTTCCTGTTCGTGATCCCGTCGCTCGGCAGCGCGGTGTTCTTCGGCTTCTACCTGTCGGACCGCTACGTGACCGATGCCCGCTTCGCCCTGCGGCCGGCGATCGGCGGCGCCGAGAAGGCGACGCCCGACTCGGTCGGGACCACGTCGAGCATTCCGGCCCAGATGATCGCCCAGGATTCGATGATCGTCGGCGAGTACATCAAGAGCCGCACGATGGTGGAGACGCTGGAGCGCAGCCTGCCGCTGCGCCGGATGTTCTCCCGCGACGACATCGATCAGTATTCCCGCTTCGATCCCGCGAAGCCGATCGAGAAGCTGGTTAAATACTGGGCCGACCGGGTCAAGGTCAGTGTCGAGTCCTCCGGCCTGATCGAGGTGTCGGTCAACGCCTTCGACCCGGACGATTCCCTGACGCTGAACAAGGCCGTGCTCGCCGAGAGCGAGCGGCTGGTGAACCAGCTCACCGAGCGGGCCCGAACCGACGCCCTGGCGGAGAGCGAGCGCGAGATGAAGCGCGCCGAGGCGCGGCTGATGAAGGTCCAGCTCGCGGTGCGCGACCTGCGCAACCGCGACGGCGTGCTCGACGCCCAGAAATCCAACGACACCAACCTGAAGATGGTCGCCGAGATCCGGACGCAACGGATCAACCTCGCGGTCAAGCTCAGCCTGCTCCAGCGCGATCTGCGCGACGACAGCCGCAGCGTCCAGGACCTCAAGGCACAGATCGCCCAGCTCGACGACACCATCGCGCGCATCGAGCGCGAGGCGGCCAACCAGGATCCGGAGCAGCGCCGGGTGCTCTCGGCGACGCTGACCAAGTTCGAGGAGCTCGACGCCGAGCGCAAGAACGCCGAGAAGTACTACGCGGCGACGATCGCCGCGCGGGAGCGCTCACGGATGATCGCCGACCGGCAGATCGAGTTCTTCAGCATGATCGTCGAGCCGGTGCGGGCCGAATCGGCGCAGGAGCCGCGGCGGACGCTGTTCATCGCGATCTCGGTCGCCGTCTCGGCCCTGGCCTTCGGCCTCTCGCTCCTCGCCCGCAAGGCGCTCGCCTGACCAAGACCCCCGCCTGACCGGCCCGCCCGACGGGCTCTCCTCCTGAACCCCGCCCCGCAAGGTCGGCGGGGCACGGACCGACCATGCACTCCCCCGCGCCGTCCGGCTGGACGCTCTTCCGCAACCGCGACTTCCGGCTCTTCGGCGGGGCCCGCTTCCTCACCGGTCTGGCCTATCAGATGCAGGCGGTGGCGGTGGGCTGGTTCGTCTACGATCTCACCCGCAGCGCCCTGGCGCTGGGCTTCGTCGGGCTGGCGAGCTTCGCACCGGCGATGCTGGGCGCCCTGGTCACCGGCCACGTCGCCGACACCTACGACCGACGCCGGGTGGCGGCTCTGGCTTACGGGCTGCTGGCGCTCGCCGGGCTCGGCCTGATGGCGCTCGCCCTCTCCCGTACGGCGCCGGCCTGGCCGGTCTACGCCCTGATGATCCTAGTCGGCACCGCCCGGGCCTTCGCCAACCCGGCGAGCCAGGCCCTCCTGCCGACCCTGGTGCCGCGCGAGCAGTTCGGCAGCGCCATCGCGCTCAATTCCTCGCTGTGGCAGAGCGCGTCGGTCACCGGCCCGGCCTTCGGCGGCCTGCTCTACGCGCTCGGACCGGCCGTCGTGTTCGGCCTCGCCGCCGCCTGCTTCGCGCTCGCCGCCGCCAGCATCATCGGCATCCGGCCGCGGCCGGCCGCCGTCGCCACCCGGCCCGCCGTGACCTGGTCGACGCTGCTCGCCGGCCTCACCTATATCCGCTCGCAGCCGGTGGTGTTGGGGGCCATCACCCTCGACCTCGTGGCGGTGCTGCTCGGGGGTGCCACCGCACTCCTGCCGATCTTCGCCCAGGAGGTGCTGTTCGTCGGCCCCCTCGGCCTCGGGCTCCTGCGCAGCATGCCGGCGCTCGGCTCGGTCCTGATGGCGATCCTCCTCGCCCATCGGCCCCTGACCCGCGGCGTCGGCCCGCGGCTCCTCGTCGCCGTCGGGGTATTCGGTCTCGCGACGATCGGCTTCGGCCTCTCGACCTCGCTGCCGCTGTCGATGGTCTGCCTGTTCGTCACGGGGGCGGCCGACATGGTCAGCGTCTACGTGCGCCAGAGCCTGGTCCAGGGCGAGACGCCGGACGCGATGCGCGGCCGGGTCGCGGCGGTCAACACCGTGTTCATCGGCGCCTCGAACGAACTCGGCGAGTTCGAATCCGGCACGCTCGCCGCCTTCATCGGTGCGGTGCCGGCGGTGGTGGCGGGTGGGGTCGCGACGGTCGCGGTGGCGGCCTTGTGGGGACGGCTGTTTCCGGCCCTGAGGGAGCGCGACCGCCTCATCACCTGATGGGTCGTGGGTCACCCACTCCCGGCCGAACTCAGCGACAGGACCCGCCCCGACCGCTCCCGCATCGGCGTGCCGTCCCGCCGGCAATCGGCCACCGCGGCGCGGGCGGCATCCACCGCCAGGATCAGCGCGCTCATCGTGCGGACATCGGTGTCGTGCGCCCGGGCATGGCGCACCACGTCGATGACGAGGCCGTCGATCTCGACCGCCAGAGCCTCCAGGGCGGCGGGATCCTGCGTGCCTCGCGCCTCGATCAGGATGGCGAGCAGCCGGTCGAGGACGGCGTCGATGCGGGCGCGCTGCTCGCGGGCGAGGCGCTGGCCGAGCCAGGCCACCGCCGAGCCGAGGCCGCCGCCGAAGAACGCCACGAGGTACACCCAGTCCTCGTAGCGCTGCAGGAACGTCTGCTGCTCGCGCTCGTAATAGTCGACCGCGCCGGGATGGATCGGCAGGCGGGCGCTCGTCGCCTCGGCGGCGCTGTCGAAATCCGGCGCCTTCATCAGGTTGGCGGTCGGTACCATCGCGGCAAGCCGCGAGCGCAGCTCGAACAGGTGCTGGGTCACGCTCGCGGCGGTATCGCGGCTCAAGGAGGCGCGAGCCATCAGCCGGTAGGAGGCGCCGACCGTCTTCACCTCGTCGTCCGGGCGCTTCGGACGGCCCCCGAAGGTGCCGGCCGCGATCGTGACCGTCTGCAGCTCGGGCAGCCGCTGGACGATGGCCTCGCCGTCGGGGATCGCCACGATGGTCGCGCCGCGGCCCGGCGAGGCCGCCTCCACCGCCTGCACCACCCGGGCGGCGGATTTGGCGGAGGGTGCGGCGATCACCGCGGCGGCGTCGATCCGGTGATCGGCCAGAGCCGCCGCGACCTCGCCGGCCCGCAGGGGGACGAGGGCGACGCTGCCGGCGGCGGCGGGCAAGGCGCCGCCGGGATCGGCCGGGGCCGGCGCGGCGCCGGCGGGGGCCGGTGTCAGGGCGTAATAGGCGAGCAGGCTCGCGACCAGGGGCTGGTCGGCCCCGTGATGGGCGACGAGGCCGAGGCGCTTGCCGGCCAGATCCGAAAAGGCCTGGATGCCGGAATCGGGGGGGGCGGCGATGATCAGGGCTTCATCGTGCAGCACCGCCAGCGTCAGGCCGTTCTCGGGCAGGCGCACGTCGGGGCGCACCACCGCGAGGTCGGCGCGGCCGGTCTGAAGCGCCGCGGCGCTGTCGCGCACGTCGTCGTAAGGCACGATTTCGAGGCGTATATCCTCGCGGGCGCGGGCGAGCGCGTCGGCATAGGCCTGGATCAGATGGGTCTCGACCCGGTCGCGGGGCCCGACCGCGACCCGCAGGGTCGTCGGCCGCGACAGGTACAGGACCGCGCCGGCCACCGCGCCCAGGGCGAGGGCGATCAGAAGGAAGAAGGATTCACGCTTGTGCAGAAACGCCGGCATCACCCCTCGCACGGGCCCGGGGCGGACGCCTCCGCCGGGACGGAGGCGATCCGGGACGGCGCCGATGAACTCGGCCGCGATGGCGCTTTGAGGGCGGCGCGGCCGATCACCCCCGCCTACCTGGAGCGGGCCGCGCTCTACTACCTCGAACGCTACGGCGCCTCGGCCGAGATGCTGCGCCGCGTGCTCCGGCGCCGGGTCGAGACCCGCTGCCGCCTGCGCGGCGAGGCGCCCGACGATTTTTCGGAGATGATCGAGGCGGTGGTGGCCCGGGCACTGGGCGCCGGCCTCGTGGATGATGCCGCCTTCGCGGCCGCCAAGGTGCGCTCCTTGCGCCGCCGCGGCGGCTCGGCCCGGGCGATCGGCGCCAAACTCGCCGCCAAGGGGGTCGACCGCGAGACGGTCGGGGCGGTGCTGGCCGAGCAGGAGGACGGCAGCGAGGACGAGGCCGCTCTCGCCTATGCGAAGCGGCGCCGCCTCGGCCCTTTCCGACAATCCTCGTCCCGGGCCGCCGCCCGCGAGCGCGACCTCGCCGCGATGGCGCGGGCCGGGTTCGCCCTCGCCCTCGCCCGCCGGGTGATCGATGCGGAAACCGAGGACGACCTGCGTGAGGGATGACCTGTGGGACGGATGACCTGACGGCGCCGTGACCTACCTGTGGCGTGAGCGCGACGGGACGGACCCGCGCGACGTCACGGGAGACGAGGCCATGAACCGCAAGGCGAACGCCGTTTGGCAGGGCAACGGCAAGGAGGGCAAGGGCCAGCTCACGACCCAGTCGGGCGTGCTGTCGAACAACCCCTACGGCTTCAACACCCGCTTCGAGACCGAGCCGGGCACCAACCCCGAGGAACTGATCGCGGCGGCGCATGCCGGCTGCTTCACGATGGCGCTGGCCTTCCAGCTCCAGGGCGCCGGCTTCACCGCCGACGAGTTGCGCACGGAAGCCGTGGTGAGCCTGGAGAAGGACGGCGACGGCTTCACCATCACGGCGTCGGCCCTGACCCTGACGGCGAAGATCCCGGGCATCGATCAGCAAAAGTTCGACGAGCTCGCCGGCATCGCCGAGAAGAACTGCCCGGTCTCCAAGGTGCTGAACGCCAAGATCAGCCTGAAGGCGACGCTGCAGGGCTGATCGCGAGATGCGCCCGGCCTGTGGCCGGGCGCATGCCTGCCTCACAGCATGCTGGGCAGGATCCGGTCCGGCGGCCGGTGGCCGTCGAGGAAGGTCTTGATGTTGATGATGACCTTCTCGCCCATGTCGACGCGGCTCTCGTGGGTGGCCGAGCCCATGTGCGGCAGCAGCACCACCTTGCCGGCCTTCGCCAGCTTGACGAGGCGCGGGCTCACCGCCGGCTCCTGCTCGAACACGTCGAGGCCGGCGCCCGCGATGTCGCCGACCTCGATCAGGCGGGCGAGCGCGGTCTCGTCGATCACCTCGCCGCGGGCGGTGTTGACCACCACGGCCTCGGGCTTCAGCAGCTTGAGGCGCCGGGCCGAGAGCAGGTGGTAGGTGGCCGGCGTGTGCGGGCAGTTGACCGACACGATGTCGACCCGCGCCAGCATCTGGTCGAGGGATTCCCAGTAGGTCGCCTCGAGGTCGCTCTCGATCCGGGCGCCGACCCGGCGGCGGTTGTGGTAGTGGATCGACAGGCCGAAGGCCTTCGCGCGGCGCGCCAGCGCTTGGCCGATGCGGCCCATGCCGACAATGCCGAGGCGCTTGCCGGTGATGCGCCGGCCCAGCATCCAGGTCGGCGACCAGCCGCCCGACCAGGCATCGTCCGGAATGATCCGGGCGCCCTCGGTGACCCGGCGCGCCACCGACAGGATCAGCGCCATGGTCATGTCGGCGGTGTCCTCGGTCAGCACGCCCGGCGTGTTGGTGACCGTGATGCCGCGCTGGAGCGCGACGCCGACGTCGATATGGTCGACGCCGTTGCCGAAATTGGCGATCAGGCGCAGGTTCGGCCCGGCCTGGGCGAGCACCGAGGCGTCGATCTCGTCCGTGACCGTCGGCACGAGGACGTCGGCCTCCTGCAGGGCGTGGGCCAGCGCGGCCCCTGACAGCGGCGTGTCCTCGTGGTTGAGGCGCGCGTCGAACAATTCGCGCATCCGCGTCTCCACGACGTCCGGCAGGCGCCGGGTGACCACCACGAGCGGCTTGCGCTTCAACGACATGATCCCTCCCTCGCCCCCGGGCAGGCCCCCGGCCCGTCCGTGCGGCCCCGACACGCGTAACAGGCGTCCGCATCGCACGATAGGCGACGCAACGGCCCGGCGAAAAGCCCCGCCTTGGTGCGGGCCACAGGGGTCGTTACGCCCCGTTAACCACGTCCCGGCGATACGGGCGGATACGCAACCCCTCGATCCCGGGGCCCGCCGCCCGGCGGCCTCTCTAGCAGAGGCCAACCGGAAGACAATCCGCGCCGCGGCCCTGGCGCCGCCGGATGGGAGACCGATCGTGACGCTCCACCCGCGCCTTCTCGCCCTGGCGATTCCCGCCTTCCTGCTGCTGGCGGTGCCCGCCCTCGCCGCGCCGCCGAGCCCCGCCGCCAACCCCGCCCCCGGCGAGATCGGCGTCACCATCGGGCCGGCGACCAAGCTGCCGATCCCGCGCTACGTCAGCCTGAAGACCGACCGGGTGAACCTGCGCGAGGGACCGTCGAAGGACCACCGCACCCTGTGGGTCTTCCAGCGCGCCGGCCTGCCGGTCGAGATCATCGCCGAATACGAGACCTGGCGCCGCATCCGCGATTCGGAGGGCACGGAGGGCTGGGTGCTGCACTCGCTGCTGTCGGGCCGGCGCACCGCCGTGGTGCTCAACCGCGGCGACAAGGACAAGGGCGCGCCCGTGCCGCTCTACGACCGGGCCGATATGGGAAGCGGCGTGGTGGCCCAGCTCCAGGCCGGGGTGATCGGCAGCGTGAAGACCTGCGACGGCACCTGGTGCCGGCTCATCGTGGCGCTGCCGCAGAAGCGCGGCGACGTCGACGGCTACATGCGCCAGGACCGGCTCTGGGGGGTCTATCCGAACGAGAAGGTGGAGTGAGGGGGCATCCCTCTCCACACGGCAGAAGGGCCGCGCTCCTGGCGGAGACACGGCCCTTCCTTCGTTCGCAATCGGCTGTCGACAGGCGCGGCGGATCAGGCGCGACCGGTGCGGCGGCGCAGGCGCACGATCACCTCGACGCCGGCGATCTCCATGCCCTCGGGGGCCTGGGGCAGCGAATCGACGGTGATGCCGCAATCCGGCATGTCGAGAACCTGGCCCTCTTCCTCGAGGAAGAAGTGGTGGTGCTCGCTCGGGTTGGTGTCGAAATACGCCTTGGAGCCGTCGAGCGCGAGCTGGCGCAGCAGGCCGGCCTCGGTGAACTGATGCAAGGTGTTGTAGACCGTGGCCAGCGACACCGGGACCTTCGCCCGCATCGCCTCGTCGTACAGCATCTCGGCGGTGAGGTGCCGGTCGCCCTTGCCGAACAGCAGCCAGCCGAGGGACAGGCGCTGGCGGGTCGGCCGCAGGCCGGCACGGCGCAAACGGTCCCGCAGCTCCGACAGCGGGCAGCCGCGGCGCTGCCCGGCAGCGCCGGTCTCGAGGGCCGGGACGCGGGCGCCGAGGACGGCGCGCAGGGGCGACAGGTCGTTCATCAGCGGGACTATCGACTCGTTGGACGGCAGCAAGGATCCCCGCCGTTATAAGCCCCCGTCCGCCCTGCCGCAACCCGACCACGGCCGTAGCGGCGCAGATCAGAAGTGTTACAGACTAGGCCGGTGGCCCGGCTTTGAACAGTCCCCGACGCTGTGTTAACGAAGCGCCACCCTGCCGCGGCCCGGCTCATCGCCGGGATCTCCGCGACGTCCCGCACGAGGAATTCGCCCCCGACATGTCCGTCGACCAGACCTCCGCCGCCGACGCCCCGAGCCGGCCCTCGCACTTCTCCTACGAGGATCTGCTGGCCTGCGGCCGCGGCGAGATGTTCGGCGTCGGCAACGCCCAGCTGCCGCTGCCGCCGATGCTGATGTTCGATCGCATCACCTCGATCGGCCGCGAGGGCGGCGCCTACGGCAAGGGCCACGTCGTCGCCGAGCTCGACGTGCGGCCCGATCTCTGGTTCTTCCCCTGCCACTTCCAGGGCGACCCGGTGATGCCCGGCTGCCTCGGCCTCGACGCGCTGTGGCAGATGGTCGGCTTCCATCTCGGCTGGCTCGGCTCGCCGGGCCGCGGCCGCGCGCTCGGCGTCGGCGAGGTGAAGTTCAGCGATCAGGTGCTGCCGACCGTCAAGAAGGTCGTCTACGGCGTCGACCTGAAGCGGGTGCGCCAGGGCCGCTTGGTGCTCGGCATCGCCGACGGCTGGCTCGAGGCCGACGGCCGGCGGATCTACGAGGCGAGCGACCTGCGCGTCGGCCTGTTCCAGGCGGCGACGCCCGCGGCCTGACGCGCGTCCCGGCCCGCGAGCGCGGGTCGGCCCCGCCCATCGGTGCGGGCACCTGGCGCGGATGCGGATGCGGATGCGGATACGCCGTGCCCGCCGGGAGCCTTTCCCCGCGATGGGCAGTTGAGATTGGGTGACGCTGCGCCTAGGTGACACCCGCGTGGCGAGAGCGCCCGCTTGCGTCCACGGGCTTGTCCGCGGCGCCGCTCCGGAGGGTTCCGACGATCATGAGGCGTGTGGCAATCACCGGGATGGGCATCGTCTCGTCCATCGGCAATTCCACCCAGGAGGTCCTGGCCTCGCTGCGCGAGGCGCGCTCGGGCATCTCCCGCGCCGAGGACTTCGCGACCCACGGCTTCCGCAGCCAGGTCGCGGGGGCGCCGACCCTCGACGCCGAGGAGGTGGTAGACCGGCGCGCGATGCGCTTCCACGGCGGCGGCACCGCCTGGAACCACGTCGCGATGGAGCAGGCGATCCGCGATGCCGGCCTCGAGCAGGCCGAGGTGTCGCACGAGCGTACCGGCATCATCATGGGCTCCGGCGGTCCCTCGACCCGCGCCCTGGTGGAGGCCGCCGATATCGCCCGCGCCAAGGGGCCGAAGCGCGTCGGGCCCTTCGCGGTGCCCAAGGCGATGTCCTCGACCGCCTCGGCGACGCTCGCGACCTGGTTCAAGATCCGGGGCGTGAACTATTCGATCTCGTCGGCCTGCGCGACCTCGAACCACTGCATCGGCAACGCCGCCGAGATCATCCAGGCCGGGCGCCAGGACATCATCTTCGCGGGCGGCTGCGAAGAGCTGGACTGGACCCTCTCGGTCCTGTTCGACGCCATGGGGGCGATGTCCTCCAAGTACAACGACACCCCGGCCCGGGCCTCGCGCGCCTACGACAAGAACCGCGACGGCTTCGTCATCGCGGGCGGCGCCGGCGTGCTGGTGCTGGAGGAGCTCGAGCACGCCCGCGCCCGCGGCGCGCGCATCTACGGCGAGGTCGCGGGCTACGGCGCGACGTCCGACGGCCACGACATGGTCGCGCCGTCCGGCGAGGGCGCGGTGCGCTGCATGCGCCAGGCGATCGAGGGCCTGAAGGGCGCCAGGATCGACTACATCAACCCGCACGCCACCTCGACCCCCGTCGGCGACGACAAGGAAATCGAGGCGATCCGCGAGGTGTTCGGCGCCGGCGACACCTGCCCGCCGATCGCCGCCACCAAGTCGCTGACCGGCCACTCCCTCGGCGCCACCGGCGTGCAGGAGGCGATCTACTCGCTCCTGATGATGAATAACGGCTTCATCTGCGAGAGCGCCCATATCGACGAGCTGGACCCGGCCTTCGCCGACATGCCGATCCTGCGCGCCCGCAAGGACGACGCCCAGCTCGGCCACGTGCTGAGCAACTCGTTCGGCTTCGGCGGCACCAACGCCACGCTGGTGCTCAAGCACGTCGACGCCTGATCCGCGGCGCGGCGTGGACAGGAGCCGGCTCGGCGCGTAAAGGCCCGCTTCACCGACACGAGAGCCTCGCCCGGTCGCGTTGCGATCGGGCGAGGCTCTCTTTTTTGAGTTAGTCGCCTTGTCTCTAGACGAACCGGTCTTCGCTTCGTCGGACAAGGCTCGAGCGGAGGATCGGGCGTGACGGGTTTGATGGCAGGCAGACGCGGCCTCGTGATGGGCGTCGCGAACGACCACTCCATCGCCTGGGGCATCGCCCGGGCCCTGGCGGCTGAAGGAGCCGAACTGGCTTTCACCTACCAGGGCGAGGCGCTGGGCCGCCGGGTCGGGCCGCTGGCCCAGACCCTCGGCTCCTCCCTGGTCCTCCCCTGCGACGTCGAGGATCTGGCGAGCGTCGACGCGGTCTTCGCCTCCCTCGACGAGGCCTGGCCCGAGGGCTTCGACTTCGTCGTCCACGCCATCGGCTTCTCCGACAAGGCGCAGCTCAAGGGCCGCTACGTCGACGCCACCACGCGGGAGAACTTTTCCCGCACGATGGTGATCTCGTGCTTCTCGTTCACGGAAGTGGCGCAGCGGGCGGCCAAGCGCATGCGGCCGGGCGGTTCCCTGCTCACGCTGACCTATGGCGGCTCCACCCGCGTCATGCCGAACTACAACGTGATGGGGCTGGCCAAGGCGGCGCTCGAAGCCTCAGTGCGCTACCTCGCGGCCGATCTCGGTCCCCAGGGCATCCGGGTCAACGCCCTCTCGGCCGGCCCGGTGCGGACGCTGGCGGGCGCGGGCATCGCCGACGCCCGGCTGATGTTCAACCACCAGGCCGCCCACGCCCCCCTGCGCCGCACCGCGACGCTGGAGGATATCGGCGGCTCGGGCCTCTACCTGCTCTCCCCGCTCTCGGGCAGCGTCACCGGCGAGACCCACTTCGTCGATTCGGGCTACAACATCATCTCGATGCCGCGGCCGGACGTGCTGAAGGCCCAGGACGCGGCGGGCGTGACCGACGCGTGAGGGGTCGGGGCAGGGTCCCGACACGTCGAGACGGGGCCCGTTCTGTGGTGTGAGCTTCGAACGGGCACCGAGTATCAGAGCCCGTTCGACTGATCGGCATGCTTCATCCCACCGGCAACTCATCCTGAGGTGTTGGTCGATCGAAGATCGGCACGTGGGGCGATCTTTCCTCGACCCCTTCCGCAGTTCTGAATTCCGGGTTCCGCTGTCGTGGCCCCGGAATGACACGGAGAGGTTGGACTCCATTGTCGCCGATCGAACAGGATCTCGGATTCCGTTCATCCGGACCAGCAACCCGCACGAACCAACATCATGCCGGTTCCCGCGTCCAACGGGATCCAGCGTGATGTCGTGGTGTTACGCCGGCAGCACCACCACCTTCGTCTTCACCGGCGTCTGGTTGTACAGGTGGATCATGTCCTGGCTCAGCAGGCCGACGCAGCCGCTGGTGATGCCGGAGCCGATCGTGTCCGGCTCGCTGCTGGCGTAGATCGTGTAGAGCGTGTAGGCGCCGTTCTGGTACAGGTGCAGGGTGCGGGCGCCCAGCGGGTTCTCGAGGCCGCCCGGCATGCCGCGGGCCCATTTCGCCGCCTCGGGCTGGCGCTTGATCATCTCGCGGGGCGGGGTCCAGGTCGCCCACTCGCTCTTGCGGCCGACATAGGCGTCGCCGCTCCAGCGGAACCCGTCGCGGCCGACATTGGCGCCGTAGCGGGTCGCCAGGCCCCCCTCCTCGATCCGGTAGACGTAGTAGTTCTTCGGGTCGACGACGATCGTGCCCGGCGCTTCCTTGGAGGCGTACTGCACCGTGCGGCGGTAGTATTTGGGATCGAGCTTGCTGATGTCGGTCGCCGGGATCGGAAACTTTTCCGTCGGGACCGGCCCGTAGAGCGCCGAGGCCTGGGCGAAGCTCATGCCGTCGGTGGTGGCGCAACCGGCGAGCCCGAGCGCGCCGAGGCTGGCGGCCGAGCCGGCCAGGAAGGCGCGGCGGTCGAGGAGCCCGGCGCGGGGCGTCGGCACCGTGGCGGCGCCGTTCTGTCCAGTGGCGAAGGTCATTGGTCTGGCCGTCCCGTCTTCCGGCCGCCCGCCGGGAGAAGGATCGGCATCCCCCGCCGCATGGTCGGCCCGGGGCGGAACCTGCCGGCCCACGGTCGCGCTGGCAAGATCGGCCCGTCCGGGCGCGACGCTTTTCCGGGTCGCCGCGTTGACGGCGACACAGCCAGGAGACCGAGGGCATGATGCGCGGCCACCCCGAACCCGATCCGGCGGGTCCCGGCCAGGAGAGCGTGTGGGACTATCCCCGTCCACCCCGTCTGGAGCCGGTGCCCGAGCGGCTGCGGGTGGTGTTCGACGGGATCACCCTCGCCGACACGGTGCGGGGCTGGCGCGTGCTCGAGACCTCCCACCCGCCGAGCTATTACCTGCCGCCCGACGACATCCTGCCCGGCGCGCTCGCGCCGGCCGGCGGCGGGTCGTTGTGCGAGTGGAAGGGCCGGGCCCTCTACTACGACGTGGTGGGGCCGGGACGGCGGGCGGAGCGGGCGGCCTGGGCCTATCCGCGGCCGACCGGCGCCTTCGCGCCGCTCGCCGGCCACATCGCCTTCTATGCCGGGGCGATGGAGGCGTGCTTCGTCGGCGACGAGCGCGTGACACCGCAGCCGGGCGGCTTCTATGGCGGCTGGATCACCCGCAAGGTCGTCGGCCCGTTCAAGGGCGAGCCCGGCACGATGGGGTGGTGAGGCCGGGCGGCGGCAAGCCGTGACGGAGGGGGCGAAAAACCCCGCCCCTCACGCCGCCTGGTCGGCCGGGCGCTCCTCGACGAGGGTCACGACATCCTCCCAGCGCGACAGGAAGGCGGTCACGCAGGCCGGGTCGAAATGGGCGCCGGACTGTTCCTCGAGGAAGCGGCGCGCTCGCTCCAACGGCCAGCCCGGCTTGTAGACCCGGGCCGAGATCAGGGCATCGAACACGTCGGCCACCGCCGTGATGCGGCCGGCGAGCGGGATCTCGGTGCCCTTGAGGCCCTGCGGGTAGCCGCCGCCGTCCCAGCGCTCGTGATGGGTGAGCGCGATCTCGGCGGCCAGCCGCAGCAGGGGCGACGGGCTGTCGTGCAGCATCCGGTAGCCGCGCAGGGCGTGCTGCATCATCTCGGTCCGCTCCGCGTCGGTGAGCGGGCCGGGTTTTCGCAGGATGCTGTCGGCGACGCCGATCTTGCCGATGTCGTGCATGGTCGAGGCGAGCGCGATGTCGTTGCCCTCCTCCTCCGACAGGCCGAGCCCGTCGGTGATGGCGAGCACGCAGCCGGCGACCCGGGTGAGATGGCCGCCGGCCTGGTCGTCGCGGTACTCCGCCGCCAGCATCAGCCGGCGGATGATCTCGCGCTCGCGCTCCTGGCTCTCGGCCACCGCCCGCTCGACCTCCTGCGCCAGGGCCCGGGTCCGGCCCTCGGCCGCGCCCTGCGCCCGGGCGAGCGCGATCAGGTTGCGGCCGCGCAGGGCGAGGTCGGACGGGTCGAGGGGCGCGAGCACCACGTCGGTGGCGCCGGCCGCGAGCGCTTGGTCGCGGGTCTCCGCCGGATCGCCGGCGGCGACGAGCAGGATCGAGGCGTGGGCGAGGCGGGGGCGAAGGCGCAGGGTCCGGACGAGGCCGACCGGATCGAGGCCGGGGCCGGCCTCGATCAGCACGAGGTCGGCCGGGTGGCGGTCGAGGGCCACCAGCGCGGCGGCGGGGTCGGCGAAGGCGAGGGTCGGGTAGTCGGACGCGAACAACCGGGCCAGCCCGCCGGGATCGGGCCGGGCCGTGACGATCACCACGACGGGATCGGCTGCATTGGTCATGGTCCCCGGGTATCCCTTCGCACCGGATGATGGCTCAAGCTACCGCGGCTTGATAAACCGTTCTTTAAGCCTGGGAAGCTTCGCGCCGACAGGCGCCTTTTTTCGGCCGTCGAGCAAAAGCCTGATCCTGCACCACTTCCGGCCCTCCATACCGAAGACGGAGCAAGATTACCTAGATGGTGAAGTCCGGTCCGGCCCGGGGTCCCGGGAGCCGGGCGGCTTCGGCGCGACCGCACAGGTCTTCCACGGTCACGGCGTCGAGCGTCGCAAGGTACGCGCCGGACGCTTCCGCCACCAGGGGCGCCACCACGAGGCCGAAGACCGCCTGGAACGCCTCCGGATCGGGGGCGGCCTCCGGGCCGAGCACCGCGCGGGCGATATCGCCCGCGCTGATGCGGCGGCGCTCGCGGGCGAGTTCGTAGCCCCCATGCGGCCCGCGCAGGCCCTTGAGCAGGCCGTGATGCACCAGCGCTTGCAGCACTGCCTCGAGGTGGCGCGGCGGCAGGGCGTGGCGCGCCGCCAGGGCCTTCGCGCTCACCGGCTGCGGCCGGGCGTGGAGCGCGATGTCGACCATGGCGGCGAGCGCCAGGACGAGGCGGGGCGGGGCGAGTGCGTCCACGCGCGCCCTCAGCCGCGCCCGGTGGAGCCGAAGCCGCCGCCGCCGCGGGCGCCGGTCTCCGTCGCCACCTCGGGAAACGCCTCGACCACCCGCAGGGACGGCCGCACCACGCGGGTGAAGACGAGCTGCGCGATGCGCTCGCCCGGCCGCACGACGATCGGGGCGGAATCCGGCGGGTTGCGGTTCCAGGCCGAGATCATCAGCGGGCCCTCGTAATCGGCATCGATCACCCCGACGGTGTTGCCGAGCACCAGCCCGTCCCGATGCCCGAGGCCGGAGCGCGGATACACCATCGCACACCAGGCCGGGTCGCGGATCGCCAGGGCGAAGCCCGCCGGGATCAGGATCGCCGGGGCCTGCGGGGCGATCACGGTCTCCCCGTCGAGGCAGGCGTGGAGGTCGAGCCCGGCCGCCAGCGCCGAGCCCCAGCGCGGAAAGCCCCAGCCGGTGAGCCGCGGGTCGAGGAGCCGGATCGCGACGTCGAGGCCGCCCGAGGGGACGGTCGTGCGGTCGGTCATGCGGTCGATCCTGCGGTCAGTCATGCCTTGCCGCCGGCGCGGGCCGCCACCGCGTCGGCGAGGGCGACGAGGCGGCGGGCCTCGTCGCCCTCGCGCCGGAGCACCGTGCGGCCGAGATGGGCGATGCCCGCCTGGCCCCTCGCGTCGGGACCGTCGAAGGCGGCCACCAGGGCACGGGCGGCGGCCACCGCATCCGGGTCGGGGGCGAAGGCCGCCTCGGCCCGCCGCGCCCCGGCCGCCGAGGCCACCACCGCGCCGTCGAAGCCGAGGCCGCGGGCGCGGCCGACATCGAGACGGTCGGCGGGATCGAGCAGGATGTCGAGGTCGTGGGCGCGGGCGGCGGCGAGCGCCGTGGCGAGCCAGGCCAGCAGCGGCCCGGCCTCCGGGGCGCCGGGCGGGAGCCGCCCCTCGCGGGCGAGCGCGCCGGCATCGACGACGAGGCAGGCGAGGCGCGCGTCGACGTCGCGCACCGCGCTCGCCACGGCCTCCGCCGAGAGGATGCTCAGCGGCGTGTCGAGGCAGGCCCAGACCCGCACCCGCTCCGGCGCGTGCAGGCGGCGCAGGCGGCTGCCGAAGCCGGCGAGGTCCTCCGGCTCCTCGACGCGCGGCACCAGCACCGCGTCGGGGCCGGCCTCGGCCACGGCGGCGAGGTCGCCCTCGCCCCAGGGCGTATCGAGGCCGTTGATCCGCACCACCACCTCGGCGGCGGCGAACCCGCCCTCGCGCAGGCCGGACGCGATCAGGGCGCGGCCCGCCTCCCGGTCGGCGGGAGCGAGCGAATCGGCGAGGTCGAGGATCAGGGCATCGACGGGCTCGGACCGCGCGGTCGCCAGGGCGGTTGCGGTCGCCGGCACCAGGAGGGCGGAGCGGCGGGGGCGGAGTTCGGTCATCGGTCGCGTGACTCCCCGATTTGGCGGCGCATCTATGCCCCG
>NZ_JTHF01000278.1 GCF_001043895.1 Methylobacterium indicum
CGCGGCGCCCGCCGGGGCGGCGGCCGGCAATGCCGCCCCGGCGGCCGGCGCGGTCTACCCCACGGCGGTCGCCCCGAAATACGCCAAGGAGCCGCCGGGCAGCGCCCGCCAGCACACCTGCCTCGACCAGTACAACGCCAACAAGGCGGCCGGCGGCGCCGGCAACGGCGGCCTGAACTGGATCCAGAAGGGCGGCGGCTACTATTCCGAATGCACCAAGCGGCTGAAGGGCTGAACGCCGGGCCGGCGCCGAGGCGCCGTCACGCCCGGGCCGGCCCGGGGGACGGCCGCACCGTGAGGGCCAAGGCCACGCCCAAACCCGCCACGGCCAGCCCCGCCAGCACGGTCCAGGCCGGCCAGGCGGCGCCGGCGCCTTCCGCCAGGGCCGCCTGGTAGGCCTCGATCGCCCAGGCGTTCGGGGTGAACCAGCCGAGGCTCTGGAGCCAGGGCGGCATCAGGAAGCGCGGCACCATGCTGCCGCCGACCGCCGAGAGCAGCAGCACCCCGAAGGTCGAGACGAGGTGGGCCTGCTGGCGGGTCCGCGCCGCCGCGCAGGCGGCGAGCCCCAGGCCCGCCGCCATGGCGGCGACCAGCACCCCGGTGACGAGCCAGGCCAGGGCGTGCGGGCCGACCGAGACGCCGTAGACCAGGGCCGCCGCCGCGAAGATCAGCCCCCCTTGGGCGGTGCCCTGGAGCACCAGGAACAGGAACTTGCCGAGCACCACCACCGGCAGGCCGCCGGGGGCGGCGGCGAGGCGGTCGGCGAGGCCGGACTGGCGCTCCTCGACCAGGGACAGGGCGCCCTGCATGGCGGCGAACATCAGGAACACCGCGGCGATGGCCCCGGCATAGTAGGCGACGCGGGCGTTGCCCCCGTCCGGTCCGCCATGCCCGTCGGCCGTCGAGGTCCGGGCGACCAGGGCGGCGAAGGAGAAGGCTTCCTTCTTCTCGCGGCTCTCCGCGAAGGCACGATCCAGGAAGGCGCGCTCGTCCGGGCCGATCTTGCCGGTGCGCTCGACATCGGCGACGACCCGCGACAGCACCACGTCGGGCAGGGCCTCGTTGAGGACCCGCTGCACCTGGCCCAGCGCGATCGGGGTGGCGAGGGCGCGTGCCGGGCTCTCGACGACGAGGATCGGCGCGTCGGCCGAGGTGCTGCCGGCGGCGAGGTCGCCGCGCAGCACCAGGGCGACGTCGACCTCGCCCCGGCGCACCGCCGTCACGGGGTCGCCGTCGAGGCGCGTCGTGCGCAGCGCCGGGTCGGCCTCGAGGGCGGCGACGAGCCGTCCGGTCGTGGCGGTGCGGGCCTGGTCGAGGAGCCCGACCTGGATGCGGATCCGCTCGCCGACGGCGCCGGAGAAGATCGCCGCGAAGACGCAGAAGATCACGGTCGGCAGCACGAAGGCCATCACCAGGGCGGCCCGGTCGCGCCAGAGGGTGAGCAGCATCACCCGGAACGCGGCGACGATCATGCCACGGCCTCCACGGGGGGGCGGGGGTGGTTGGCAGTGGCGTCCCCCGCCGTCACGTCGCGGTAGAGCACGTCGAGCCCCGGCTCGCGCACCCGGATCTCCCGCACCGGCACGCCGTGGCGGCGCAGATGGGCGAGGAGCGCCGCGCCGTCGCGCCCGCCCGCCACCGCGTCGCCGGCCCGCCGGCCGGTCTGCCAGACGAGCGGCGAGGCCGGATGGAAGCCGGCCTGGCGCAGGGCGGCCGCCGCCCCGGGCCCGGCGGCCTCGGCGAGCGCCACCTCGTGCTCGGGCGGGCCGGCCCGCAGGCGCGCGAGCAGGTCGGCGAGGCGCCCGTCGAGGCGGATGCGCCCGTCCTGGAGCACCAGGACCCGGTCGGCGAGGCGCTCGGCCTCGGCGAAGTCGTGGGTGGCGACGAGCAGCGCGGCGCCGGCCGCCGGCAGGCGCTCGAGCACCGCGTGGATCGCCGCCCGGGCGGCCTGGTCGACGCCCTGCGTCGGCTCGTCGAGGAGGACGAGGGCGGGCTCGCCGAGGAGGGCGGCCGCGATGTTGGCCCGGCGCTGGTAGCCGCCCGAGAGCACGCCGACGAGGCGGGCGGCGACGTCCTCGAGGCCGGTCCGCGCCAGCGCCCGGGCCACCGCCGGCGCCCGGGCCGCCCGGGGCAGGCCGATGAGGCGGGCGAAGACCTCGAGGTTCTCCCGCACGGTGAGCCGCGGGTAGAGGGCGATCTCCTGCGGCACCCAGGCGATGGCGCGCCGCACCGCCGGGTCGCGCCCGGGATCGCCGCCCGCGACCCGCACGCTGCCGCGCTCCGGGACGAGGCGGCCGGCGAGCAGCCGCATCAGCGAGGACTTGCCGGCGCCGTTGGGGCCGAGCAGCGCCACGGTCTCGCCGCGCGCGAGATCGAGGTCGACGCGATCGAGGACCCGCCGGCGGCGGTACGAGAAGGCGAGGTCGCGGAGCGTCGCCGCGGGGTCATCCGTCATGACGCCCAGAACAGCAGGGCTTTGCGGCATTCCGAGGGAGGCGCGCCGGTGCGGGGGAGAACCACCCGGAGCGGGCCCTACCGGGCCGGCAGGGCGCGGGCGAGCCGCACCCGCAGCGACGCGCCCGGTCCGGCGAGGCGGAAGGCGGCGGCGGCGAAGTCCGGCCGGCCGCGCCGGCCGGCGCCGTTCGAGAAGCCGTAGGGTTCGGTCGGCAGGCCGAGTTGCGTCCGGCCGAGGCGCCCGTCGCCGTCGAGGTCCTGGAACGCCGCCACCGCGTAGCTGCCCGGCGGCACGTCGGTGAAGCCGAAGCGCAGGCTCGGGGCCGAGGCCGGCCCGTTCTGGCCGATGCGGCAGGATTCCTCGGCGAGCGACCCAGTGCAGAGCGCGACGAAGACCCGACCGGCGCCGGGCTCGACCCCGTCGACCTCGATCGCGAGATCGGCGGCCGAAACCGGCCCCGCCAGGGCCAGAAGCGCGACCAGCGCGAGAGGGCCCCTCACGAGGCCTCCCCGAGGCTCGGAGAGGCCGCGAGCGGCATGCCGCGGGCGGGCACCGTCCCGACGGCCAGGTCCTCGGCCATCAGCCGGGCGGTGATGCGGGCGCCCTCGTAGATCACCGGCAGGCCGGAGCCCGGATGGGTGCCGCCGCCGACGAGGTAGAGGCCGGGCCCGAAGCGATTGTGGGGCCGGAAGTAGAGCATCTGCAGGAGGTCGTGCGACAGGTTGAAGGTCGCGCCCTCGTACACGTCGAACTCGTCGCGCCACTGGGTCGGGTCGACCACGCGCTCGTAGCGGATGCGCGATTCGATGTCGGTGAGCCCGAGCTTCTCCAGCCGCTTGAGCACCAGCGCCCGGTAGGAGGGGCCGACGCTCGCCCAGTCGATCCCGGCGCGCAGGTTCGGCACCGGCACCAGCACGTAGAGGCTGGTATGGCCGGGGGGCGCCATGCCGCCGTCTGTGTAGCCGGCATGCTGGACGTAGACCGAGGGCTGCATCGGCAGCACCCCGTCCGAGACCTCGCGGATGTTGCGGGCGTAATCCTCCGACAGCAGGATGGTGTGGTGGCCGAGGCTCTCGGGCATCGGCCCCTCGATGCCGAGATAGAGCATGTAGGTCGAGCAGGAGAGCCGGGCCTTCGCCACCTTGGCGTCCCGCCAGCGCGGCCGGCGCGCCTCGGGGACGAGCTCGGGCACGACCTTGGCGAAGTCGCCGTTGATGACGACCGCATCGGCATGGATGCGCTCGCCCCCGGCCTCGACCCCCACCGCGCGCTTGCCCTCGAACAGCACCCGGTCGACCGAGGTGCCGAGCCTGATCTCGACGCCCATGCGGCGGGCGAGCCCCGCCATCGCCTCCGACACCGCGCCGCAGCCGCCCACCGGGTGATAGACCCCGTGCTCGTATTCGAGGAAGCTCAGGATGGTGAACAGGCTCGGGCACCGGAACGGCGACATCCCGAGATATTTGGTCTGGAACGAGAAGGCGAGGCGGACCCGCGGGTCCTTGAAGTAGCGCGCCAGGTCGCGGTCGACGGTGGCGTGCGGGCGCAGGAGGGGCAGGGCCGCCAGCATCGCCGGGGAGGCGAAGCTGCGGAGCGAGTCGCAGGCCTGCTGCAGCACCGGGATGAAGGCCGCGAGCTTGTGGCGGTTGTCCTCGAGGAAGCGGCGGACGTTCTTCGCGTCGTCGGGGGCGATGCGGGCGATCTCGGCCTCGAGCCGCTCGACGTCCGGCGTCGCCTTGATCTCCCCGCCGCCCTCGAACACGAGGTGGTATTGCGGATCGAGCCGCTCGAGGGTGAGGTGGTCCTCCAGCCGCTCGCCGCAGGATTCGAAGATGTCGGCCAGGATGCGCGGATAGAGGAAGAAGGTCGGCCCGATGTCGAACCTGTAGCCGCCCGGCGCGGTCACCGTGCGGGTGCGCCCGCCGACGCACTCCTCCTTCTCGATCACCGTCACCTGCACGCCGTCGCGCGCGAGCATGAGCGCCACCGCGAGGCCGCCCGGCCCCGCTCCGACCACCACCGCCCGCCGCCCCGACAGGGTGCGGTACCCATCCCGCGGCTGCAACAACGCTCCACCTCCTGCCAGACCGAAACGCATGTCCGTGCGTACGGCCTAGTTGTGGTGCGCGACGGTGAGTCGGCAATGGTTGCGCATTGTCGCGGCGGGGGAAGGCGGGGGTTTTTCGGCGGGTGTGGCGGAGCGTTGACGGGCGGTCTGCTGCGCGGTCCTTGGCGTTGCCGCCCGGTCAGATCGGCGCCAACCGCTCACCCCCGAGCCGGTGCAACGCCACCGCCCCCGCGACCGCCACGTTGAGCGAATCGACCCCCGGCGCCATCGGGATCGCCACGCGGCGGGCGCGGGCCATCAGCGCCTCGGGCAGGCCGGGGCCCTCGGTGCCGAGCAGGAGGAGCGCCCGGGGCAGGGGCGGCAAGCGCCCGATATCCTCGCCCCGGGGCGAGAGGGCGAGCGGCGTGAGCCGGTGGCGCTCGCACAGAGCGAGGAGGGCGTCGCCGGTGGGGAGCCGGGCGAAGGGGACGGTCAGGCTGGTGCCGGCCGAGACCCGGATCGCCTTGCGGTAGAGCGGGTCGCAGGTTTCCGCATCGAGCAGCACCGCGTCGGCCCCGAAGGCGGCGGCGTTGCGAAACAGCCCGCCGACATTGTCGTGGTTGGCAAGGCCCACGAGGCCGACGAGCAGGGCCGGGCCCGCCGGCACCAGGGCGTCGGGGTCGGGCTCGGGCCCGCGCAGGCCCACCGCCAGCACGCCGCGATGGATCGGGAAGCCCGCCACCGCCCCCATCACGGGTTTCGCGGCGACGTAGACCGGGGCGTCGAGGCCGGCGAGCGCCGGCGCCAGCCCGGGCAGCCGCTCGGGCGAGACGAGCACCGACTCGATCCGGAACCGGGCGGCGCCCGAGAGCAGCACCCGCAGCACCACCTCGCCCTCGGCGATGAACCGGCCCTCGCGCCCGACGAGGTCGCGCTCGCGCATCTGCGTGTAGGCGGACAGGCGCGGGTCGGCGGGGTCGTCGACGGGGATCGGCGTCATGCGGTCCGGGTTTCGGCCCTGGCGGGTGCCAGGACGTATGGGGATCAGCCCTTGCGGGCGGCGAGCGGGTCGGCCTCGGCCTTGGTCGGTACCTTCACCAGGGCCTCGCCGTCCAGCACCGTCTCGCCGTTGACCGAGCAGGTGCAGGTCAGGCGGGCGCGGCGGCGCTCCGGCACCAGCTCGGCCACCTCGACGGTGACGTCCACCGTGTCGCCGATGCGCACCGGCGCGCGGAAGTTGAGGCTCTGGCTGATGTAGATCGCGCCCGGGCCGGGCAGGCGGGTGCCGAGCACCGCCGAGATCAGCCCGGCGGTGTAGAGGCCGTGGGCGATGCGGGTGCCGAACGGGGTGCGGGCGGCGAAGTGCTCGGAGAGATGGATCGGGTTGCGGTCGCCGGTGATCTCGGCAAAGCCCACCACGTCGGAGGTCGCGATGGTCTTCGACAGCGTCTCGGACAGCCCGACGCTCAGGTCCTCGAAGTACAGCACGCGCAGTTCGGGCATCATCGGCGTCGCTCCCGGTGGACGTCTGGGGCCGCGGCCGGGCGCGCGGGGCTCCGCGCCGTCCCGCCGGGTCCCACGGGGTCGCACGGGACGGGGGCGGAAATCCACTGGCGAAAGGTCGGAGGGGCGGCACCGTGGCCGAAGGCGGCCGGGCCGGGCGTCCTCGTCTGACCGAGGGGAAGATGCCGGATGAGAGGGGCGGGCCCGGCGAACCGGGGGCTCTGCTTTCGGCGGTCCGACGCGTTCCGTTCGGTCATTGCGCTCGGTCGGGCGCTATCAAGTGAGCAAGAATTGATCTCGTCTTTCCCTATCCATTTCTTTTCCTTCATTTCGACGCTGCGATGCATTAATAAAATTTTAGCGATGCAGGTGCGACAAGAATGGCGTCTGACGATCGCTCACCCACGGCTTGTCCCATGCGTCTATCCCTGAAGAGCGGCCTGACCGGCCTGTTCGGGATCCTCCTGCTGCTCACCCTGGCCCAGGGCGGCCTCTCCCTGTGGAAGCTCGGCTCGATCGAGACCCGCATCGCCACCCTGGCCGACGACGCGGTGCCCTCGATCAACGAGGCGCACGCGATCAACGCCCTGGTGATGCGGGCCCGGCTCTGGCAGTTCCGCTTCATCACCGCCGACGGCGAGGCCGAGAAGACCCTCGCGACCAAGAACTTTTCCGAGCTCGACGCGGCACTCGGCGAGCGGATGGACCGCTACCGGGGGCTGATCAGCTCGGAGGCCGAGCGGGAGATCTTCGGGAGCCTGACCGCCAAGGTCGCGGCCTTCCGGACCGACTGGGCCCGCCTCAAGGGCCTCCCGAGCCAGGCCGAGATCGACACCTTCTTCCGGGGCCCGATGAACGCGACCTATCGCGCCACGATCGACACCGCCGGCAAGCTCGTCGCCCTCAACGCCGCCGCCGGC
>NZ_JTHF01000279.1 GCF_001043895.1 Methylobacterium indicum
TTATACCGCCGCGCTTAGGTTTTGACTCGTTGGGGTTTTCACCGGCTTGTGGAGGTGATTCACTGCCTCCCTGGACCGGGGAGGAGCCTGTGACGCGAGCCGTCGAGATCCGGAGTGACGTGGCCACAGCCACCGAGCTCCGGCAGCAAGCCAAGCGGGAGCCGCGTCGGCGGACAGCTCTGCGCCTGCTGGCGGTCGCCAACGCGCTTGATGGCATGAGCCGGGCGGAAGCGGCGCGGGCCGCTGGCATCGAGCGACAGGCGCTGTGCGATGCCGTCAAGCGCTTCAACGCCGAGGGGCTGGCCGGTTTGATCGACCGCCCGCCCGGCCGCCGGCCAGAGCGTCTGAGCGAGGGCGAGCAGGCGGTGCTGGTCCACCACATCCTGCGGGGGCCCGATCCCGACCGGGGCGAGCCCGCCAGCTGGACCCTGCCGGACCTGTGCCGCTTCATCGAGGCCCGCTTCGGCAAGACCATGCTGCCCCAGTCGATGTCGCGCCTGGTGCGCCGGCTGGGCTTGTCGAAGCAGAAGACCCGCCCGGTTCACCCGCAGCGCGACGCCAAGGCTGCGCAGGCCTTCGCAAAAAGGGGCTCCGCGCAGCTCTAACGAGCGCCGCCGAGGCCCATCCCGGCCGGCAGATCCGTCTCTTCTTCATGGACGAGGCTCGGGTCGGGCAGAAGGGGCGCAGCGGCCATCGCTGGTGGATGCGCGGCCAGCGTCCGGCGGGACGCTGCGACGGCCGCTTCCAGTCCGCTTACATCTTTGCCGCCGTCGAGCCGCAGACCGGCTCGGCGTTCGGTCTGGTGTTGCCGCGCGTCTCGACCGAGGCGATGAGCCTGTTCCTGGCGCAGTTTGCGGCCACGCTCGAGCCGGACACGCAGGCCGTCGTGGTGCTGGACGGGGCAGGCTGGCACATTGCCAAGGATCTGCGCGTGCCCGACGCCGTGACGCTGGTGCGGCTGCCCGCCTACAGCCCCGAACTCAACCCGGTCGAACGCATCTGGCTGTACCTGCGCGAGCGCTTCCTCTCGGCACGCGTCTTCCCCGACTACGAGGC
>NZ_JTHF01000028.1 GCF_001043895.1 Methylobacterium indicum
GCCCGCGACGCGATGCCGGAGGGCGGGCGCCTGCTGATCCGCACCGCCAACATGGCCGCGGAAGCCGTCGGTGCCTTGCGCCTCAACGGCCTGCCGGGCGCCGACCACGTCCTCATCGAGGTCAGCGACACCGGCACCGGCATGACCCCGGAGGTGATGGAAAAAATCTTCGAGCCGTTCTTCACCACCAAGGAGGTCAACAAGGGCACGGGCCTGGGTCTCTCGACGGTGTTCGGCATCGTCAAGCAGTCCGGCGGCTACATCGACGTGCGCTCGACCATCGGCCAGGGCACGGTCTTCGCCATCTATCTGCCCCGCCACGTCCCCGTTCCGGAGGCGGAGGTCCCCGAGGTCTCGGCGGACCTGCCCGCACCCGCCGCCGGCGGCGCCCCGGCTCCGGCATCCGCCGCGGAGGCCCAGAAGCCGCCGGCCCGCGACCTCACCGGCCACGGCACGATCCTGCTGGTCGAGGACGAGGATCCCGTCCGCGCGGTCAATGCCCGGGCGCTCACCGCCCGCGGCTACACCGTGCTCGAGGCGGCCTCGGGCCTCGAGGCCCTGCAGATCATGGAGGAGCGCGACGTGCCGGTGGACCTCGTCGTCTCCGACGTGGTGATGCCCGAGATGGACGGCCCGACCCTGCTGCGCGAATTGCGCAAGGGCCACCCCTCGCTCAAGGTGATCTTCGTCTCCGGCTACGCCGAGGACGCCTTCCGCAAGAACCTGCCCGACGGCGAGGAGTTCAACTTCCTGCCCAAGCCGTTCAGCCTGAAGCAGCTCGTCGAGACGGTGAAGACCACGATGGCGGGGTGAGGGCGTCCGGATCGCCGTGCTCGTGGCCGCCGCCTGCGGGACTTACATCCATGTATGTAACCAGGGGGTGGCCATGAAGACCGCGATCAGCATGCGCGAACTCCAGACGATGTCGGCCGGCGCGATCCAGGCGCTGCCGCATGCGATGCCGATCAAGAACGGCACCGCGACCGTCGGCATTCTGTTGCCGATCCACCAGGCATCTCCGGAGTATATGCGCAAGGTGATAGCCGATATTCGGGCGGATGCGGAAAAGTATACTCCCGAAGAGAACGCTGCCATTGATCGGCTGCTGGCCGAGCGCGGCGCCGAGTGACGGAGAGGTCTGCCGACGCGGATCTTCCTCTGCGACGGCCTTCCAGCATGCCGGTCGTCGATACCAACATCGTCTTGAGTGCCGCCTTGGGGTGCCGCTCCGTGTCGGTCTTCGACGCACTTGCCGATCGACGGCTCGTAGCGACATCCGCCCGCGTTGCGGAGAAGGTCCAGCGGGTCCTGCTGAGTGTTCCGGATCTCCCGGCGGGAGCACCTGTGCGCGCGGGTGTGATTCTCGCCGGGATCGATGTCATTGATGCCTCGTACTACTCCGACCGAATCGAGAGCGCGGCCGGCGTCCTCTCCGACGCCGTCGCCTCCCGCAACGGCTCGACGTCGGACGCGCATGTCCTCGCCTGCGCCTGGCTGCTGGACGCCGACATCTGGAGCCACGACCGCGACTTCGCCGGGACCGGCTGGCCGTCCTGGTCGAACGCCAACCTGCTCCGGGCCCTCGACGGCGCCTGATCCCCCGAAAATGCCTCGATGAATGCCCCTCCCGCCCTTGCCGGAAGAGAACAAAACAGGTACATAAATCCCAGCCGCGCGATTGAGACTTGTCGCCCCTCCTGCCATAAGGACCCGCCGAGATGGCTCAGCCCCAGATGCGACTGGTGGAAAACCCGACCATGGACAAAGACAAGTCGAAGGCGATCGACGCCGCCCTCGCCCAGATCGAGCGCGCCTTCGGCAAGGGCTCGATCATGCGGCTCGGCAAGGGCGACAAGGTGCAGGAGGTCGAGGTCGTCTCGACCGGCTCGCTCGGCCTCGACATCGCGCTCGGCGTCGGCGGCCTGCCGCGCGGCCGCGTGATCGAGATCTACGGGCCGGAATCCTCCGGCAAGACCACCCTCGCGCTCCACACCATCGCCGAGGCCCAGAAGAAGGGCGGCGTCTGCGCCTTCGTGGATGCCGAGCACGCCCTCGATCCGGTCTATGCCCGCAAGCTCGGCGTCAACCTCGACGACCTCCTGATCTCCCAGCCCGATACCGGCGAGCAGGCGCTGGAGATCACCGACACCCTGGTGCGCTCCGGCGCCATCGACATCCTGGTGGTCGATTCGGTGGCGGCGCTGACCCCGCGGGCCGAGATCGAGGGCGAGATGGGCGACCAGCAGCCGGGCCTCCAGGCCCGCCTGATGAGCCAGGCCCTGCGCAAGCTCACCGGCTCGATCTCGCGCTCGAACTGCATGGTCATCTTCATCAACCAGATCCGGATGAAGATCGGCGTGATGTACGGCAGCCCCGAGACCACGACGGGCGGCAACGCACTGAAGTTCTACGCCTCGGTCCGCCTCGACATCCGCCGCATCTCGACCCTGAAGGACCGCGACCAGCCGATCGGCAACAGCGTCCGGGTCAAGGTGGTCAAGAACAAGGTGGCGCCGCCGTTCAAGCAGGTCGAGTTCGACATCATGTTCGGCGAGGGCGTGTCGAAGGTCGGCGAGCTGATCGACCTCGGCGTCAAGGCCGGCATCGTCGAGAAGTCGGGCGCCTGGTTCTCCTACGACAGCCAGCGCCTTGGCCAGGGCCGCGAGAACTCGAAGGGCTTCCTGCGCGACAATCCCGACATCGCCAACAAGATCGAGGCTTCGATCCGGCAGAATTCGGGCCTCGTGGCCGATAAGATCCTTGAGAACGCGACGCCGACGGCCGACGACCTCGACGAGGGGTCGGCCTGATCCCGACGGATCGGTTCTGACGACATCCGGGGCCGCCGCGCGACGAGCGCGGCGGCCCTTTTTCTGTTCCGCGGGGCTGTCAAGGACCCAATAAAGGCGCGCGTATCCCCCTCTCCCCGCGGGCGGGGAGAGGGCCGGCTACACCCTGTCGTGTAGCCGGCAAGCGCAGGCGCAAGCCGGAGCGAGGGTGAGGGGGTGGGTCCGGGAAGAGACTCCTCCGGAAACACCCCCTCACCTTCGCCCTTCGGGCTACCTGAGCCCCTTCGGAGCTCAGGCCTCTTCCCTCCCGCGGGGAGAGGGGAAACCCGCGCCTCGATCGGCTGCCGGACGGCCTGCTCACTTACGGTGCCCCCGGCCCCGCCCAGCCGAACAGCCCGGCAAACACGAAGCCGATGCCGACGATCGCCACGCCCCAGACGAGGGTGCGGATCCACGGGATGCCGAAGCCGTAGATCGGCAGGTAGAGGAGCCGGGCCCAGAAGTAGAGCTGTGCCCCCCACGCCACCGCGCCGCCCTGGCGGCCCGAGACGGCTGCCGCCAGCACCAGGGCGGCGAAGAGCGGGAAGGTCTCGAAGAAGTTGGCCGAGGCCCGCTTCAGCCGGGCGGCGGCCCCGGTGACCTCGCCCTCGCTCTCGCGGTTGCCCGCCGCCCAGGTCAGGCCGCCGCGCTGGGCGAGGCCCGCGGTCGAGGCGGCCATGATGTGCGCGAAGCCGAGGGCGGCCGAGAGGGCGAGGAGACGGATTTCGTCGGTCATCGAAGCACAAGTCCCGGAACGAGGAATCTGCCGGCGGGCCGGCGGCCGCGCTTGCTTCCCACGCACATAGCGGCGGCGCTCCGCCTCGACACGGGGGGAGCGCGTGACTAAAGACACGCGGATGCATCCGCGGGCCGCCCGCCGGTGCGCCCCGTTTTCACGCCCGCCCGCCCGGCCCGCCTTCCGCAGAGACGATTCTTCCCATGAGTGGCGTCAACGAGATCCGGTCCACCTTCCTGGACTACTTCGCCAAGCACGGTCACGAGGTGGTGCCGTCCTCGCCGCTGGTGCCGCGCAACGACCCGACGTTGATGTTCACCAACGCCGGCATGGTGCAGTTCAAGAACGTCTTCACCGGCGTCGAGAAGCGGCCCTACCAGCGCGCCACCACCGCCCAGAAATGCGTGCGCGCCGGCGGCAAGCACAACGACCTCGACAACGTCGGGTACACGGCGCGCCACCACACCTTCTTCGAGATGTTGGGCAACTTCTCGTTCGGCGACTATTTCAAGCCGCTGGCGATCGAGCTGGCCTGGAACCTCGTCACCAAGGAATTCGGGCTCTCGCCCGAGAAGCTGCTCGTCACGGTCTACGCCGACGACGACGACGCCGCCGCCCTGTGGCGCAAGATCGCCGGCTTCTCCGACGACCGCATCATCCGCATCCCGACCTCCGACAATTTCTGGCAGATGGGCGATACCGGCCCGTGCGGCCCGTGCTCGGAGATCTTCATCGATCAGGGTCCGGAACTCTGGGGCGGTCCGCCCGGCAGCCCGGAGGAGGACGGCGACCGCTTCCTCGAATTCTGGAACCTCGTGTTCATGCAGTACGAGCAGATCGAGCCGGGCAACCGGGTCGGCCTGCCGCGTCCCTCGATCGATACCGGCATGGGCCTCGAGCGCATGGCGGCGATCCTCCAGGGCGTGAAGAGCAACTACGACACCGACCTCTTCCGCAGCCTGATCGACGCCGTGGCGCATCAGGTCGGCCGGGCGCCGGAGGGCAAGCAGACGGCGTCCTACCGGGTGATCGCCGACCACCTGCGCGCCTCGTCCTTCCTCGTCGCCGACGGGGTGCTGCCGAGCAACGAGGGCCGCGGCTACGTGCTGCGCCGGATCATGCGCCGGGCCATGCGCCACGCCCAGCTCCTCGGCTCGCGCGACCCGATGATGTACCGCCTCGTGCCGACGCTGGTGCGCGAGATGGGCCAGGCCTATCCCGAACTGGCGCGGGCCGAGAGCCTGATCGCCGAGACCCTGCGTCTCGAAGAGACCCGCTTCCGCCGTACCCTGGAGCGCGGCCTCTCGATCCTCGACGCCGAGACCCGCGACCTCTCGGACGGCCAGAGCCTGTCGGGCGAGACCGCCTTCACGCTCTACGACACCTACGGCTTCCCCCTCGACCTGACCCAGGACGCGCTCAAGTCCCGCGGCATCACGGTCGACACGGACGGCTTCACGGCCGCGATGCAGCGCCAGCGCGAAGCGGCGCGGGCGGCCTGGACGGGCTCGGGCGAGGCCGCCACCGAGACCCTGTGGTACGGCTTGCGCGAGCGCACCGGCGCCACCGAGTTCCTCGGCTACGACACGGAAGGTGCCGAGGCGGTCGTCACCGCGCTGGTCAAGGGTGGCGCCGAGGTCGAGGCGATCCGGGCCGGCGAGGAAGGCCTCCTCGTCGTCACCCAGACCCCGTTCTACGGCGAGTCCGGCGGCCAGGTCGGTGATACCGGCCTGGTCAGCGGCCAGGGCCTGCGCGCCCGGGTGACCGCGACCGAAAAGAAGCTCGGCGACCTCTTCGTCCACCACGTCGCGGTGGAGGAGGGGAGCCTGACCCTCAATCAGCCGGTCGAGCTGAAGGTCGATCACGGCCGCCGCTCGGCGATCCGCGCCAACCACTCGGCCACCCACCTCCTGCACGAGGCCCTGCGCCAGGTGCTCGGCGACCACGTCGCCCAGAAGGGCTCCCTCGTCGCCCCCGAGCGCCTGCGCTTCGACATCAGCCATCCGAAGCCGATCGAGGCCGAGGAGCTGGCCCGGGTCGAGGAGATCGCCAACCGGGTGCTGCTCCAGAACGAGCCGGTGGTGACCAAGCTGATGGCGGTCGACGACGCCATCGCGTCGGGCGCCCGCGCGCTGTTCGGCGAGAAGTACGGCGAGGAGGTCCGGGTGGTCTCGATGGGCCGCGACGAGGCCGCCGACGGCCGCCCGAAGACCTTCTCGGTCGAGCTGTGCGGCGGTACCCATGTCGGGCGCACCGGCGATATCGGCGTCGTGACGATCCTCGGCGACAGCGCCGTCGGCGCCGGCGTGCGCCGGATCGAGGCGATGACGGGCGACGCCGCCCGCCGCCATCTCGCGGGGGAGAGCCGCCAGCTGGCGGCGATCGCCGCCCTGCTCAAGGCCCCGGTGGCCGAGGCGCCCGAGCGCCTGGCGAGCCTGCTCGAGGAGCGCCGCCGGATGGAGCGGGAACTCGCCGACGCGCGCCGCAAGCTCGCCATGGGCGGGGGCGCGGCCGGTGGCGGCGACGACGGCGTGCGCGAGGTCGCCGGCACCAAGCTGATGGCCCGGGTCGTGCAGGGCGTCGAGATGCGCGACCTCAAGAGCCTCGCCGACGAGGGCAAGAAGCGGCTCGGCTCCGGGATCGTCGCGATCGTGGGCGTGGCGCCCGACGGCAAGGCCGGCCTCGTCGTCGGCGTGACCGAGGATCTGACCGGCCGGTTCGACGCCGTCGCCCTGGTGCGGGCGGGCTCCGAGCGGCTCGGCGGCAAGGGCGGCGGCGGTCGCCGCGACATGGCCCAGGCCGGCGGTCCGGACGGGGCGGCGGCCGAGGCTGCCCTGGAAGCGATCGCGGCGGTTCTGGCGGCTGCGTGAGATCGTGTCGGCGCCCGATCGGGTGTCGACACCCTGGCGCCCTGGGTGATGCCTGAGAGCCACAGGCCGGGTCTTTCTGGTGGCGACCAAGCCTGTCGTCTCCATCGGGAGCGGCATTCGCGCTCCCGACGATGGGCTCGGTCTCAGTCGTTCGACTGTCTCGCGGGTCCGTCCCAAATATTGCTCCGATTGTTCCAAAATCCTGCCGGTGTCGGGAGGCGGGGTCTCCGTGCCGGGGCACCGGGACTGTGCGGAAGCCTGTTGCGGATCGTCTCCGCCCCGCGGCCCCAAGCCTCGTCCGGCCTTGCCCATCTCGCATCCGCGAAGTAGAGGCTGCGGGAACCCGGATCGTCCCGCCGTGGGCCGACGTGCTCGTGCCACGATTGCCGGTCATGAGCCGCCGGACGAATCCGCCGCGTCATATCGGAAGGTGGGCAAGAATGCAGGTCATCGATCAGGCGATCCCGGCAGTGAAGCTCGTGATCCCCAAGCGGCACGGCGATGCCCGCGGCTGGTTCTCGGAGACCTACCGGGCCGACATCCTGGCCGCCCACGGCGTCGAGGACCACTTCATCCAGGACAACCAGTCCTTCTCGGCGCAACAGGGCACCGTCCGCGGCCTGCACTTCCAGCGCCATCCCTTCGCCCAGGCCAAGCTGATCCGCGTCCTCTCCGGCGCGATCCTCGACGTCGCGGTCGACCTGCGCCGGGACTCGCCCACCTACGGCCGGCACGTCGCCGCACGTCTCGACGCCGAGAACGGTCATCAGCTCTACGTGCCGATCGGGTTCGGCCACGGCTTCTGCACCCTCGAGCCCGATACGATGGTGGCCTACAAGGTCGCCGGCGGCGTCTATAGTCCGGACCACGACGGCGCCGTGCTGTGGAACGACCCCGATCTCGGCATCGACTGGCCGGTGAGCGAGGCCGAGGCCCAGCTCTCGGCCAAGGACAAGGTCGCGCCCCGCTTCGCCGACCTGCCCGCCCTGTTCTGACGATCCGCGGTCGCCAACCCCTCATTCTTCCGGAGATCACCTACCCCATGCGCATCCTCGTCACGGGCGGCTGCGGCTTCATCGGCTCGGCCCTGGTCCTCCACCTCGTCCGGGAGCTCGGCCACGAGGTCCTGACCCTCGACGCGCTCACCTACGCGGCGAACCCGATCTCGCTGATGCCGCTCAAGGGCGACAACCGCCACCGCTTCGCCGAAGCCGATATCTGCGACCACGAGAAGGTCTCGACGCTCTTCGAGGAGTTCCGGCCGCAAGCCGTGATGCATCTCGCCGCCGAGAGCCATGTCGACCGCTCGATCACCGGGCCGGGCGCCTTCATCCGCACCAACGTGGTCGGCACCCAGGTGATGCTGGAGGCCGCGCGCGCCTACTACAACACGCTGCAGGGCGCGGAGCGCGACGCGTTCCGGTTCCTCCACGTCTCGACCGACGAGGTCTACGGCTCGCTGCCCCCGGGCGGCTTCTTCACCGAGGACAGCCGCTACGACCCGCGCTCGCCCTACTCGGCCTCGAAGGCGGCCTCCGACCACCTGGCCCGTGCCTGGCACGAGACCTACGGCCTGCCGGTGCTGGTGACCAACTGCTCGAACAATTACGGGCCGCGGCACTTCCCCGAGAAGCTGATCCCGCTGATGATCCTCAACGCCCTGGAGGGCAAGAACCTCCCGGTCTACGGCGACGGCCAGAACGAGCGCGACTGGATCCACGTCGAGGATCATGCCCGCGGCCTCGTCGCGGTGCTGGAGAAGGGCCGGATCGGCGAGACCTACCTGCTCGGCGGCCGCTCGGTGCGCAACAATCTCGAGGTGGTCAAGACGCTCTGCGCGATCTTCGATCGTCTCCGTCCCGAGGCCGGCCCGCACGAGCGCCTGATCCAGTTCGTCACCGACCGTCCCGGCCACGACCGGCGCTACGCCATCGACCCGAGCAAGGCCGAGGCCGAGGTCGGCTACACGCCCTCCCGCACCTTCGAGCAGGCGCTCGAGGATACCGTGCGCTGGTACCTCGACAACGAGTCGTGGTGGCGCCCGATCCGCGAGGGCCGCTATTCCGGCGAGCGCCTCGGCCTGAGCGCGGAGTGAAGCCATGACGCGGGAGATCCTCGTCCTCGGCGGCGGCGGCCAGGTCGGCACCGAGTTGCAGCGGCAATCCTTCGGGGAGGGCGTGGTCGTCCACGCCCCCACCCGGGAGGCGCTGGACATCACCGACGAGGCGGCGGTCGCCCGCGCCATCGCCGCGCGTCCCTACGCGGCGGTGATCAACACCGCCGCCTACACGGCGGTCGACAAGGCCGAGAGCGACGTGGCCGCCGCCTGGCGGCTCAACGCGCTGAGCGCCGCCTACCTGGCGGCGGAGACCGCGAAGGCCGGCATCCCGCTGATCCACGTCTCGACCGACTACGTCTTCGACGGGACGGGGACCGGCGCCTACGCCGCCGATGCCCCGCTACATCCGGTCAGCGTCTACGGTGCCAGCAAGGCCGCCGGCGAGATGGCGGTGCGCACCGGCAACCCGCGCCACGCGGTGGTCCGCACCGCCTGGGTGGTGAGCCCGCACCGGGCGAACTTCGTCAAGACGATGCTGCGGCTTTCGGCCGAGCGCGACAAGCTGACGGTGGTCGCCGACCAGCGCGGCTGCCCGACCTCGGCCGGCGACCTCGCGGCGGCGCTGGTCGCGATCGCGCTGCGCTTCGCCGAGGATCCGGCGGCGCCCGCCGGCACCTATCACTGCGTCAATGCCGGGGCGACGACCTGGTACGATTTCGCGCAGGCCATCATGGCCGGCGCGGCGGCCCGCGGCGCGCGCGCGGTGCCGGTCGAACCGATCCCCAGCACGGCCTTCAAGACCCCGGTCACCCGGCCGGCCAATTCCGAGCTGTCGACCGAGACGTTGACCGCCGCCTTCGGCCTCGTGCCGCGCCCGTGGCAGGCGGCCCTCGACGACATCCTGGACCAGCTCATCGGTCCCGCTGCGAAACAAGCCTGAGGAGTTTTCGACCATGAAGGGCATCGTGCTCGCCGGCGGGTCCGGCACGCGGCTGCATCCGGCGACGCTGGCGATCAACAAGCAGCTGCTGCCGGTCTACGACAAGCCGATGATCTACTACCCGATCTCGGTGCTGATGCTGGCCGGCATCCGCGACATCCTGCTGATCTCGTCGCCGGAGCATATCGACAACTACAAGCGCCTGTTCGGCACCGGCGAGCAGTTCGGAATCAACATCTCCTACGCCCTGCAGCCGAAGCCGGAAGGGCTGGCCCAGGCCTTCATCATCGGCCGCGAGTTCGTCGGTGACGACTCGGTCGCGCTGGTGCTCGGCGACAACCTGTTCTTCGGCGCCGGCATGCGCGAGCTGCTGGCCAAGGCCAAGGCGCGCAAGACCGGCGCGTCGGTCTTCGCCTACCATGTCGATCAGCCCGAGGCCTACGGCGTCGTCACCCTCGACAAGGACGGCCGCGCCACCAAGCTCGTCGAGAAGCCGAAGAACCCCGAATCGCCCTGGGCGGTGACCGGCCTCTACTTCTACGACAACCAGGTGCTCGACATCGCGGCGGCCGTGAAGCCCTCGCCCCGCGGCGAGCTCGAGATCACCGACGTCAACCAGGCCTATCTCGACCGCGGCCAGCTCCACGTCGAGTGCATGTCGCGCGGCTATGCCTGGCTCGATACCGGCACCCACGACAACCTGCTGGAAGCCGGCGAGTTCGTCCGCGTCATCCAGCACCGCCAGGGCATGCAGGTCGCCTGCCTGGAGGAGATCGCCTACACGCAAGGGTTCATCACCCGCGAGCAGGTGGTGGCCCGCGGCCAGCTCTTCGCCAAGACCAATTACGGCCAGAGCCTGCTGCGCCTCGCCCGCGAGCAGGAGCCGGGTCAGGCCCTGCTCTGAGGCACGAGCACCGATCCGAGGCTCGCGCCGAGCACCCGCCCGGCGCGAGCGGCACGGATGATCGAGGGCCGCGCCGTCCCGGCAGGGGAGGGCGCGGCCCTTCGCGTTCGTCCCGCGTCGCCCCGCCCATAAAGACCGAGTTTTCGCAGCGCCCCGGCGCGTGCTAAGGCCGCAGGCACGGCCAAGTCTGGTTCGGGGCAAGTCTGGTGCGGGACACGTCCCGCGCCAGGAGCCTCCCGGCGGGCGGGCGACATTTCTTCAGGGACGGGCGACAGCATGAAGGACATCCTCGATCGGCTGGACCAGCGGCGTGCGCAGGCCCGGCTCGGCGGTGGCGAGAGCCGGGTGGCGGCGCAGCACAAGCGCGGCAAGCTGACGGCCCGCGAGCGCATCGAGCTCCTCCTCGATTCCGGGTCGTTCGAAGAGTTCGACATGTTCGTGCAGCACCGCTCGAACGATTTCGGGATGGAGAACCAGAAGATCCCGGGCGACGGCGTCGTCACCGGCTGGGGCACCATCAACGGTCGCGCGGTCTTCGTCTTCTCCAAGGACTTCACGGTCTTCGGTGGCTCGCTCTCCGAGGCGCATGCCCAGAAGATCATCAAGGTCCAGGACATGGCGCTCAAGATGCGCGCCCCGATCATCGGCATCTTCGATGCCGGCGGCGCCCGCATCCAGGAGGGCGTTGCGGCGCTCGGCGGCTACGGCGAGGTGTTCAAGCGCAACGTCACGGCGTCCGGCGTGATCCCGCAGATCTCGGTGATCATGGGGCCGTGCGCGGGCGGCGACGTCTACTCGCCGGCGATGACCGACTTCATCTTCATGGTGCGGGACACGAGCTACATGTTCGTGACCGGGCCCGACGTGGTCAAGACCGTGACCAACGAGGTGGTGACGGCGGAAGAGCTCGGCGGCGCCAAGGTCCACACCTCGAAATCCTCCATCGCCGACGGCTCCTACGAGAACGACGTCGAGGCGCTGCTGCAGATCCGGCGCCTGATGGACTTCCTGCCGGCCAACAACCAGGCCGGCGTGCCGGAGATCGAGAGCTTCGACGATCCCTCCCGCCTCGACCGCAGCCTCGATACCCTGATCCCCGACAACCCGAACAAGCCCTACGACATGGGCGAGCTGATCCGGCGGGTCGTCGACGAGGGCGACTTCTTCGAGATCCAGGCGGCGTATGCCCGCAACATCATCACGGGCTTTGCCCGGGTCGAGGGCCGCACCGTCGGCTTCGTCGCCAACCAGCCGATGGTGCTCGCTGGCGTCCTCGACTCGGACGCCTCGCGCAAGGCGGCCCGCTTCGTCCGCTTCTGCGACGCGTTCTCGATCCCGATCGTCACCTTCGTCGACGTGCCGGGCTTCCTGCCGGGCACCGCGCAGGAATATGGCGGCCTGATCAAGCACGGCGCCAAGCTGCTCTTCGCCTACAGCCAGGCGACGGTGCCGCTCGTCACCGTCATCACCCGCAAGGCCTTCGGCGGCGCCTACGACGTGATGGCCTCCAAGCATGTGGGCGGCGACGTGAACTACGCCTGGCCGACCGCCCAGATCGCCGTGATGGGCGCCAAGGGCGCGGTCGAGATCATCTTCCGCCAGGACCTCGGCGACCCGGAGAAGATCGCGGCGCGCACGGCCGAGTACGAGGAGCGCTTCATGTCGCCCTTCGTGGCCGCCGAGCGCGGCTACATCGACGAGGTGATCATGCCGCACTCGACCCGTCGGCGCATCGCCCGGGCGCTCGCCATGCTCCGCACCAAGGAGAGCGAGCAGCCCTGGAAGAAGCACGACAACATCCCGTTGTGAACGATGGAAGGGAGCGGTGAAATCCGTTCCCTTCGCCTGGTGCCGGACCAGTATACCCGCGCAGCGAGCCATCTTATCGGCTGTCCCACCCAAGACCTCAGGATGAGGTCGCGGGTGGGATAAAAGATTCCAGCGACTCTCCGGGTCTCAGGCTCGAAGGGCGCTTCAGCCCGCCTTCAAAAACTTCTCGACGCTGCCCGTCAGGCCGCTCGAATGGCCGGCGAGGCTCTCCGACACCGTCCGGACCGATTCGGCGATCCGGCGCGTGGCGTTGGCGGCGTCCGCCACCGCCACGATGTTCGACGACACCTCCTGGGTCGAGGCGGCCTGCTCCTCGACGGCGCTCGCGATGGCGAGCGTCAGCCGCGACAGTTCCGCCACCGCCGCGCTGATCGTGGCGATCGCCGCCACCGCCTCGCCGGTCGCTCCCTGGATGTCGCCGATGCGCTGGGTGATCTCGCCGGTGGCCTTGGCGGTCTGGCCGGCGAGCTCCTTCACCTCCGCCGCCACCACCGCGAAGCCGCGGCCCGCCGCCCCGGCGCGGGCCGCCTCGATCGTGGCATTGAGCGCCAGAAGGTTGGTCTGGTCGGCGATGGTGGAGATCATCCCGACGACCGAATCGACCTCCTTGGCCTTGGTGGAGAGGCTCCGCACCGTCGAATCGGTGGCTTCGGCCTGCGCGGCGATCTGCTGGGCGCGCTCGGACACCCGGCCGACCTGACCGGAGATCTCCTGGATCGCGGCCGTCATCTCCTCGGATCCCGCGGCCACGGTCGCGGCGCGCTCGCGTGCCTCATCGGCTGACTGGCCGAGGCCGTTGGCGGAGCGCTGCATCTCCTCGACCGCGCTGCTCATCGCGCCGACGACCTGCGACACGTCCGAGGCCATGTTCACCTGGGCGGTGACCACCGCCCAGGTCAGCATCGGCCCGAGATAGGTGCCGTCCGGGCCCATGATCGCCGAGACCTGGAGGTCGAGCGTCTCCGGTCCGAGCTTGATCTTGGTCCGGTGCGGTAGCCGGCTCGCATCGGCCAGCATCCGGCGCTGGTGCGCCGGGTTCTTGTGGAACACGTCGATCGAGGTCCCGATCATCAGGTCCGTCGCGACCGGAAGGTACTGCCCCAGCGGGCCGAGGGTGTGCCGCGACATCGCGTTCATGTAGTCGATGCGAAAGTCGTTGTGAGGGTCGGCGGTCATCACCGCGACCGGCATGCCCTCGATCATCGTCAGGAGGCGGCTGACCTCGTTCTTCTTCTTGGTGATGTTGGCGGCGACCTTCATCACCCGGACCGGTTTGCCGGTCGCATCGAAGACCGGATTGTAGGTTGCCTCGAGCCAGACGCGCTTGCCGTTCCTGCCGACGCGCAGGAACTCGCCGGCGAAGAACTGACCCTTGCGTAATGTCTCCCAGAACGTTGCGTACTCGGCAGAGTTGGACGTCTCGTCATCGAGGAACATCCGGTGATGACGGCCGACGATCTCGTCGAGCCGGTAATCGAGTTGATCGAGGAAATTGGCGTTGGCCGTGATCACGGTGCCATCGAGGTTGAACTCGATGATCGCAAGCGAGTTGTCGAGCGCGGCGAGCTTTGCCCCGCACAAATCATCCTGCCGCTTGCGAAACATGGTGTGGTCCTCCTGTGACCAGATTTCGTTCGAAATCTGGATGGGAGGTGTGAAGTGTTGCTTAAAGTTACCGTTTGTGTTTCGCGGGTACCGATCGCCCGGACGAGGCTGCGGTCGCCGGTCGGGCTGCAATTGTCGTGTTCCGGCAATCCCTTGCCGGTAGCGGCGCCGAGCGGCGCCGTTGCCCGGCCTGGAACTCACGGGCATCCCTAACGGTAATGTTCGACCTTGGGGCCGGTCGTGGTCGTGGGCACCAGGGAAGCGGGGATGTGCCGGGACCTGCCCTCTCGTACGCGTATCCGCCCCGTCTGGCGCGCGCTTGTCCAAAACGCATTCGGCTCGGCGGATCGCAGGGTCGTCCTGGTCGACGCGGAGCGTGGAGCCCCGCGTCGAACGGCCCGGCCCGCAACGGCCGGGCGGTCTTTCGTCCGAGACGCCGGATCAGCCGGTTTCCGATCGACCGCTTCGCGATGCGGAAACCGGCCTCGCTCAAGCGCCGCGCAGGCTCTCGATACGACTTCCGGAAAAGGATCTCCCGGAGATCGTATCAGACGGCCGTCAGGCCCTGCTCGCGGATCCAGGCCTGGGTGCGGTCGAGCGCGGTGCCGAGGCGGTCGAACAGGGTGTCGATCTCGTCCGGGCGGATCACCAGGGGCGGGCAGACCGCGACGCGGTCGCCGGTGAGGAAGCGGACGATCAGCCCCTCTTCCTGGGCGAAGGCGACGCAGCGGGCGGCGACGCCCGCCTTCGGGTCGTACTGGCGCTTCGTCGCCTTGTCGGCGACGATCTCGAGGCCGCCGATCAGGCCGAGGCCCTTGGCCTCGCCGACGAGCGGGTGCTCCTCCAGGGCAGACAGGCGGCGCTGGAAGTGCGGCGCCTTCTCGGCCGCGCCCTCGATGATCTTGTCGCGCCGATAGATCTCGATGGTCTTGAGCGCCACCGCGCTCGCCACCGGATGGCCCGAATAGGTGGTGCCGTGGCCGAAGGTGCCGATCTTGCGGCTCTGGTCCTGCATCGCCTGGTAGAGCGTCTCGTCGACCGTGACGCCGCCGAGCGGCATGTAGGCCGAGGTCAGCGCCTTGGCGAAGGACAGGCTGTGGGGCTTCATGCCCATGGCCTCGGAGCCGAACCAGGTACCGAGCCGGCCGAAGCCGCAGATCACCTCGTCGGCGATGAACCGCACGTCGTAGCGGGCGAGCACCGGCGCGATCGCGGCGAAATAGCCCTTCGGCGGCACGATGGCGCCGCCCGCACCCATCACCGGCTCGGCGATGAAGGCGGCGACCGTCTCGGGGCCCTCGCGCAGGATCATCTCCTCCAGCTCGGCCGCGAGCCGCGCCGAGTAGGCCTCCTCGGTCTCGCCGGCCTCGGCGCCGCGGTAATGGTGCGGGCAGGCGGCGTGCAGGAAGCCCGGCAGCGGCAGGTCCCAGTCGGCGTGGTTGGCGGTGAGCCCGGTGAGCGAGGCCGACGCCACGGTGACGCCGTGATAGCCCTTGTGCCGGCCGATGATCTTCTTCTTCTGCGGCCGGCCAAGCGCGTTGTTGAGGTACCAGGTCAGCTTGACCTGGGTGTCGTTGGCCTCCGAGCCGGACGAGGTGAAGAACACCTTCGAGACCGGGATCGGCGCCAGCTCCTTGAGGGTCTCGGCGAGCTCGATCGCCGGGTCGTGGCTGCGGCCGGAAAACAGGTGGGTGAAGGGCAGGCGCGCCATCTGCTCGCGGGCGGCCTCGACCAGCTCCTCGTTGGAATAGCCGAGCGCGGTGCACCACAGGCCGGCCATGCCCTCGAGATAGGGCCGCCCGTCGGTGTCGTAGACCCAGACGCCGTGGCCGCGCTCCAGCACCAGCGGCCCCGTCTGCCGGAAGGCCGCCAGGTTGGTGTAGGGGTGGATCAGGGTTTCGACGTCGCGGGTGGCGAGGTTCGAGAGCATCGTCGCGATCGCTTTCTTTGTCGGGGAACCGGAGAGGCTCCCGATGGGCGGAGCAGAATTCGCTTGCGCCGTCACACTAGCGGCGCGATGCCGACGCACAACCCGGGCCGCCCTCGCGGAACCCCCGCACATTCCTGGTCAGACCGACGCGCATGCTCGACCCCGCCGAACTCGTCTCGACGCCCGCGCCCGGCCGCGCCTGCGGCGCCTGCACCCTGTGCTGCAAGGTCTACGACGTGCCGGCGGTGGAGAGCGTGGCCGGCGAGTGGTGCCGCCACGCCAAGCCGGGCCGCGGCTGCGGCATCCACGAGACGCGGCCCGGCCATTGCCGCGCCTTCCACTGCCTGTGGATGACGGAAGGCTGGATCGGCCCGGAATGGAAGCCCGACAAGGCCAAGATGGTGCTGAGCCTCGATCCGACGACGCGCTTCCTGCACGTCCAGGTCGATCCGAGCCAGCCGTCGGTCTGGAAGCGCGAACCGTATTACAGCCAGCTCAAGCGCTGGGCCGTCGCCTCGCTGCCGCAGCGCCGGCACGTGCTGGTCTTCGTCAACCGCAGCGCCACCGTGGTGCTGCCGGACCGGGACGTGCCGCTCGGCGTCTTCCTGCCGGGCGACCGGCTCGTCGCCCGCGAGCGGATGACGCCGAACGGCGTCGTCCTCGACGTGGAGAAGCGGACGGTCAGCTGAGCCGCCCGCACCCGCTTCAGCCGCGATCGGCCCGGGCGGCGTCGCGCCAGGCCAGCACCACCCGCTCCAGCTCGTCCACGTCCCCGGGGGGCAGCCGCCCGAGGGTGCGGGTGACGTAGGCGCGCTGCGCCGCGATGCCCGATTGCGCCAGCGCCAGCCCGGCCTCGGTCAGGTGGAGGGCGTGCGAGCGCCGGTCGCCCGGGATCGGCCGGCGCTCGACGAGGCCGGCCTCGACCAGACGATCGATCAGCCCCGAGACGTTACCCTTGGTGACGTAGAGCCGCTCGGCCAGTTCCTGCTGGGTCAGGCCCTCCCGCTCCGACAGGGTCGAGAGCGCGTCGAATTGCGGGATCGAGAGCCCGACCGCCTTCAACTCCGCCGCCACCGCGGCCGAGACGCGCCGGTGCAGGCGGATGAAGCGGAACCAGACCCGCAGCGGATCGGCCCCGGCGTGAGCGTCGGCCGGCATCGGGTCTGCGGCGAGGGTCCGGGCGGGAGAGGAGGCGGTCATCGGAATAGTTTACATCGGAACCATCCCGGCGCCATCCATCGGCGCCGACGATCCCCGGATGCGCGCGGGCGCCGCTCTAGCCGCCTCCGCACCGCTGCCGTAAGCTCCCCTCCCATGACCGTGGGTCCACGAGGCCCCGGCGATCGAGGGCGCGGCCGCGACCGCGCTCCCCACGGGAAGGAAGACACGCCATGCTCGGCCTGATGCAGGACTGGCCCCTGCTGATCCACCGCGTCATCGACTATGCCGCGCTCCAGCACGGCGCCCGCCCGGTGATCTCGCGCTCGGTCGAGGGGCCGATGCACCGGACCGACTACGCCACGATCCGGCAGCGGGCCCTGCGTCTCTCGAAGCGCCTCACGGCCGACGGCATCGGCCTCGGCGACCGGGTCGCGACGCTGGCCTGGAACACCTGGCGCCACCTCGAGGCCTGGTACGGCATCACCGGCGTGGGGGCGATCTACCACACGGTCAACCCGCGGCTGTTCGAGGAGCAGATCGCCTACATCGTCAACCACGCCGAGGACCGGATTCTCCTCCTCGACCTCACCTTCCTGCCGCTGGTCGAGCGCCTGGCCGACAAGCTGCCGACGATCGAGCGCTACGTCGTGCTCACCGACGGCGCCCACATGCCGCAGACATCCTTGCGCAACGCCGTCGCCTACGAGGACTGGCTGGCGGAGGCCGACGACGACTTCGCCTGGGCGACCTTCGACGAGAACACGGCGGCCGGGCTCTGCTACACGTCGGGCACCACCGGCCTGCCGAAGGGCGTGCTCTACTCGCACCGCTCGAACGTGCTGCTCGCGCTCACGGTCAACAACCCGGCCTACATCGCGCTCTCGCCCAACGACATGGCGATGCCGGTGGTGCCGCTGTTCCACGCAAATGCCTGGGGCTTCACCTTCGCGGCGCCGATGTCGGGGGCCGGCCTCGTCATGCCGGGCCCGAAGCTCGACGGCGCCTCGGTGCTCGACATCCTGGAGAGCACCGGCGTCACCGTCACGGCCGCGGTGCCGACCGTGTGGCTCGGCCTGCTCCAGCACCTCGACGCGACGGGCAGCCGCCTCACCCACCTCAAGCGGGTCGTGATCGGCGGCTCGGCCTGCCCGCGGGCGATGACCGAGCGCTTCGAGCGCGATTTCGGCGTCACCGTCGACCATGCCTGGGGCATGACCGAGATGAGCCCGATCGGCTCCTACTGCTCGCTCAAGCCCGAGGTGGCCCATCTCCAGGGCGAGGCCCGCCTCGACCTCAAGATGAAGCAGGGCTACGCCCCCTTCGGCGTCGAATTCCGGCTCACCGACGACGACAACCGCGACCTGCCCTGGGACGGCACCACCTTCGGGCGCCTGAAGGTCGCGGGCTTCGCGGTGGCCAAGGCCTATTTCCGCTCCGACGAGCCGATCCTCGACGATCGCGGCTTCTTCGACACCGGCGACGTCGCCACGATCGACGAGCACGGCTACATGGCGATCACCGACCGCTCGAAGGACGTGATCAAGTCCGGCGGCGAGTGGATCTCCTCGATCGACCTGGAAAACCTGGCGGTCGGCCATCCGGACGTGGCGGAGGCCGCGGTGATCGGCGTGCAGCACCCGAAATGGGACGAGCGCCCGCTCCTCATTGTGGTGCCCAAGGAGGGCCGCACCCCCGACAAGGCCGACATCCTGGCCTTCATGGCGCCGCGCATCGCCAAGTGGTGGATGCCCGACGACGTGGTGGTGGTTCAGGCCATCCCCCATACCGCCACCGGCAAGATCCAGAAGACGGCGCTCCGCGACCAGTTCCGGGATTACCGGCTGCCCGGGGCGGCGTGAGGGCGGGGGGCGTTCGCCCCCCCCGACCGCCAAGTCGACGGCGCGACCATATCGCGCGTCCGCCGCACCATGACGGCGGGCGCGCCGCGCCCATCTCGCGACGGAGAGACGTCCGGCAGCGAGGGGTGGGATGGGGGCCGATCTGACCGTCTACTACGATGGGGCCTGCCCGCTCTGTCGCCGCGAGATCGCGCATTATCGCGGCCGGGCCGGGGCCGAGCGCGTGCGCTTCGTCGACCTCGCGGGCCCGGGCCGTCCCGATCTCGGACCCGGCCTCGACCTCGCCGCCGCCCGGGCCCGGTTCCACGTCCGCGAGGCGGACGGGCGCCTCGTCTCGGGGGCCGCGGCCTTCGCGCGGCTCTGGCGACGCTTTCCAGGCTGGCGCTGGTTCGGGCGCCTCGTCGAGGTGCGGCTCTTCGGGTGGCGGCCCCTGCTGCCTTTCGCCGAGGCCGCCTACCGCCTGTCGCTCACGGTCCGGCCTTGGCTGGCGCGCCGCCTGCGCGACACGCGCTGCGACGAGGTCTGCCGATGAATGCGCCGGGGCTTGGGCGCGGGCCGGCAGCGGTCGTCGTCGGCGCCTCCGGCGGCGTCGGCCGGGCTCTCGTCGCGGCGCTCGCGGCGGGAGGGGACTACGACACGATCTTCGCCCTGTCGCGCACGCCCGCACCCCAACCCGACGGGGTGCGGCCCCTGGCGATCGACGTCACGGACGAGGAGTCGGTCATGGCGGCGGCCCGCGACCTCGGCGAGGCCGGGCCGGTCGGGCTCGCCATCGTCGCCAGCGGCATCCTGCACGGGCCGGGCATCGCGCCCGAGAAGGCGATCCGGGCCCTCGATCCGGCCGCCATGGCGCGGGTCTTCGCCGTCAACACGCTGGGCCCGGCCCTCGTCGCCAAGCATCTCGTGCCGCTGATGCCCCGCCGGGGCCGCAGCGTCTTTGCCGCCCTCTCGGCCCGGGTCGGCTCGATCGGCGACAATCGCCTCGGCGGCTGGTACGCCTACCGGGCCTCCAAGGCGGCGCTGAACCAGGTCCTGCGCACCCTCGCGGTCGAGACCGCGCGCACCCACCCCGACCTGATCGTCGCCGGGCTGCATCCCGGCACCGTGCAGACCGCCCTCTCGCAGCCCTTCCGCCCCGAGCCCGGCCCAGGCCTGTTCACCCCGGAGGAGAGCGCCACCCACCTCCTGCGGGTGATCGGGGGGCTGACGCGTGAGGAGTCCGGCCGGGTCTTCGCCTGGGACGGGCAGCCGATCCCGCCGTGATCCTCCGGTGATGGCCCGGGGCATCCCTGTGCCCCCGCCGCCACGCTCCCCGAAATCCCTGTGCAGCACGCCCCGTTCGCCCTTGAGGCAACGCCTCCTTGAATGCGAGCGCGGCAGGATGGGGCGTGGCCGCGCGCGGGAGCAGGGATGGGTATCGAGGGCTTCGTCGTCGACGGGCTGACGCAGGCGGCGCAGCGGCGCGCCGCCGATCCGCGGGCCTCGGCCTGGGTGTCGGCCAATGCGGGAGCGGGCAAGACCAAGGTGCTCACCGACCGGGTGGTGCGGCTGCTGCTGCACGGAGCGGCCCCGGCCAAGATCCTCTGCCTCACCTTCACGAAGGCGGCCGCCGCCAACATGGCGATCCGGGTGTTCGAGCGCCTCGGGCGCTGGGTCACCCTCGACGAGGCGGCGCTGCGCGAGGAACTGACCGACCTCGAGGGCGAGAGGCCGGACGGCGCCACCCTGCGCCGCGCCCGGCGCCTCTTCGCCCGCGCGGTCGAGACGCCCGGCGGGCTCAAGATCGAGACCCTGCACGCGCTCTGCGAGCGGCTGCTGCACCTCGTGCCGTTCGAGGCCAACGTGCCGGCCCGCTTCGTGGTGCTGGACGAGGCCCAGACCCGCGAGGCGATCGACGGGACGATCGACAACGTGCTGGCCGACGCGGTCGATACGCGCCACCCGCACCTCGCCGACGCGCTCGCCCTCGTCGCCCCCGAGGCGGCGGGCGAGGCCCTGCGCCGGGCGATGACCGCGGCGGTGCAGAATCGCGGCCTGATCGGCCATCACGACGGCGTGCCGACGCGCCTTGCCGCGCTGCGCGACGCCCTCGGGCTTGCCCCCGACGAGACGTTGCCGGCGATCGAGGCCCGGATGCTCGACGGCGGGCCCGACCTCGCCGGGCTGGTCGCGGCGCTCCGCACCGGCAAGGCCAACGACGAGAAGCGCGCCGACGCCCTGGCGCTCGCCGCCTCCGCCACCGGCCCGGCCCGGCTGACGCTGACGCTCGCGGCCTTCTTCAAGGACGAGGGCGAGGGCGACCCCTACGCCGCCTCGTCGCTCGGCACCAAGTCGGTCCCGGCCGACGCCAAGGAGGCCCTGCTCGCCGAGCAGGCGCGGCTCGCGGGCCTTCGCGACCGCCTCAAGGCCGCCCGGGCCTTTGCCCGCACCGAGGCCCTGTTCACGCTCGCCGCCGAGATCCACCGCCGGATGGAGGCCCAGAAGGCGCGCCTCGGCGCCCTCGATTTCGACGACCTGATCCACAAGACCCTCGACCTGCTGACCCGGGTCGATTCGGCCTGGGTGCTGTACAAGCTCGACCGCGGCGTCGACCACGTCCTCATCGACGAGGCGCAGGACACCAACCCGCAGCAATGGGAGATCCTGCGCCGGATCACCGAGGATTTCTGCGCCGGCGACGGCGCCCGCGAGGCGGGCAACGGCCTCGCCCGCACCCGCTTCGCCGTCGGCGACCCCAAGCAGTCGATCTACAGCTTCCAGGGCGCTGCGCCGGAGGAGTTCGAGACCACGAGGCGGGCCTGGCGGCGGGACGCGGAAGCGGCCGGCCTGCCCTTCGCCGATGTCGGCCTGACCCTGTCCTTCCGCTCGGCGATCGGCGTGCTGCGGGCGGTCGATGCCACCTTCGCCCTCGCGGACCATTATCGCGGCCTGTCCTTCGGCGACACCGCGATCGGCACCGTGCATTCCACCGCCCGGGTGCGGGCGCCGGGCCAGATCGAGCTGTGGCCGGTCGAACGGCCGAGCGCCGAGGAGGAGCCCGACGCCTGGACCCATCCGGTCGATGCGATCGAGGCCGGGGCGCCGGCGCTCGTGGCCGCCCGTCGCGTCGCGAAGGCGGTGCGGCTCTGGACCACCGCGGGCGACGAATCCGGCCGGGTCTGGCGCCCCGGCGACGTGCTGATCCTGGTGCGCAAGCGCTCGGCGGCCTTCGAGGGGGTGATCCGGGCGCTCAAGGCCGAGGGCGTGCCGGTGGCGGGCCAGGACCGCCTCGACATCGCCGCCCACATCGCCGTCCTCGACCTCGTGGCGGCGGGCCGCGCCGCCCTGCTGCCGCAGGACGACCTGACGCTCGCCACCGCGCTGAAGACGCCGCTCGTCGGCCTCACCGACGACGATCTCGTCGGCATCGCGGCCGGGCGCGACCCGGCCGAGGCGCTGGTCGCGGCCCTGCGCCGCCGTGCCGAGGCCGGCGACCCGGCGGCGGAGCGCGGCGTCGCGGCGCTCGATCGCTGGGCGGCGCTCGCCCGGGCGCACGGGCCGTTCGGGTTCTATGCCGAGCTGCTCGGGCCGCTCGGCGGCCGGGCGCTCCTGGTGCAGCGCCTCGGCGGCGAGGCGGGTGACGCGATCGACGTCTTCCTCACGGCGGCCGCCCAGGCCGAGGCCGGCCCCGACGCGCCCTCGCTCACCGGCTTTCTCTCTCGCTACGCCCCGAGCGGCGGGCGCGATGCCGGCGGCCACACGGTGAAGCGCGACCTCGATTCCGCCCGCGACGAGGTGCGGGTGATGACGGTCCACGGCGCCAAGGGGCTGGAGGCGCCGCTCGTGCTGGTGCTCGACGGCTGCGACGCCCTCGGCCGCGATCCGGCTCTGATCCCGATGCGGCTGAAGGACGGCAGCACCGTGCCGGTCTGGTCGAGCGCCAAGGCGTATGACTCCCCGGCGATCGCGGCCGCCCGCGACGCGCTCCACGCCAAGGCCGGTGAGGAGCATAACCGCCTGCTCTACGTCGCGATGACCCGGGCCAAGGACCGGCTGGTGATCGCGCCCTATTCCGGCAACGACAAGGAGACGCCGGCCGAGGCCTGGTGCGAGATGATCCGCCGCGGCCTGGTGAAGGAGTTCGGCGGCGTCGAGATCGCCGAGATGCCCTACGGCCCGGCGGAGAGCTGGCGCGAGGGCGCCGCCCTGCCGGAGGCCCCGGCCGCGCCCGAGGGCGTCGCGGAGCCCGAGGCCGTGCCGGACTGGCTCCGCCGGCCGGTCGTGCCCGAGGCCGAGCCGCTGCCGCCGTTGCGCCCGTCGGGCCTCGGCGCCGCCGACGAGCCGCGCCGCTCGGATGCCCGCTCCAGCGACCCGGCGGCGCGCCGCCGCGGCGTGCTGGTCCACGCCCTTCTGGAGCACCTGCCGAGCCTCGCCCCCGAGCGGCGCCCGGCCGCGGCGGAGGCCTTCGTCGCGGCGCGCGCGCCCGGCCTCGATCCCGACCGGCGCGCCGGCATCGCCGCGGAGGCCCTGCGCCTCCTCGACGATCCCGGCCTCGCGGTCCTGTTCGGGCCCGACGCGCAGGCCGAGGTGACGCTCGCCGGCAGCATCGCGGTCGCGGGCGTCCCGCGCCCGGTGCACGGCCGGGTCGACCGGATCGCGGTGACCGACGCGGCGGTCTGGCTCGTCGACTTCAAGACCGGCCGCCCGCCCCGGGACGGCGCCCCCGCGCCGCGCGGCCAGGCCGCCCAGGTCGCGCTCTACGCGCGCCTCCTCGCGACCATCTATCCCGACCGGCCGGTGATCCCGCTGCTCGTCTGGACCGCCGGCCCGGTCGTCCGCCGCCTCACCCCGGAGGACTGTGCCGCCGCGCTTCACACGCTGGCGTGAACGGCGGTGCGGCATCGCACGGGTCGGCCGGGAAGGGGCTGGAAACCGGGGAGGGCTCTGCGGTCAAGCTTGATCGGCCCCGGCCCCGTTCTTACCTTCACCCTCACGCGGGCCGGTCCGCGACGTCGGCCGGCTTTGAGGACGCAGAAAAGGATTTTGGCGATGGCGACCGTGAAGGTGACCGACGCGAGCTTCGAGCAGGACGTGCTGCAATCGGACGAGCCCGTGGTGGTGGATTTCTGGGCCGAGTGGTGCGGCCCCTGCCGGGCGATCGGCCCGGCGCTGGAGGAGATCTCCAGCGAGATGAACGGCCGGGTGAAGATCGCCAAGGTCAACGTCGACGAGAACCCGGAGATCTCGGCCAAGTACGGCATCCGGTCGATCCCGACCCTGATGCTGTTCAAGGGCGGCGAGCTCGCCGGCCAGAAGGTGGGCGCGGCGCCGAAGGGCGACCTGTTCCGCTGGATCCAGGCCACCGCCTGACCGCTCGCGCAACGTCGACGAACGAGGAGCCCGGCCGAAAGGTCGGGCTTTCTCGTTCGGGCCGATCGACCGGCTCGCCGTGACCGTCCGCCCCGTCCCGAAGCGACTTTCGAAGCCTGTTCGACCTGTCACGAGGGGGGCGAACCTGTGGGACGCCGCGCGAGACCGCAGGCAGTCTACCCCCGCCGCAGCAATTGCAGGCGGCTTCCCGGCCCATACGCCACCCAGATCGCCGTGCAGGCCGCCTGCCGGTCGGTGCGGAGCCGGCCGTCGAGGTCGTCGAGGGCCGCCTGGAGACGGGCGGAGCGGGTCTTCTGGAAGAAGTCGGCGTGGTTGAGCTGAGCCTGCGACGAGAAGGCCCGGAAATGCTGGGCGTCGATCCGCACGCCGTCGCAGCGGCGGCTGGCGAGGTCGGCCTCGATGCCGGAGAGGAGCACCGGATCCTGCGGTGAGGCCGGCTCCCGGTGCGGCTGGGCGGTGAAGCAGAAGGCCGCCCAGGCGGCGGCGACGACGAGAGGTCGAACGATCATGGCAGGGCTCGTGCGAGGGCACGGGGTTGATCCTGCCGCAAGGAATCGCCGATGCCGGCCCGCGTTCCCGGCCTTCCATCCGTCATGTGTGCGAGCGCACGAGCCCGCATCGGCCTCAATCCGGGTCGCGCTCGATCAAGGCCGGGTCCATCGCCATCATGTCTTCGTCGAACGGCGCCGGCCCGGGCACCTCGCCGCGGATCAGGGTCTCGGCCTCGTCGTGGTCGACGTCGCGCATCTGCTCGGCGAGCAGCGCGAGATAGCTCGCCGCGGCCGACGTACCGAACAATTCGGCGAAGCGTGCATGGGCGACCGCCGCCATCGTCTCGACGACCGCCTCGGGCGGGGTGCCGGCCTCGACCGCGTTGTCGAAGACCGCCCGCCAGGCCCGCGACAGCCGCTCGCGCAGTTCGAAGGTGTCGTCCACGAGGCGGCCTCGCGCTCCGGGCCGGGAGCCGGCCATCCTCCGAGTATGGTGCGGGACGAGGGCGGATTCCACCCGGACGGCCCGCCGGGGGCTGTCCTTCCGGCGGTTCGGCGCGATATGGCGCCCGTGGTCGCCTCGCGCCGCAAGGGGAGAGAATGATGAAACTCTACGGCACCAGCCTGTCGCCGTTCGTCCGCAAGGTGCTGGTCGTCCTCGCCGAGAAGGGCGTCGAGGTCCAGCACGTGCCGCTGCGCTTCCACGATCCCGATCCGCGCTTCCAGGCGGCGAGCCCGCTCGGCAAGATCCCGGCGCTCGACGACGACGGTTTCCTGCTGGCCGATTCCTCGGCGATCATCCACTACCTGGAGCGCAAGCATCCGGAGCCGGCGATGCTGCCGGCGGGTGCGCAAGATCTCGGCCGGGCGATCTGGTTCGACGAACTCGGCGACACCGAGCTTTTCCCGGTCCTGATCAAGCCCTTCGTGCAGCGGGTGATGCGGCCGAAGATGATGAACCAGCCCTGCGACGAGGCCGTGGTGGCCAAGTGCATCGGCGAGGAGCTGCCGCGGCTCTACGACTACCTGGAAGCGCAGATCGACGGGGACTTCCTCGTCGGCGGGACCTTCGGCCTCGCCGACGTCTCGGTGGCGACGAGCTTCCACAATCTGCGTCTCGCCGGCGAGACGGTCGATGCCGGGCGCTGGCCGCGGCTCGCGGCCTACGTCACGGGCATCCTGGAGCGGCCGTCGTTCCGGACGGCGATCGCGGCCCGCCAGGGCTGAGGCGGGGGGCGAAGGGGCGGAGTGCCGTCCCCCTTCGCTCGCTGCCCCGTTCTCGTCACCGACCCTTGGCGCTGCGGCGGTAGAAGCCGTCGACCTGGGACTGGGCCTCGGCCCGGTCCCGCTCGGTGGCGGCCGCCATCGCCTGCTCCTGCAGAGTGACGATCCACTGGTCCTTCGGCCCGTCCGCCGCGTCGCGGGCCAGCGTCAGCCAGGCGAGGCCCCGGGCGCGCTGCACCGTGACGCCCTGACCGTTGATCAGGAGCTGGCCGAGCAGCGCTTGCGCCGCCGGATGCCCCTTCTCGGCGGCGAGGTTGAACCAGCGTGCCGCCTGGCGCGGGTCCTGGGTCACGCCGGTGCCGTCGAGATAGAGCCGGGCGAGGTTGTACTGCGCGTTCGGGTCGCCGTAGTAGGTCGCCGCGTAGTTGAACATGTCGTAGGCGCGCTCGACGTTCGCGCGGACGTAGGAGCCCTTGATCCCGTCGAGGAAGTAGCGGCCGAGCGCCGTGAAGGCGCTCGCCACCACGCCGGCATTCGGCGCCTCCGGGCCCTCGTCGGCGTTCTCGTCGGCGATCTTCGAGAAGAACTCGAACGCCTTGAGGTCGTCGTGCGGGACGCCGTCGCCTTCCGCGTACATGCGGCCGAGCTTCCACAGGGCGAGCGCGTGGCCCTGGCCGGCGGCGTATTCGAGGGCGCGGGCGGCCCCCTCCTTGTCGCCGGCATTGTAGTCGCGCATGCCCGTCCGCATCGCCTCGCGGGCGGTGCGGTAGCCCGCCGCGGCCGGCACCGGCGTCCGCACCGCGGCGTCGAGCGCCGCGGTCGGGCCGGCCCCGGCCATGACGAGGCCCAGCAGCGCGAGGAGGAACCGGCGGCCTGCCCGATCGGGCAGGCCGGCCTCAGATATCCGCATAGGAGAGCGTCTCCTGGGCCCCGCCCGGATGCGTCACCGCGCCGTTCACCGCCGGGCCGACGGTCTGCGCGTATTTCCACAGGTAGCCCGAGGTCGAATCGTTGGCCCGCGGCTGCCAGGCCGCGCGGCGCTGGGCCAGCTCCTCGTCCGAGAGGTCGACCGAGAGCGTGCCCTGGATCGCGTCGATGCGGATGAGGTCGCCGTCCTGGAGGAGGCCGATCGGGCCGCCCACCGCGGCTTCGGGCCCGACATGGCCGATGCAGAAGCCGCGGGTGGCGCCCGAGAAGCGCCCGTCGGTGATGAGCGCCACCTTGTCGCCCATGCCCTGGCCGTAGAGGGCGGCGGTGGTCGCCAGCATCTCGCGCATGCCGGGGCCGCCGCGCGGGCCCTCGTAGCGGATCACCAGGACCTCGCCCTCCTTGTAGGTGCGGTTCTTCACCGCCTCGAAGCAGGCTTCCTCGTTGTCGAAGACGCGCGCGGGGCCGGCGAAGGTCTGCTTCTCCGGCGGCATGCCGGCGACCTTCACGATCGCGCCCTCGGGGGCGAGGTTGCCCTTGAGGCCGACCACGCCGCCGGTCGCGGTGATCGGCTGGCTGGAGGGCCGCACCACGTCCTGGTTGGCGTTCCAGGCAACCTTGGCGAGGTTTTCGGCGATGGTGCGGCCGGTGACCGTCAGGCAGTCGCCGTGGAGATAGCCGCCGTCGAGCAGCGTCTTCATCAGGAGCGGGATGCCGCCGACCTCGAACAGGTCCTTGGCGACGTAGCGCCCGCCGGGCTTCAGGTCGGCGATGTAGGGCGTGCGCTTGAAGATCTCGGCGACGTCGAACAGGTCGAACGCGATGCCGCATTCGTGCGCGATCGCCGGGAGGTGGAGCGCCGCATTGGTCGAGCCGCCCGACGCCGCCACCACGGTCGCGGCGTTCTCGAGAGCCTTGCGGGTGACGATGTCGCGCGGGCGGATGTTCTTGGCCAGGAGCTCCATCACCATCTCGCCGGCGGTGGCGCAGAACCGGTCGCGGATCTCGTAGGGGGCGGGCGCGCCGGCCGAGTAGGGCAGCGCCAGGCCGATCGCCTCGGAGACGGTCGCCATGGTGTTGGCGGTGAACTGCGCGCCGCAGGCGCCGGCCGACGGGCAGGCGACCTGCTCCAGCTCCTCGAGGTCGTCGTCGCTCATCGCGCCGACCGAGTGCTTGCCGACCGCCTCGAACAGGTCCTGGATGGTGACCGGCTGGCCCCGGAAGGTGCCGGGCAGGATCGAGCCGCCATAGATGAAGACGGAGGGCACGTTGAGGCGCACCATCGCCATCATCATGCCGGGCAGGGACTTGTCGCAGCCGGCCAGCCCCACCAGCGCGTCGTAGGCGTGGCCGCGCATGGTCAGCTCGACCGAATCGGCGATGACCTCGCGGGACGGCAGCGAGGCGCGCATGCCGCGATGCCCCATGGCGATGCCGTCGGTGACCGTGATGGTGCAGAACTCGCGCGGCGTGCCGCCGGCCGCCGCCACGCCCTTCTTCACGGCCTGGGCCTGGCGCATCAGCGAGATGTTGCAGGGTGCCGCCTCGTTCCAGCAGGACGCCACGCCGATCAGCGGCTGGTGGATCTGCTCGCGGGTCAGCCCCATGGCGTACAGGTACGAGCGATGCGGCGCGCGGTCGGGACCCTCGGTCACGTAGCGGCTGGGCAGCTTCGATTTGTCGGTGGTGTGACGCGCGTCCATGGCCCTGTCCCGTACCCGTAGTTTCTTGAAAGGCCGGTGTTTCCCCGGTCCCGCTCCCTGCGCCGTCCCGGGACGGCTTGTCGCGAAACGATTCCACCCGAGGGCCGGTCCGTCGGCGCCGCCCGTGATCACCGGGACCCCGAATGACCGCGATAAAGCGCTGTAGGGACAATCGCTTAACGTGGCCGTTGAGGTGCCGCCGGTTTATGGCGGGAACGCGGCGGAGCAAAGTGCGGTCTGAGGCAAACCTGGGATGCTTTCAGGGTGTTGCGACCTCGCCACAGCTAAGCTTGCGGCGAGTGCCCGGCCGGGGTGGGGGATGTCTGCCGGGACACCGGCTCTACATGGCGGCCGTTTGTGCCCGGCATGAGGCGAGTTCGTGCGGATGTCGGGGCCGGCACGGGGCGTTCGTGGGCGCATGATGCTGGTCTCGAGACTTGTTAGATCCAGCGAGGCGGGCCGAGAACCGGAGGCGGATCGGATCGATCCCGATTTCTCGGCGTCATGCGGTCGAGGGCGGGTATCGAGACCCGCGCGTTCGTTCTCACCCTGCGAACAGGATCCGGGTCCGCCGCGGTCGGCCGCGTCGCAGGTTGTTTCGGCTACGCCCTCGGCCCGTCACTGTCCCCGGACATCGCGCTTGACGATCGCCGGGCCCCGCGACAATGCTATACAACATGACCAAGTTCAGGACCCTCTTCGACCGACGCCGACGTCGCTGCTCCCACGCGGCGGCTCCCGGGCTCGCGCGTCGATCAGCGTCCTCCCGCGTCGTGGTGGCCTAGACCCAGGCCGCACCGCCGGAGCGGCCCTGAGCCGCGTTCCTGGACCCCCGCAGCCTTCGGCTCCGGGGGTTTTCTTTTGCCCTCATCTCTTTGCCCCATCACGAGGACATTCCCCATGAGCATCCGCGTCGGCATCGTCGGGATCAGCGGTTTCGGTGGCGGCGAGGCGCTGCGCCTGATCGCCGGCCACCCGTCGTTCGAGCTGGTCTATGCCGCGGGCGAGGGCAGCGCCGGCAGCCGCCTGGCGGAGCGCTTTCCCGGCGTGCCGGCCCGGCTCGCCGACGTGGTGATCGAGCGGTGGGATCCCGCCTCCCTGCCGCCGCTCGACGTGCTGTTCGCCTCGCTGCCCACCGGCACTTCGGCCGAGGCGCTGGCGCGGGTGCCGCCGGAGGTGAAGATCGTCGATATCGGCGGCGACCACCGCTACGTCGACGGGTGGGCCTACGGGCTCGCCGACATCTGGCCGGACCGGATCGCGGGAAGGACCCGCGTCGCCAATCCCGGCTGCTTCCCGGCGGCGACGCTGACCGCGCTGGCGCCGCTCCTGGCCGACGGGCTGATCGAGCCCGGCAACATCGTCATCGACGCGAAGACCGGCATCTCCGGCGCCGGAAGGGGCGGGGCCGACAGCCGGTTCGGCTACGCCGAGAGCAACGAGAACCTAGTCCCCTACGGCCTGCTCCGGCACGTCCACATGCCCGAGATCGCCGAGACGATCGAGCGGCTGAGCGTCGGCAGTGCGGCGGGGCTGGTGTTCACACCCCACCTGGTGCCGATGACCCGCGGCCTCCTCGTCACCGTGTATGCCCGCGGCCGCGCCACCACGGATCGTTGCCTGGACGCGGCGCGGCGCTTCTACGCCGCGCGGCCGTTCGTCCGCGTCACCGACCGACCGCCCCAGACCAAGTGGGCGACCGGCTCGAACCTCGCCTTCGTCAGCTACGCCGCCGATCCCGAGCGCAACCTCGTGATCGCGATGGGTGTCGTCGACAATCTCGGCAAGGGGGCGGCCGGCCAGGCGGTGCAGAACGCGAACCTGATCTGCGGCCTGCCGGAGACCGCGGGGCTCGACGGCGCGCCCGTCTGGCCGTGACGCGGGCGGGTCGCCCACGCCGGACCAAGGATCAGGGCGCTTCGAGGCGGCTCGTCCGCAGGGCGCCGCGGCTCTCCAGGATCGGGTAGGCGGCGCCCGCGACCAGATGGTCGTTGACCCGCTTCAGGTCGCGCACGAGATCGGGATAGAGGGTGCTCGCCTCGGCCGGCCCCGCCCCGGTGCTGCCGCTCGCCTCGCGCAGTCGGCGGAAATGCGCCTCCGTCGCCCGCGCCTCGAGATCGCGAAACACCGCCTTCTCGTCGGCGAGCCGCCGGGCGGCGCGGGGATCCTCGGTCAGGAAGGCGGCGCCCGCCGCGCCGAGGTTCGCGGAGAGCCGCGCCAGCAGCGCCTCGACCTCCGCCTTGCCCTCGGCCGAGAAGGCGAGCCCGCGCTTCAGGCGCTTGGCCGCGTGGGTCATCACGTTGCGCGAGAGGATGTCGCCGGCATGCTCCAGGTTGGTGGTGAAGGCGATCAGCGTCGCGATCCGGCGCTCGTCGTCCTCGCTCAGGGCCTCCGGGTCGAGGCGGACGAGGTAGGCCTTGATGGCGGCGTTGAGCCGGTCGAGCGTGTCGTCCATCCGGCGGATCTCGGTGACCTTGCTCCGGTCGCCGCCGGTCAGCGCCTCGCCGGCGCCCGCCGTCATCTCGGCCAGCACGTCGGCCATGCGCAGGGCCTCGCGTCCGGCCGCGCCGAGCGCCACCGGCGGCGTCTCGAGGGCCGCCTCGTCGAGATGGATCGGCCGGCCGGGATCGTGCGCGTCGATGCGTTCGGGCACCAGCCGGCGCAGCAGGGCCGAGACCGGCCCGAGCAGCGGCAGGAAGACCAGCGCCAGGACGAGGTTGAAGGCGGTGTGGAAATCCGCCACCGCCCGCGACAGGTCGGGCTGCCAGGTCACCGCGAGGGGCCCGATCAGCCCGAGGCAGGGCAGGGCGACGGCGCAGCCCGCCGCCCGGGTGAGGAGGTTGCCGAGCGCCACCCGGCGCCCCGCCGCCTCGCCGTCCCGCGCGCCCTCGAGGACCGGGTTGAGGGCCGAGCCGAGATTGGCCCCGAGCACCAGGGCCATCCCGGCCTCGAACGGCAGCACCCCGGCATGGGTGAAGGACATCACCAGGAGCACGATCGCCACGCTCGAATGGGCCGCCCAGGTCAGCACCGCGCCGAGCATCAGGGCGATCAGCCGGTCGGTCGCGACGGCGCCGAGCAGCACCCTGAGGGCCGGCACGTCCTCGTAGGGCGTGATCACCTCGACGAGGCGCGAGAGCGCCATCAGCATCAGCCCGAGACCGATCGCCGCCCGGCCGAGGTCGCGGGTGCGCGGCTCCGAGCCGCGGCGAAACAGGATCACGCCGACCAGCACCAGGACCGGCGCCACCCGGGCGACGTCGAAGGACAGAACCTGCACGATGAGCGTGGTGCCGATATTGGCGCCGAGCATCACGGCGAGCGCCGGCACCACCGCCACCAGCCCGGCGCCGGCGAAGGAGGCCACCATCAGGCCGGTCGCGGTGCTGCTCTGGAGGAGCGCGGTGACCCCGAGACCCGCCGCCAGCGCCTTGACCCTGTTGCCGAGCGCCACCCCGAGGAGACGGCGCAGGTGGGGACCCAGCGCGCGCTGCACCCCGGTCTGCACCATGTGGATGCCCCAGAGCAGCAGCGCGACCGCGCCGCAGAGATCGAGCAGGGTCAGGGTGGTGTCCATCCGCGTCGGTCGTCCTCCATCGGGGTCAGGCCCTGACATAGGGCGCCGGAACGCCCGGGTTCCTGCCCCCGATGCAAGTCTGCTGCCTGTTCTGCTGCCTGTCGGCGGTGGATGTCGGGGCTTGGGAGGTCAGGGCTTGGGAGGTCAAGGCTTGGGACAGGCCGGGTCCGCCGGGCGCGGCGCGCGCCGGAAGTCCAGGACCGCGCGGGTATAGGTCTCGACGACCTCCGAGAAGGGCTGCCGCTCGCCCGTGAACAGCACCGCGCGGTGGCTGAACAGGTGCTCGGGCACGTCGAGCGTGCCGCAGGACGGAGCCGGCGGGGCCGCCTGGTCCCAGCCCTCGGGCAGGGGCTGCCAGTGCGGCTCGGCGCCGACGGTCTGCCGGGTGGTGCCGAGCGCCGAGACCGCC
>NZ_JTHF01000280.1 GCF_001043895.1 Methylobacterium indicum
GACCGGGCGCCCGGTCCCGGCGACCCACCCCACCTTGGCGAGGCCGAGGGCCAGTACCAGCGCCACGGCGCTCAGCGAGACGACGAGCGTCCGGCGGCGCTGCGCGGCGCTCGGGCACAGGCCGCGCGCGGCGAGCCGCTCCGCCAGCCGCTCGGTCGGCCCGGCCAGCCTCCGCATCAGCTGGCCGCGGGTCGCCAGCCCGTCCGGCGGCCGGAAGGCCTCGATGTCGGGCGGAAGCGCGATGCCCCGTGCCGAGACCCAGAGTCCTCGCGTCGGATCGATGTTTCCCGCACCGCAGGTGTGGAGGGCGAGCGCCGTCACGTCCGCCACCCGGTCCGGCCCTCCGGCGAGATAGGCGAGTTCGGGGAGGCCGAGATCGGACGACGGCACCATCCGGACCGCCTGCCGGCAGCGCGCGCGCAGAACGACGCCGACGAGGAGCGCCCCCGCCGCCAGGATCCCGTCGAGCCAGAGGAACGGCGTTCCCGGCCAGTCGAGGGGGTTGAGCGGCAGGGCGAGCGCCGGCCGCGGGGCGAGGAGGATCGCTCCGGCGAGGGCGGACAGCAGGCGCCGGCCGAGGCAAGGCCGGGCGACGACGAGGCTGCGCCGCGTGTCGACGATCCGGTAGCGCGGCCGGCGGCCGAAGCGCTCCCCCGTGCCCGGCCACAACGCGGGATCGGGCGGGCCGAAATAGGCCTCGTGCCGGGCGAGCGTCGCGGCGTATTGCCGGGCGTAGCGGCCCTGCTCCGCCGGCCCGCCGGAGGTCGGGTCATGGTGGAGCGCCGTGCGCAGGACCGCCCCGCACCACACCTCCCAGTAGTCGCGCGAATAGGTGAGGTGGAGGTGCCAGACCTCGTCCACCTCCTCGCTCGGCGTGACCGGCTCGCCGGAGGTGCAGGCGAGGAAGCAGAACCGGCGATAGGCCTCGACCGCCGCCCGCGCGAAGGCGAGGCTCCAGTCCCGGTCGCGGGCGAGCCGCCGGGTGAAGTCGAGAACCTGGTCCGGATGCTCGAACGGGTGCGACCGGATCCGCTCCCAGAGTGCGGTCTCCGCGGCCGACCAGGTTGCGGGCAGGATGCTCGGCATGACACCCCCATCGCCGACGTCGACCCCTGTCGTCGTCGACCCATGTCGTCGTGGTCATGCCGTCATGGTAGCGCATGAGGGTGGGGCAGGCGCGACCGGACGTGCCCCGTCTCACCGGTCGTCCGCGCGATCACCGCCACCGGCCCGCCGCCGTCCGGCCCCTGGTGCTCCGCCCCGCCCGACACGAACAGGTCCGTCCGGCCGATCGCCGCGGCGGCGACGCCGCCGACGAGCGCCCGGGCGTGCCGGGTGGCGTTGATGTCGCTGTCGTCGTTCATGATGTGGCGGTTGCCGCGGATCAGCCCGTCGCCGGTCGGCTCGGCCTTGGCCAAGAGCGCGACGACGCGCTCGGCCGCCTCGGGCGGGAGCTGGCCGGCGGCCGGCAGGCCGAGATCGGCGAGGGCACCCTGGATCGCCGGAAGATCGATGCCGTCGCGCATGACCCGGTGGGCGATGCGCAGGGGGCCGGTCCAGCCCGGCGCGTTGCCGAGCACGATCACCTCGTTGCGCATCAGCTCGATCCCCGCCGAGGCGCTGGCGCGGCCCGAAAACAGGTCGGTGCGGGTGCCGATCACGGTATCGTCGAGGGCGGATTCGGCGATCTCGCCGAGCGCCAGCCCGATGCCTAGCGCCGAGGCGCCCCGCGACAGGCCCATCGAGGCGTAGGTGTCGTGGGTGGACACGCCCTGCCCGCGGGCGGCGGCCTCCTGGATGCGGGCGCTGGTGAGGAGCGGGCACTTCACCTGGACGAAATGCACGTCGTCCCGGTCGGTCAGGCCCGCCGCCGCCATGGCCCGTTCGACGGCCGCTGCGGTCGCCCGCACCTGCGCCATGCGGCCGATCTCCTCGGGGAGAAAGTCGTCCGTGAAGGCGGTGCCGACCGCCAGCGCCCTGCCCCCGCCGCCGGTCCCCTCGCGGCGGGCGACGATTAGCAGATGGGGCGAGAGCCCGCCCTCGGTGCCGCCGGACATCACGAGCGCGACCCGGGCGCCGACTGCGGCGGGCGTGAGCCCGAGCCGGGCGCCGAGCGCGGCCTCCAGCGCCATCACGGCGAGCGGCCGGGTGAAGTCGTTGACGCAGCCGTTGCCCTCGGTCTTGCCGAACACCGCGACGACCTCCGCGGGGGCGAGCGCGCCGGAGGCGAACAGGGCGTCGAGGCCCGAGACGTCGGCGGGGTGCCGGGTCGGCACGCGGAAGACGAGGCATTCGGGCATCGCGGATCCCTGACTTTTCTTGTGTGGGAAAACGGGCCGGCCGGGTCCGGGCCCGGGCGGCGGCGACCGCCTAGCAACTTTGCCGCCAACCCGCACGCGCGCGCCGTCCCGGACGGCCGACGATGCGGCGGCGCCACAAGCCTGGCCATAACCGCCGGGCGCTCCCCGGGCCCGGGTAGCCGGCCCGGGGGAGGATGCGCTACTCTGGCCTCCCGCGCCCGGGAGAGCCGCCACCCGATGCCGAACCCGTTGAGCCGCCCCCGGCCCGCCGTGTCCGCACGGGCCTGCTTCCTTGCCAGCTCCGCCGCGTCCCCGCGGATCGCGACGCCCGCCTGATGAGCTTTCCCCTCCCCGCGCCCGGCGCGTCCCCGCAGCGGGTGCTGATCTACTCGCACGACACGTTCGGGCTCGGCCATCTGCGCCGCGCGCGGGCGATCGCGCACGCGCTCGTGGCGGAGGCGCCGGAGCGGCGGGTGGTGATCCTGTCCGGCTCGCCGGTGAGCCACGCCTTCCGGTTCGCCCCCGGGGTGACCTGCCGGCGCCTGCCGGGCGTGACCAAGCTCGCCTCCGGCGAGTACCAGAGCCTCGGGCCCGGCCATGGCCTCGACGAGGTGGTGGCGACCCGCGCCGCCCTGATCCGCCACGTCGCCGAGCGCTTCGATCCCGACCTCTTCCTCGTCGACAAGGAGCCGGCGGGCTTCCACGGCGAGGTGCTGCCGGCGCTCCACCGCCTCAAGGCCCGCGGCTGCCGGCTGGTGCTCGGCCTGCGCGACGTCCTCGACGATCCGGCGCTGCTGGCGCCCGAATGGGAGCGCAAGGGCGCCCTCGCGGTGCTGCCGCTCTACGATTCGCTCTGGGTCTACGGCCTGGAGGCGATCTACGCCCCCCTCGACGGGCTGGCGCTGCCGGCGGGCGTCGCCGGGCGCCTGACCTATACCGGCTACCTCCGGCGCGAGGCGCCCGACTCCGAGGGACCCGAGGAGGCGGCGCGGGAGCCGTTCCTCCTCGTCACCCCGGGCGGCGGCGGCGACGGGGTCGAGCTCGTCGAGGCGGTGGTGCGGGCCTACGAGGCCCACCCCCTGGAGCACCCGGCGCTGGTGGTGTTCGGGCCGTTCTTTCCGGCGGCCGAGCAGGCCGCGCTCGGCGCCCGCATCGCCGCCCATCCGCGGCTGTCCTCCCTCGGCTTCGATGCCCGGCTGGAGCGGCTGATGCGCCGGGCCGCCGGCGTGGTGGCGATGGGCGGCTACAACACCTTCTGCGAGATCCTGTCCTTCGACCGACCGTCCCTGATCCTCCCGCGGGTCCGGCCCCGGCGCGAGCAGCTGATCCGGGCGCGGGCCGCCGCCCGGCTCGGCCT
>NZ_JTHF01000281.1 GCF_001043895.1 Methylobacterium indicum
TTCAGACTCGCTTTCGCTGCGCCTTCGCCTACCGGCTTAAGCTTGCTCGTAACTCTAAGTCGCTGACCCATTATACAAAAGGTACGCAGTCACCCAGAACGAATCTTGGGCTCCCACTGTTTGTAAGCATCCGGTTTCAGGAACTGTTTCACTCCCCTCGTCGGGGTGCTTTTCACCTTTCCCTCACGGTACTGGTTCGCTATCGGTCGCTGAGGAGTACTTAGGCTTGGAGGGTGGTCCCCCCATCTTCAGACAGGATTTCACGTGTCCCGCCTTACTCGTGTCCTGGCATTGGCTTGTCCCGTACGGGGCTGTCACCCATTGCGCCGGCCATTCCAGGCCGTTCCGGTAAGCGTCATGCCAGGCGCTGGCCTGGTCCGCGTTCGCTCGCCACTACTGACGGAGTCTCGTTGATGTCCTTTCCTCCGGGTACTGAGATGTTTCAGTTCCCCGGGTTCGCTTCAAACCCCTATGGATTCAGGATTTGATACCTTCGTAAACCATCGTAGCGCAGATCCACAGTTGCCCATGAACCCACGATACGGTGGCTGAAGGTGGGTTTCCCCATTCGGAGATCCTCGGATCAAAGCTCGTTCGCAGCTCCCCAAGGCTTATCGCAGCGTACCACGTCCTTCATCGCCTCTCAGCGCCAAGGCATCCACCAGATGCTCTTAAGGCACTTGATCGCTCTCATGATCGGTGTCCGGTGGTGAGCGAAAGCCTTTTGAGCTTCGTCACCACCATCCACGGTCACGATAAAGACCGGCAGCCACCACTTTCGCAGTGACTGCCTTATGCTTGCCGAACGCACCCCGGCCGGCCGCTTTCGCAACGGCCAGGGCACATTCCCTCTTCACGATGTCAGATATCCGCA
>NZ_JTHF01000282.1 GCF_001043895.1 Methylobacterium indicum
CGACCTCATCCCGAGGTGTCGGTCCATCGATCATGGACCGACCTCGGAGGAGAACTCCAGAAGCCATTGCGGTCCCTGGAGCCCTTCTTCGAGGTCAGCCGATTGTCGATCGGCCGATACCAACGGCCCCAGATTGCGACCTGTGCCCACTCACGCTTGACGATGGGTGTGACGAGGTCGGGGTCCATTGGCGAAGACGTTCCATGCGTCCCAGCGGCCGTCCACGATCTGCCTGTCGTCGCGATATGGGCTTGCCCCGGATCGGTGGACCCCGAGAACGCCTTCGCGTGAAGTGTGTTTGCCGTGCCGAGAACCCGTCTGAACTGCTCCGGGTTTTTCGGAAACTGATTGGCTTGGGTCGGGCGGCCAGGACTTTAGTTAGGCGGACAGGATATAGTTTGGGCGGCCAAGACTGGGTCGCCGATGTGAGCATGATAGCGCGCTTCGGCCTCGACGGGAGGGACGTTGCCGATCGGCGCGAGGAGGCGACGGTGGTTGTACCAGTCGACGCACTCCGAGGTGGCGTACTCGACCACCTCGAAGGAGCGCCACGGCCCGCGCCGGTGGGTCATCTCCGCCTTGAACAGGCCGTCGATCGTCTATCAGGCTCGGACTGGCTCACCCAGCTCCTCAGCGTCTCGCCCGAGCAGCCGATCTTGGCGGCAATCGACCGGATCGCCGACCACAGCGAGCCGTGCTCGCCCTCGTGGTCGCGCACCATCCGCACCGCACGCTGGCGCACCTTAAGGGGAAAACGGGGCTGTTCGCTTCGTCGGGGCTCCATCCTCTCAGAAGGTGGAGCCTCCGGGAAACCCGGGGCGGTTCACTCCCCGCAATCAACCCACGCCCTCAAGGCTGCGCCATGCAGGGCAAGCCATGAAAAGGAGCCCGCGACGGGCCCCTTGGTCGTGGCGCGATGCGACGCAGGATCAGTGCTGGAGAATCCGGGAGAGGAAGGTCTGCGCGCGCTCGGAGCGGGGCGAGCCGAAGAACTCCTCCTTCTGCGCGTCCTCGACGATCTCGCCCTTGTCCATGAAGATGACGCGGTTCGCGACCTTGCGGGCAAAGCCCATCTCGTGGGTCACCACCATCATGGTCATGCCCTCGCGGGCGAGCTCGACCATGACGTCCAGCACCTCGCCGACCATCTCGGGGTCGAGGGCCGAGGTCGGCTCGTCGAACAGCATCACGATCGGGTTCATGGCGAGCGCCCGGGCAATCGCCACGCGCTGCTGCTGGCCGCCCGAGAGCTGGCCCGGATACTTGTGGGCATGCGCCTTGAGGCCGACCCGCTCCAGCAGTGCCAGGCCCTTGGCCTCGGCCTCGTCCTTGCCGCGGCCCAGCACCTTGCGCTGGGCGAGGCTCAGGTTGTCGGTGATCGACAGGTGGGGAAACAGCTCGAAGTGCTGGAACACCATGCCGACCCGCGAGCGGAGCTTGGGCAGGTTGGTCTTCTTGTTGGCGATCTGCGTCCCGTCGACGGTGATCTGGCCCTTCTGGAACGGCTCGAGGGCGTTGACGCACTTGATGAGCGTCGACTTGCCGGAGCCCGAGGGGCCGCAGACCACCACCACCTCGCCCTTGCGGATCGCGGTGGTGCAGTTCGTCAGCACCTGGAAGTCGCCGTACCACTTCGAGATGCCCTCGATCGTGATCATCGGCGCGCCGGTAGCGGAGACCGGGGGCGGCTCGGTGAGCAGGGTGCCGACCGGGCCGGTGCCCGGGGCCGCGTCGGTTGCGGCCTGAGGCTCCGAAACGGGGCCGAGGGGCGGCATCGCGGAGGAGGTCATGGCGGGAACCCTATCGGATGATCGCGACCCGGCGCTGCAGACGGCGCACCAGGAGCGAGGCGATGAAGCAGACGGTGAAATAGACGACGGCCGCGAACAGGTACATCTCGACCAGGCGCCCGTCGCGCTGGGCGATCTTGGAGGCGGCACCGAGGAAGTCGGTGATCGACAGGACGTAGACGAGCGAGGTGTCCTGGAACAGCACGATGGTCTGGGTCAGCAGGACCGGCAGCATGTTGCGGAAGGCTTGGGGCAGGATGACGCTGCCCATCGACTGCCAATAGGTGAGGCCGAGCGCCGAGGCCGCCGCTCCCTGTCCCTTCGGGATCGACTGGATGCCCGCCCGCATGATCTCGGAGAAATAGGCCGCCTCGAACAGCGTGAAGGTGATGAGCGAGGACGAGAAGGCGCCGACCTGGATCGGCCGCTCGGCTCCGATGATCCACTGCCCGATATACGGCACCAGGAAGTAGAACCAGAAGATCACCAGCACCAGCGGCAGCGAGCGCATGAAGTTGACGTAGACCTTGGCAATCTGCGGCAGCGCCGGCACGCTGGAAAGGCGCATCATCGCGATCAGGGTGCCGAGCACCACGCCGCCGATCGCCGCGAGCGCGGTCAGCGTCAGGGTGAACGCCATCCCGTCGAAGAACAGGTAGCGCCAGGAATTCAGGATGACGCTGAAATCGAAGTTCGAGAACATCGCGGGCCCTTGTCCGGCAGCCTGGAGCATTTTTCGACGAAGTGGATACCGGTTCGCCGCAGACGGTGCGACGATATCGATGACGTGAGTGTCAGCGGCCCGGCACCGCGACGCGGCGCTCGATCAGCCCGGCCACGGTCACCACCAGCAGGTTGATGACGATGTAGATGATCGTCGCGGCCGTGAAGGCCTCGAAGACCTGGAACGAGAATTCCTGCATCGCGCGGGCCCGGGCGGTCAGCTCCAGGAGGCCGATGGTCAGCGCGACCGACGTGTTCTTCAGGTTGTTGAGGAACTCGGAGGTCAGGGGCGGCAGGATGATGCGGTAGGCGTTGGGCAGCAGCACGTAGCGATAGGTCTGCGCGGTGGTGAGCCCGAGCGCCGTCCCGGCCATGCGCTGGCCCCGCGGCAGGGCCTGGATGCCGGCCCGCACCTGCTCGGCGACGCGCGAGGCGGTGAAGAAGCCCAGGCACACGACGGCGGTGTAGAACGGGGCGTTCGGCAGCTGCTTCAGCCAGGTGCCCCAGGATTCCGGCAGCACCTCGGGCAGCACGAAGTACCAGAGGAACATCTGCACGAGGAGCGGGATGTTGCGGAACAGCTCGACATAGGCGTTGCCCACGGCCTGCGCCGCCCGGCTCGGCAGGGTGCGCAGCACGCCGACGACCGACCCGATCGCGAAGGCGATGACCCAGGCGCAGAGCGCCGTGAGAATCGTCCACATCAGGCCCGACAGCAGCATGTCGGCGTAGGTGCCGGTTCCTTCGGGCGACTGCTCGAAGAAGATGCCCCAGTTCCAGTTGTAGTTCATGCCCTGTCTTCCGGGTGCGCCTGGACAGCGAAGGTATACGGGTTTTTCCGGCCCGGGCGAGACGGGGCGCCGGCGAGGGCACAGGGAAAAGTGCCGAGGGCGACGAGGCCGGAGAAGGGAGGCGCCGCCCCGCGGCGGGGGCGGCGCCGGGCGTCACCTCAGTAGGCGGCCGGGTCCGGGCTGTCGCTCGGCTTGGCGAAGGCGTTCTTCAGCGCATCGCTCATCGGCAGGTTCAGGTTGATGTCCCGCGGCGGGATCGGCTTCATGAACCACTTGTCGTAGGCGACCTTCGACTCGGGGCTCTTGTAGAAGGCCGCGGTCGCCGCATCGACCACCTTCTTGAACGGCGCGTCGTCCTTGCGCAGCATGATGCCGTAGGGCTCGGGCTTCGACAGGGCGTCCGTCGAGATCATGTAGGCGCCCGGCTCCTTGGACGAGGCGGCGAGCGAGGCGAGCAGCACGTCGTCCATCACGAAGGCGGCGGCGCGGCCGGTCTCGACCATCAGGAACGCCTCGGCGTGGTCCTTGGCCGGCAGGATCGTGATGCCGAGCTTCTTGTCGGCGTTGTACTCGTTGATCATCTTGATGTTCGTGGTGCCCGAGGTCGACACGACGGTCTTGCCCTTCAGGTCCTCGAACTTCGTCAGGCCGCTCGACTTCTTGGCGACGAAGCGGTTGGCGGTGAGGAAGTGGGTGTTGGTGAAGGCGACCTGCTTCTGGCGGTCGGCGTTGTTGGTGGTCGAGCCGCACTCGAGGTCCACCGTGCCGTTGGCGATCAGCGGAATGCGCGTCGCCGAGGTCACCGGGTTGAGCTTCACCTCGAGCTTGTCGAGCTTGAGGTCGGCCTTCACCGCGTCGACGATCTTGTAGCAGATGTCCATCGCGAAGCCGACCGGCTTCTGGTTGTTGTCCAGGTAGGAGAACGGCACCGACGAATCGCGGTAGCCCAGCGTGATCTGCCCGGTCTCCTTGATCTTCTTGAGCGTCCCGGTGAGGTCCTGGGCAGAGGCGGCTCCCGCGGAGGCCGCCAGGCCGGCGAGCAGGACGGGAAGCAGGCTTCTCAAACGCATTCGTGCTCTCCTTTTGGGCAACGACCTAGTCCGTCACCGCGCTCATGGCGTCAAGGGTTAGGCTGGGGATGGCGGTGACCGGACGAACCGTTTGGCGCAGGATCCTGCACCTCGACCGGCGGTCGTGTCCGGAGGCCGCGGGAGCAAGGGACGGGCCAAACGGGCCGGCGTTCCGGCCGGGCCGTCTTCCCTCCGCGCCCCGTTGCGCCCCGGCCCCACCCGGGCGAAGCTGCCGGCGCCCGGACACGCCCGGCGCGGGCCCGAGACCCTTCGGGCTCCGCGGGGGACCCGGCACCCGTGACGCCCCCGCGACGACGGACCGTTCAGACCGATGCAGATCGCCACGCCCTACCTGATGTTCCTCGGCGACGTGCCCGACCGGCTCGCCGCCAAGACCGCCTACGGTATCGTCGACTGGCAGCCGGACTGGTGCGTCGGGCAATTGCGCCTGCCCGGCTGCGCCGCCGATCTCGGCATCCCGGATCTCACCATCGCGGAAGGGCTCGCCCAGGGCGCCCGGACGCTGATCGTCGGCGTCGTCAATGCCGGCGGCGTGCTGCCGCCGCACTGGGTCGCCACCATCGTGGCGGCGCTGGAGGCCGGGCTCGACGTGGCGAGCGGCCTGCATACCCGCCTCGGCTCGGTGCCGGAGATCGCCGAGGCGGCGGGTCGGCACGGGCGCAGCCTCCACGACGTGCGCCATTCCGAGGAGCGCTTCGACACCGGCAAGGGCACGCGGCGCCCGGGACGGCGGCTGCTGACCGTCGGCACCGACTGCTCGGTGGGCAAGAAGTACACCGTGCTGGCGCTCGAGAAGGGCATGCGGGACCGCGGCCTCGACGCCGATTTCCGCGCCACCGGCCAGACCGGGGTCTTCATCTCCGGCCGCGGCGTCGCCATCGACGCGGTGGTGGCCGACTTCATCTCCGGGGCCGTCGAGTGGATCGCGCCCGCCGCCGACCCGCACCACTGGGACCTGATCGAGGGCCAGGGCTCGCTGTTCCACCCGAGCTTCGCCGGCGTCAGCCTCGGCCTGCTGCACGGGGCGCAGGCCGACGCCTTCGTGGTCTGCCACGAGCCGACCCGCACGACGATGCGCGGCGTGAAGCATCCGCTGCCGAGCATCCGGGAGGTGATCGACCTGACGGTGCGGCTCGGGCGCCTGACCAACCCCGACATCCGGCCGACCGGCATCGCGGTCAACACCCAGGCCCTGGAGGAGGGGGAAGCGCGAGCGCTCCTCGAACGCCTCGCCGCCGAGCACGGCCTGCCGGCGACCGACCCGGTGCGGTTCGGGGTCGAGGGGCTGGTCGACCGCCTGGTCGAGGAGTTCCCGGCGTGATCCGGCTCGCGACCGCCATCGAGCCCTGGCCGATCGCCGGCAGGTTCACCATCTCGCGCGGCAGCCGCACGGAGGCCGTGGTGGTGACCGCCGAGGTCACCGACGGGACCGCCACGGGCCGGGGCGAGTGCGTGCCCTATGCCCGCTACGGCGAGACCGTGGAGGGCGTGCGCACGGCGATCGACCGGCAGGCCGAGGCGCTCGCCGCCGGCCTCGACCGGGCGGGCCTCGCCGCGTGCCTGCCCGCGGGGGCGGCGCGCAATGCCCTCGATTGCGCCCTGTGGGACCTCGAGGCCAAGCGCTCGGGCCAGCCGGCATTCGCCCTCGCCGGGATCCCCGCGCCCGCGCCGGTGACGACCTGCTACACGCTGAGCCTCGGCAGCCCGGAGGAGATGGCGGCCGCCGCCCATGTGGCGGCGGCCCGGCCGCTCCTGAAGGTGAAGCTCGGCGGGGCCGGGGACCCGGAGCGGATCGCGGCGGTGCGCCGGGGCGCGCCGGATTCGCGCCTGGTGGTCGATGCCAACGAGGCGTGGTCGCCCGAGACCATGGCGGCCAACCTCGCGGCCTGCGTGGCGGCCGGGGTCGAGCTGATCGAGCAGCCGCTGCCGGCCGGCGACGACGCGCTGCTCGCGTCCATCGCCCGTCCGATCCCGATCTGCGCCGACGAGAGCCTGCACGACCGGGCCGGGCTCGACGCGCTGGCCGACCGCTACGACGCGATCAACATCAAGCTCGACAAGGCCGGCGGCCTCACCGAGGCGCTGCTGCTGGCCCAGGCCGCCAAGGCGCGGGGCTTGTCGATCATGGTCGGCTGCATGCTCGGCACCTCGCTCGCCATGGCGCCGGCGATGCTGCTCTCCGGCTTCGCCGACTTCGTCGATCTCGACGGCCCGCTGCTGCTGGCCCGCGACCGCGAGCCCGGCCTGCGCTTCGAGGGCAGCCTCGTCCATCCGCCTGAGCCGGCGCTCTGGGGCTGAATGCCATGGGGGAAGGCCCGGCCCGGCGGCGAACCGGCGGGCCGGGCGCTTGCGCCCGGGGCCGGAACGATGCTCTCTCTCGTGCAGGGGCCGCGCAAGGGCCCCGAGAAGCCGGGGAAGAACCGACGCCATGATCCTCGTCAGCGTGATGTATCCGGGCGGCTCCGACGCCCAGCCCTTCGACCTCGACTACTACCTCAAGCACCACATGCCGCTGGTCCGCGAGCGCTGGTCCTCGATGGGCCTGGACAAGGTCGAGGTGGTCAAGGCGAGCGGGACGCCGGATGGCAGCCCGGCGCCGTTCCAGGTGATGGCGCTCCTCACCTTCCGCTCCCTCGACGACTTCCAGAAGGCCGGCGCCGCCCACGGCAAGGAGATCTTCGGGGACATCCCGAACTTCTTCAAGGGCCAGCCGGTGGTGCAGATCAACGAGCCGCAGAGCTTCTGATCGGATCGAGACCGATCCTCCGCCCGCGACCCCGACCCGGGTTCGCGGGCGGATGCGAGGAGACAATCCCGTCATGACGCAACCCAAGGACGGACGCGGGGCCCGGCCCTTCTCCGGAGAGCGGACCGGACCATGATCGACATCGTCAAGGTCCTGCGCGACCAGCACCCGGATCTCGGCCCCTACGTGCTCGCCCTGCGCGAGCGCTCCGGGCTCGTCGCCCCGGACGACCCCGACGCCCTCGCGCCCGAGGTGCGGGACTGGGCCGGCACGGAAGCGCCCAGCGCCACGTTCAGCCGGCGCCCGGTGACCTACGCGCTGTTTCCGGGATGGCCGGAGGAGACCCGCACGCTCGGCGTCGTCGCCTTCGCGAGCGCCGCCGACCTCGCCCGGTTCGCCACCCGCTGGACCTGATCCTCAACGCCCCCGCACCGCGATCTCGCGGGTGGGGGAGGGCCCTCCGGCGAGCCGCGCGCTCACCGTCAGCCCGAGATCGATGCAGAGCACCAGCAGGATGCCGGCGAGGAGCGCGATGATCGCGCCCTCGCCGCGGGGACTGAGGGCGACGGCCGGGCGCGGCCGCGACACCGGAACCGGCGGCAGGTCACCGGAAACGGGATCCGGGACGGCCTCGACGGCGACGGGCGCCGCATCGAGGACGCCGAAGCGGGGCCGGTAACCGCCGACCGGGATCGCGATGCGGACCGCGAGCCCCTCCGCGTGCCGGGCATAGACGTCCTCGAGGGCGCGACGCAGGCGACCGGCCTCGACGCGCACGCTGGGATCGAGGCTCGGGTCGAAGTCCGGCCCCCGGCCCAGGGCCTGCGTGGCAATGGTGTAGGCCTTGATGGTGGCGCCCTGTCCGGACAGTTCCTCCTCGACCACGAAGCGCAGGAAGCGGGCGAGCTTCGGCGAGCGCAGGAACGGTGGAGTCTGCAGGACGAGTTCCAGGGCATCGACCACGCGGCCGGGCGGAACCTCCCCCTCGATCTCGGACATCGAAGCCTTTCCTGTCACGACCTTCCTGCCGGTCGGGGCCGACCTCGCCCCTCTCGCCCGGCACCGCGGGCGCCACCGGCAGCTCCCTACTAGTATATATATTGCCTACCGGTACATTGGTGTGATCACGGTTTGTTAGTTCTTTCAACCGGGCAATGCCGCCCGTCTCCGGGGTTGCGGCGGCAATCGCACCTCCCGGCGTCAGGCGTGCGGGTGCGGGAACGGTACGGTGAAGAGGAGGCTGCGGGCCTCGTCGCGCACCTCGACGCGCCAGGCACACCAGTCGATCCGGGTGGCCTCCGGGCCGGTCATCGCGTCGACGATCAGGGTCCGCGCCTGACGATGCGCCTCGTCGAGGTCGCGGCAATCGAGCCCGGCCTCGTCCGGCACGCTCTGGGTCGAGTCCATGATATCGAAGAAGTAGCGGGGCACTGCGGCTCGGGCTCGAAGCTTCTGACATGACAGGGTAAGGAACCCGACCGTCACACCCGCCGGGGGGCTCGCAGGCGGGCAGCAATTCCCACGACTACCTGTTAGTGTATGAGGTGGAAACCGGGGCAGAACGGCAAAGTTCCGCCGCCTGCCTCACGGGCAGGGGCGGGCGTCGCAACGCTCCCGCGGCGGCGGGCCGTCAGCGGCTCTCGCGCTCCGCGGCGCCCCGCCAGGACGGCTGCCGGTCCTGCGTCGTGAGGGTGTCGCGGGAGGTCGGACGACCCGCCTCGACGGCGTTCCGCAGCCCGGCCTCGAAGGAGCGCCCGGCTTCCGCGGTCGCGGTCTCGACGATCCGGGCGCGCAGGTCGCCGGGCAGACGCTCGAAGGCCGCGCCGGCGACCTCGCCGAGGCTCGCGGGCGATTGCGCCGGCCAATGCGCCGGCCAATGCGCCGGCAAATGCACCGTCTTGGCCTTCTCGGGCGCCGCGGCATCGCCGAGGCGCAGCGGCGACAGGTAATAGATCGCGCCGATCACCAGCCCGGCCCGCAGCCAGAAGGCCATTCCGTTCCCCCGCGTCCCGATCGTGCCGTCGGGCGTCCATGCTCGCGGGCGCCCGACGGCACTCTGGGGCGCCAATCGTGAAGCGTCTTCCAACCGGCCCGCAGCGATCTGCCGACATGCCTAACGGGGCTTTCGGCCCGAAAGGACGGCCGGAGCGCCCCCCGGGATGGCGGTTCCTGTTCGCAACCGGTCGATGCCACCTTCAATTTTTCTGAGGATCCTGCTCAAGCGATTTGATCTGTTCGAAACTGGCGGCCTCGGCCTAAAATCCGCCTCACGCCAGCCGTCTTCCCCCCGGCTCCAGAACAACGATCGGGAACCATGCCGACCGACATCGAGATCGCCCGCGCGGCCACCCTCCAGCCGATCACCGCCATCGCGGAGCGGATCGGCATCCCCGAGGACGCGCTCCACCCGTATGGCCGGCACATCGCCAAGGTCGACGAGGCCCATCTCCGCAGCCTCGAGGGGCGGCCCGAGGGCAAGCTGATCCTGGTGACGGCGATCAGCCCGACGCCGGCGGGGGAGGGCAAGACCACCACGACGGTCGGCCTCGGCGACGCCCTCAACCGGATCGGCCGCAAGACGGTGATCTGCCTGCGCGAGCCTTCGCTCGGTCCCTGCTTCGGCATGAAGGGCGGAGCGGCCGGCGGCGGCAAGGCCCAGGTCGTGCCGATGGAGGCGATCAACCTCCACTTCACCGGCGACTTCCACGCCATCACCTCGGCCCACAGCCTCGCGGCGGCGCTGATCGACAACCACATCTACTGGGGCAACACGCTCGACATCGACCTGCGCCGGGTGGCGTTCCGCCGCGTCCTCGACATGAACGACCGGGCGCTGCGCACCATCACCCAGAGCCTCGGCGGCGTCGCCAACGGCTTCCCGCGGGAGGACGGCTTCGACATCACCGTCGCCTCGGAGGTGATGGCGGTGTTCTGCCTCGCCCGCGACCTCGCCGACCTGGAGGCGCGACTCGGCCGGATCGTGGTGGCGGAGACCCGCGACCGCAAGCCGGTGACGCTGGCCGACCTCAAGGCGACCGGCGCCATGACGGTGCTGCTCAAGGACGCGCTCCAGCCCAACCTCGTGCAGACGCTGGAGGGCAGCCCGGCCCTGATCCATGGCGGCCCCTTCGCCAACATCGCGCATGGCTGCAACTCGGTGATCGCGACCCGGGCCGGCCTCAAGCTCGGCGACTACGTGGTGACCGAGGCCGGCTTCGGGGCCGATCTCGGAGCGGAGAAGTTCTTCGACATCAAGTGCCGCCAGGCCGGCCTGAACCCGTCGGCGGTCGTCATCGTGGCGACGGTGCGGGCCCTCAAGATGCATGGCGGCGTCGCCAAGTCCGATCTCGGCCGCGAGAATGTCGAGGCCCTGGAGCGGGGCTTTGCCAACCTCGCCCGCCACGTCGAGAACGTGCGCCGCTTCGGTGCCCCGGTGGTGGTCGCGGTCAACCACTTCCACGCCGACACCGAGGCCGAGCACGCGGCGCTCAAGGCACTCTGCCGCGACCGCCTCGACGTCGAGGCGATCACCTGCCGGCACTGGGCCGAGGGCGGCGCGGGCGCCGAGGGCCTCGCCCATGCGGTGACCGCGCTCGCCGATGCGGGCCCCGCCGCGGCCCCGCGCTTCGTCTACCCGGACGAGATGCCGCTCGAGGCGAAGATCCGCACCGTCGCCCAGACCCTGTACGGCGCCGCCGACATCCAGGTGGAATCGAAGGCCGCGGCCAAGCTCGCGTCCTTCGAGCAGGCCGGCTACGGCCACCTGCCGGTCTGCATGGCCAAGACACAGTACTCCTTCTCCACCGACCCGACCCTGATGGGTGCGCCGAGCGACCACGTCGTCGCGGTGCGCGACGCCCGTCTGTCGGCCGGCGCCGGGTTCGTGGTGGCGATCTGCGGGGAGATCATGACGATGCCGGGCCTGCCCAAGGTTCCGGCGGCGGAAGGCATCTATCTCGACGCCGAGGGACGGATCGAGGGGCTGTTCTAAACCCTATCCCCCTCGGGCGGCCACGCCCGAGGGGACGCCTGCGCGAGGCGAGGCGAGGCCCGGCCTGTCCCGGGGAACGCCCGCGGGCAGTCGCGATGGGGGCACCCCCACGTGGATTGTCCCGAGAGAGGCGCCCCCGGCCGGGCGGTCAGGTCGCCGCGACCGGCACCGGGGCTTGCGCGTGTGAGATCGGCTCGTCGCCGGATTGCGCCGGGCAGGTCCGGTTGCGACCGAGCGACTTCGCCTCGTAGAGGGCGGCATCGGCCCGGCGGAACAGGTCGCCCGGCGAGCCTCCTTCGAGGGGCAGGCCGGCGGCGAGGCCGATGCTGACGGTAATCGGGCCGATGTCGCCCCCCTCGGCTTCCACGGCGAGCCCGGCGACGGCCTCGTGCACCGCCCGCGCGACGATGGCGGCGCCGAGAGCGTCGGTGCCCGGGAGGAGGACGGCGAATTCCTCGCCGCCGACCCGGGCGACGAGGTCGCTCGGCCGCCGGGCGCTCGCCGACAGGGCACCGGCGAGGGCCTGCAGGACGAGGTCGCCGACGGCGTGGCCGTGGCGGTCGTTGTAGCGTTTGAAGTGGTCGGCATCGACCACGAGCAGGGCGAGGGGGCCGCCTGCGAGGCGCGCCGCCGCCCAGAGCCGCCCGAACGTCTCCTCGAAGTGGCGCCGGTTGGGGAGGGCGGTGAGGACGTCGGTGCGGGAGAGGTGCGCGAGTTCCGCCTCCACCGCGTTGCGCCGCCGCAGCTCCCCTCCGACGAGGAGCGAGAGTCCCATGGTCGTCCCGCACAGCGCGAGCACGATGCAACCGATCACCAGGGCCTTGAGGCGCCACTCCGCCTCGATCTCCCGGGTGGAGAGCGCGACGTTCAGCATGAGCGGCAGGGTGCCGACCTGGGTGAAGGTGTAGAGGCGCTCGATGCTGTCGCTCGGAGTCAGGCCGACGAAGCTGCCGCGCCCGTCGCGCAGGAAGCGCTGGACGTTGGGCGAAGTCGCGAAGTTCGGGGCCAGTTCGGCGTTGGGCTCCGGGTAGCGCACGATCCGGGTGCCGTCGTGGAGAAAGAGGTTGATCGTCCCCGCCCGCCCGAGCTCGATCCGATCGAACAGGCGGCTGAAATAGGACAGCGACAGGCTGCCGAGGACGACACCGCCGAACGACCCGTCGGGCTTGTCGATGCGACGGCTGAGGACGACGATCGGCGCGCCGGTGAGCTGCGAGACCAGAGGCTGGCTGATGTAGAGCCCGAGATCGGCCCGTGCCTTGTGCGCCTGGAAGTAGACCCGCTCGGCGTTGTTCACCCGACGGGCCGGCCAGGCGGCGGCATCGAAGGCGGTGTCGCCGTTCTCGTCGAGGACCAGCATCACGCCGAGGTCCTTGGCGTTGACCGCGCGGTCGAACAGGATGCGCTGGCGAAACTGCGGCTCGAGCGTCTCGAGGCCGGGCAGTGCCATGTTCTCGACGACGGCGCGCAAGGCGAGATCGATGATCTCGACGTTGCGGTCGATATCGCGCTCGATCACCTGGAGCAGGTTGCGGGAGGTCTGCTCCGCCCTGTCCCAGGCATCGCGGCGCAGGTCGAGCAGCATCAGGCTGCAGACCACGACCATGCCGAGGGGTGCCAGGATCCCGACCATGACCCAGGTCCGGGACGACCGCAGGCAGCGCCTGAGGTATGTCATCGGGCTCGTGATCGCGAAGCGGTGCGCCGGATCGGGCTCGATGACGCCGCGATGGTTCGATCGATGCCGGGCGGCATGGGCAGATTGCGGTCCATGACCCTGCACGATGACGACTGCGCCCTCACGGCAACATCGACGTCGAGGGCTTGCGGAATCAGTAACGACGATCGCACGGCCGAATAGATCCGAATTAATCTCGGGCATTACCCTCTAGCAAATGCGGGTGCATCCGAAAATAGAGTATTTATTCCTCTACGACAATCCTACGTCAGGCCGCCCGCACCGTCGCCAGGAACCGCGCGACCTCGGCGGTCAGGTGCTCGGACTGGCGCGACAGCTCGGAGGAGGCGGCCAGCACCTGGCTCGCCGCCGCTCCGGTCTCCTCGGCTGCGCCCGCCACGCCGGCGATGTTCCCGGTGACCTCGGTGGTGCCGACCGAGGCTTGCGAGACGTTGCGGACGATCTCCTGCGTCGCTGCCCCCTGCTCCTCCACGGCCGCGGCGATCGAGGTCGCCACGGCGCTGATCTCGCGGATGCGCCCGGTGATGCCGTCGATCGAGGAGACCGCCTGGGCGGTGGAGGCCTGGATGCGCACGATCTGCTCCGAGATCTCGCTCGTCGCCTTGCCGGTCTGCTCGGCCAGCGCCTTCACCTCGGAGGCGACGACGGCGAAGCCCTTGCCGGCCGCCCCCGCCCGGGCGGCCTCGATCGTGGCGTTCAGGGCGAGCAGGTTGGTCTGGCCCGCGATGGTCGAGATCAAACCGACCACGTCGCCGATCCGCGACACGGCGGCGGTCAGCTCTTGCACCTGGGCTCCAGTCCGGTCGGCCTCGGCGACGGCGCGCTGCGCCAGCTCGGCCGAGCCGCCGACCTGGCGGCTGATCTCCTGGACCGAGGCGCCGAGTTCCTCGGCGGCGACCGCGACCGTGCCGACATTCGCGGCGGCCTGTTCGGCGGCCGCCGCCACGGCGGTCGATTGTGCCGCGGTCTCGGCCGCCGTGCCGCTCATGGAGCTCGCCGTCACCTGCAGCTCGGTCGCCGCGGACGCCACCATGCCGATGACGCCGCCGACCGCCCTCTCGAAACCGTCGGCCATCTCCCGCATGGCGTATCGGCGCTGCTCCTCGGCCGAGGCGCGGGCGCGGGCGGTCTCCGCTTCCAGCGCCCGGGTCCGGGCGAGGTTGTCTTTGAACACCTGGAGGGCGGCCGCCATCTCGCCGAGCTCGCTGCGCTCGCCGGCATTCGGCACCGGGGCGGCGGCATCCCCCTCGGCCACCACCCGCATCACGCCGGCCATGCGCCGGATCGGCACCGAGATCGAGGAGACGGCCATCCACGAGATGGCGAGCGTGACCGCGACGACGAGGGCGAGGACGACCGCGATCGCGAGACGGGCGCTCTCGCCGAGGGCATCGGCCATGGCGGCGGCCCTGCGACCGAACGCATCGTTGAACTGGACATCGGCCTTGAGGGCGGCACGGGCGGCGTTGAGCGCCGGCAGCATGCCGTCGAGGAGGTAGTCGGACCCGCCCTTCTCGTCGCCGCTGCCGAGGCGGCGCAGATACTCCTCGCCCATCCGCGAATAGGCCGGCACCGTCGTCTGGATTGCCTGCCACAGGGCCTCTTCGCCCGGGCTGACATTGGGCGCGTACTCCTTCAGGTCGGCCTCCACCGCCGCCATGGTCTCGCGCAGGCGCCCGAGGGATTGCGGCCGCCGCTGCTCGCTCGACAGGAGATAGGCCAGCTGCCGGCTGCGCAACGCCTCGAAGTTGGTCGCCAGGCGCCCGATGATGCGGGTCGAGGGCAGGGCGTTCCCGCCGAGCTCGCCGACCGCGGCGCGCAGCTCGCCGAGCCGGTGGTAGCAGAAGCCGCCCAGCCCGAGTGTCAGCACCAACAGCACGGCGAGCGAGGCGACCAGGCGCGTCCGGATCGTGAGGTTCGACAGCATGGCAATGAGACCAATGGCGGATGCCGCATTACGCGGCAAAACCCTTAAATTCCAATTAACATCGCCACAAAGCCGCTCAATTAGTAATCATCCCCCGACAACTAGGGCTTGTCGTAAATCAAATTTTCTCATTGGAATTCATTATTAGGTCGTACTGCACATCTTACCGCAAGCAAAGCTGTCGTCATTCGCGCGAACCACCGCAGCAATCGGCGCCGGATGACCTAAATGTCGATCCACTTCCGACGACTGTCCAACTCGGCGAATGCAGAGGCTTTGGGCGTCCATCATCATGGCGCGCGACCTCCGACGACGCGGCGGCGGCCCGTGACGAACTCCGTGATCGAGACGGCGTCCTCGGCGACGGCCGGCAGCGAGATGCCGGCGCCGGCCGCAGCGTTCCCGGTCGGCGCGCCCGCGCCGGGCGTCCGATCGCCGGCGGATCGTCTTCTCGGGGACCGAACGGACGCCGCCCGGCCGGGTCTGCCTGCCCGATCGACGCGGGGGCGCCTGCGGGCCGCGACGCGCCCGCGGCGCGGCCGGCGCCGAACCCGGACCTCCCCGGCGAACGGCGCTCAGATCCTGTGCATCTTCCTGAAGCGCAGGGGCGACACGCCGTACCACCGGCTGAAGGCGCGCACGAAGGCACTCGGCTCGGAGTAGCCCAGGCTGTAGGCGATCTGCGCGACGTCGAGCTTGCCCTCCAGAAGGGTTCTGCGCCCCTCCGCGCGGCGCACCTGCTCGACGAGGTCGGCGAAGCTGGCCTGCTCCTCGACGAGGCGCCGCTGCAGCATGCGCGACGGCATGCGCAGGGCGCGGCCCGCGCCGTCGAGGGAAACGCTCCCGCTGGCGATGTTCTCGCGGATGTAGTCCTCGGCCTTCGCGGCGATGGACTGGGCCGACTTGAGGAAACCGAGGGACTTGATGTTGTGGCACAGGAGCCGCAGCAGGGTCGGGTCCGCCTGCGGCATCGGGGCGACGGCCCGCTCCGGCCGAAAGAGCAGGGCGTTGGTCCGGCTCTCGAAGCGCACCGGCGCGCCGAAGGCGGCCTCGATGCTGCGCCAGTTCTCCGTCCTGGCCTGTTCGAGATGGACCTCGTCCGGGCACCAGTCCGGGCCGGAGCAGTGGCGAAACACGTTGCAGAACATGCCGAGCGTTAGCACCGCGTCCTGGTCGCGGTGGGCGATGCGCGCATCCTCGATCCTGTAGGTGAGATGGTAGAACGGGTTGGCGAAGGTCAGCGCGGTCGTGGTCTCCTGCTGGTGGTAGCGGAAGTGGCTGGCCAGGGTCTCGGCCGCGTGCAGGGCGTTGTCCGACGACAGGGCGATGTAGCCGATGAGGCCGAGCTGGCTCGGCAGGAACTGCTGGCCGTAGGCGAGGCCGAAATTGTCGTCGCCCGAGCGCCGGGCCGCGAGATCGAGGACGGTGCAGTACCCGTCGAGGCTCAACGGCGCGACCGGATCGGCGAGGCTCGCCGGGTCGATGCCGGCCTGGCCCAGGATCGCGTCCAGGCAGAGCCGGCGGGATTCGATGAAGCTCGCGAGCCCCGTCGCGGCGGCGGATAGGAGCTTCGGCGTGCCGGCGGCGTGGGCGGGAGCGGCCATGCGGGCGGTCTCCTCCAAAAGACCCTCTGCAACGCGCGGCGAGCGAATGCAGGGCGAGACGTAAGGTTGTGATTGCATTTCTTGGGCCATTCAGGCCTGTGCCGGGACGTGCGCACGCCCGGCTCAGGTCCAGGCGACCGTCCGTGTCGTCAGGTGTCAGTTTTTCGGATTCCCCTGTCAATCCGGTCGGACGGGCGAGGTGCTAAAAGACATGCCTGCTTCACGCTAACGATCGATGTCGCTTCGGTTCCGTTACGGCTCACCGGAGTTGAGGGGCAAGCGCCATGGCAACCTATCACTGCACGCTGGGCGGCGAACGCCACAATTTCGCGGATCTGAGAACCCTGCTCGCCGCCGCCTCGGCGCCGAAATCCGGCGATGCGCTCGCCGGCCTCGCCGCCGAGAGCGCCAAGGTGCGCATGGCCGCGCGCTTCGCCCTCGCCGACCTGCCGCTCAAGACCTTCCTGGAGGACCTCGTCGTCCCCTACGAGGACGACGAGGTGACCCGCCTCATCGTCGACACTCACGACCGGGCCGCCTTCGCCCCCGTCTCCTCCCTCACGGTCGGCGGTTTTCGCGATTGGCTGCTCTCCGAGGCGGCGGACGCCGCCGCCCTCGCCGCCCTGGCGCCGGGCCTGACGCCCGAGATGGTCGCGGCCGTCTCGAAGCTGATGCGCAACCAGGACCTGATCGGCGTGGCCCGGAAGTGCCGGATCGTCACGGCGTTCCGCACCACCCTCGGGCTCGACGGGCGCCTCGCCACCCGGCTCCAGCCCAACCATCCCGCCGACGACACCCGCGGCATCGCGGCGAGCACCCTCGACGGTCTGCTCTACGGCGTCGGCGACGCGGTGATCGGCATCAATCCTGCGACCGACAACGTGGCCAACGCGGTCGCCCTGATGGAGATGCTCGATGCCCTGCGCCAGGAATACCGAATCCCGACCCAGACCTGCGTGCTCACGCACGTCACGAACTGCATCGAGATCATGAACCGGGGCGCACCGGTCGACCTCGTGTTCCAGTCGGTCGCCGGGACGCAAGCCGCCAATGTCGGCTTCGGGGTCGACCTCGCGGTGCTGCGCGAGGCCTACGACGCCGCCCGGGCCCTGAACCGCGGCACGGTCGGGCACAACGCGATGTATTTCGAGACCGGTCAGGGCTCGGCCCTGTCCTCGGGCACCCATCACGGCGTCGACCAGCAGACGGTCGAGACCCGCGCCTACGCGGTCGCCCGCGCCTTCGAGCCGCTGCTGGTGAACACGGTGGTGGGCTTCATCGGTCCCGAATACCTCTACGACGGCAAGCAGATCATCCGCGCCGGCCTCGAAGATCATTTCTGCGGCAAGCTGCTCGGCCTGCCGATGGGCTGCGACGTCTGCTACACGAACCACGCCGAGGCCGACCAGGACGACATGGACGACCTGATGACGCTGCTCACGACGGCGGGCTGCACCTTCCTGATCGCGGTTCCCGGCTCCGACGACGTGATGCTGAACTATCAGAGCCTGTCGTTCCACGACATCCTCTATCTGCGCTCGCTGCTCGGGGTCCGGCCCGCCCCCGAATTCGAAGCCTGGCTCGCCGAGATGGGCGTGACGGGGAGCGGCGCCCGTGCCCCGGCGCCGCTCGAGGCCCGCTTCGTGCGCCAGCTCGTCGATGGACGGGTGGCATGAGCCGGCGCGACGACGAACGTGCCCTTGGCGAACGTGCTCTTGGCGAACATGCCCTTGGCGAACGCGCCCTCGGGAAGGGCGCCCTTCCCGAAAAAACTCCGACCGGGGGGGCCCGCCCCGCGCTCGCCGATCCGTGGGCGGTCCTCCGCACGCTGACGCCGGCCCGCATCGGTCTCGGCCGCACCGGGAACGCCATCCCGATGCGGGCCGTGCTGGAGTTCCAGTACGCGCACGCCCTGGCGCGGGACGCCGTCCACGACGCCCTCGACACCGCCGCCCTGTGCAGAGGCCTCGCGCCGCTGCCGACGATCCAGGTCGCCAGCAGCGCCCCGGATCGCGCCACCTACCTGCGACGCCCGGATCTCGGCCGGACGCTCGCGCCGGAGAGCCACGCGGCCCTGGCCGATCTCCCGCCGGCCGAGATCGCGATCGTCGTCGCCGATGGGCTCTCGGCCACCGGCGTGCAGGCGCATGCGGCGGCCCTCGTCCATGCCTGCGCGGCGGAGCTCGCCGGATTCAGCCTCGCCCCGGTGGTCGTCGCGACCCAGGGGCGGGTGGCGCTCGGCGACGCCATCGCCTCCCGCCTCGGCGCGGCCCTGTGCGTGATGATCGTCGGCGAGCGGCCCGGCCTCACCGTCTCCGACAGCCTCGGGATCTACCTGACCTTCGGTCCCCGGCCCGGCCGGCAGGATTCGGAGCGCAACTGCATCTCCAACATCCACCCCAACGGCGGCCTCACCGCCGGTCAGGCCGCCCGCAAGCTCGGCTGGCTCGCCCGCGAGGCCCTGCGCCGACAAATCTCCGGCGTCGCCCTCAAGGACGACATGCCGGCCGCCCTCGCGGCCGAGCCCGGCACGCCGCTTCTGTCCCCGCCCTGAGGGGCGGAGCCAAGACGACAACAACAAGAAGAAACGACATCGAGCATCGCTGGATAACAGGGGACGAAATCATGACTGAAGCACCCGTCCATCTTCACAAGGGACTCAACGCCTTCCATCTCTGGGGCATCGCCGTCGGCCTGGTGATCTCCGGCGAGTATTTCGGCTGGAGCTACGGCTGGGCCCAGGCCGGGACGTTGGGCTTCCTCATCACCACGACGGCCGTGGCGCTGATGTACGTCGCCTTCATCTTCAGCTTCACCGAGCTGACGACCGCGATCCCGCAGGCGGGCGGCCCCTTCGCCTATGCCCTGCGCGCCTTCGGCGAGACCGGCGGGGCGATTGCGGGCTTCGCGACCCTGATCGAGTTCGTCTTCGCGCCCCCGGCCATCGCCCTCGCCATCGGCGCCTATCTCAACGTCCAGTATCCGGGGCTCGACCCGAAGCACGCGGCTCTGGGCGCCTACATCGTGTTCATGGGCCTCAACATCGTCGGCGTGCAGATCGCCGCCACCTTCGAATTGGTGGTGACGGTCCTGGCGGTCGGCGAGCTCCTGGTCTTCATGGGCGTCGTCGCCCCGGCCTTCAGCGTCTCGAACTTCGTCGCCGGGGGCTGGGCCGGGCAGGACACGTTCGGCCCCGCCGCCATCGGCGGCATGTTCGCGGCGGTGCCGTTCGCGATCTGGTTCTTCCTCGCCATCGAGGGCGTCGCCATGGCGGCGGAGGAGGCCAAGGACCCCAAGCGCACGATCCCGATCGCCTACATCACCGGCGTGCTCACCCTCACCGCGCTCGCCTTCGGGGTGATGCTGTTCGCGGGCGCCGCGGGCGACTGGAAGTCGCTGGCCGACCTCAACGATCCCCTGCCGCAGGCGATGAAGCGCGTCGTCGGCGAGTCGAGCGGCTGGCTGCACATGCTGGTCTGGCTCGGGCTGTTCGGGCTCGTCGCCTCCTTCCACGGCATCATCATGGGCTACGGCCGGCAGATCTTCGCGCTCGCCCGGGCCGGCTTCCTGCCCCGCATCTTCGCCCGGCTGCACCCGCGCTTCCAGACCCCGCACCTCGCGACCCTCGCCGGCGGCGCGGTCGGCATCGCGGCGATCTACAGCGACAACCTCGTCAGCATCGCCGGCCAGTCGCTCACCGCCAGCATCGTGACGATGGCGGTGTTCGGGGCGCTGACGATGTACATCGTCAGCATGGCGGCCCTCTTCCGGCTGCGCCGCACCGAGCCGACCCTCGCCCGGCCTTACCGTGCCCCGCTCTACCCCGTGGCCCCGCTGGCGGCGCTCGCGATGGCGGTGGTCTGCTTCGTCGCCCTCGTCGTCTACAACCTGCAGATCTTCGTGATCTTCGCCCTCGTGATCGCCGCCGGCACCGGAACCACCCTCGTGATCCGGCGCCGTCGCACGGGCGTCCCGGTCGGTCCTGCCGGCGAACTGGTCTGACGTCGGTCGGCCCCCGATGAAGGGGGCCGGACGCCGCTCCATCCCGTCCGGCGGGCGGGAGGGGGCACGCAGCGCGAAAAAGCGCGGCGCCCGCTCATCTCGTCCATGGCCTTGCCGTCGCCATCCTGCCAGTGTCGCATGTCCGTCGGGCAGTGGAACGCAACAGTCGACCACCTCATGCCCCAGGGACCGGGCCGACCGAACGGAGTGTTAACCAGATTAACGTAGAGGGAGAGGGTCCGAATTTTCGGAGCGGTGCCGTTGACCGCGCGGCCCGTCTTCTACCCTCCGGCCTCCGAGACCGCACGATGCTCAAGCTGACAAGCATAAAATCGCGGCTGACGCTGGGTGGCGGCATCGTGGTGGTCATCGCGACGGCGACCGTGACGCTTGCCGGTTCGTTCTTCATGTACCGGTCGGCGGAAGAGGCGGCCCGCCGCGAGATGCGGACCCTGCTCGGCCGCTACGCCAACGAAGTGTCCCTGAAGATCACCGAAGGGTCGAAGGTCGCGGAGACGACGGCGAACGTCGTCTCGGGGCTCGTCGCGGTCGGCCGTCCCAACCGGGCCGCCGTCGAGCAGTTCATGGCGAACATCGTCGCGAGCAACAAGGACATGCTCGGCCATTCGGTGATGATGGAGCCGGATGCCTTCGACCGGAGCGACAAGGATCTCGGCCGGTTCGTCCCCTACGCGTTCCGCAAGCCGGACGGGTCGATCGGCCGTGAGTCGGTCGTGATGAACGACGAGAGCGGCATGCAGGAGTGGTACGTCAAGCCGCTGCGCAGCAACGCGGCGCGTCTGCTGAACCCCTACAGCTACGCCGTCGACGGCAAGCAGATCCTGATGACGACCGTGGCGGACATCGTCCGCGACCGGGGCGGGGCGCCGATCGGCGTGGTCGGCGTCGACCTGTCGCTCGCGCGGATGCAGGATTTCGCCAGCCATCTCGTTCCGCTCGGCGTCGGGCGGATCATGATCGTGGCCGGCGGGTCCTGGGTCTCTCACGCGGAGACCGCGCTTCTGGGCAAGCCGCTCGACCGGCCGGACCTGACCAAGCTCATCGCAGCGGCGAGCCAGGCCGACGACCCGGTGATCGAGCTGGCGACGCGGGACGACGGGACGCAGGATTTTGTCTCGGCGATCCCGATCCATTTCCCGGGTCTCGCCGAGCGCTGGCAAGTCGTCATGACCATCCCGCACGACGCGGCCATGGCAGGTGCCCGATCGACCCTCATCACGATGGTCGTCGCCTCGGTCGTGATCCTGCTGGCTCTCCTCGCCGGCATCTTCGTCGCGGCCGGT
>NZ_JTHF01000283.1 GCF_001043895.1 Methylobacterium indicum
GCTCAGCCACTCCCCGGCCGATTCGGCCGGGGAGTGGCTGAGCCCGCCGGCGCAACGCACGAACACCATGCCGATGGGGCACAGCCCGGCGAGCGCGAGCCCGTCATGGCCGGCCCCGCTCGGCAGGCTCAGGGGCCGCAGGCCGAGGCGGGCGATACCCTCCGCCAGCGCGTCCCGGAAGGCCAGCGCGCAGGACGCGGCGGGCTCGTCGTAGCTCGACGCCGCCCCGACCGCGACGCCGCGGCGCTCGGCGATGCGCGCGAAGGCGGCGTGGAGCCGCGCCAGCGCCGCGTGGCGCACGGCATCGCTCGGGCTGCGCAGGTCGAGGCTGAAGCGGGTGAGCGCCGGGATGACGTTGACGGCGCCCCGCGGCACTTCGATCCGGCCGACCGTGGCGACGAGGTCGGGGGTCGCGGTCGCCTCGGCCTCGATCGCCAGCACCATCTCGGCGGCGGCCGCGAGCGCGTCGCGGCGCAGGGCCATCGGCACGGTGCCGGCGTGCCCCGCCCGGCCCTCGACCGTGACGACGAGGCGGCTCGCGCCCGAGATCGCCGTGACGACGCCGACCGGCAGGTTCTCCGCCTCCAGGACCGGCCCCTGCTCGATATGCACTTCGAGGTAGCCCAGCACCGAGGCCGGGTCGCGGGCGAGCCCGGGCAGCCCGTCGGGGTCGCCGCCGAAGTCGCGCAGGGCCTGCGCCAGGGTGATCCCGTCGCCGTCGCGGGCGTCGAGGAAGTCCGGCCGGACCAGGCCGGCGAGCGCCCGCGAGCCCGTGAGGGTCACGGGGAAGCGCACGCCCTCCTCGTCGCCGAAGGCCAGCACCTCGATCGCGAAGGGCAGGCGCTCGCCGGCCTCGTGCAGCGCCTGCACGGCGGCGATGCCCACCACCACCCCGAGATTGCCGTCGTAGCGGCCGGCATCGCGCACGGTGTCGATGTGCGAGCCGATGAGCAGCGTCGGGGCGCCGGGCGTGGCGGCCTCGTAGCGGCCGACCACCGTGGCGGCGGCGTCGAGCCGGACCTCCATGCCGGCCTCCTCCATCCAGGCCGCGACCTGCCGGGCCGCCCCCGCATGGGCGGGGGTGAGGTAGAGGCGGGTGAGCCCGTCGGGATCGGCGCTGAAGCGGGCGAGGTCGGCGAGGCGGGCCATCACGGCGGCGCCGAGGGGGGTCTCGGAGACGGCAGGCGGCCGGTCGTGCTGCATGGTCGTGGATTCCGATCGATGTCCCGGGGGTATGGCCGGGCCGCGGGCCTGTCCAGCCTGCGACCCGGCGGGAGCCGCGGCGCCGATCCCTGCCCCCACCTGCGCTCGACGTCCAATATTCCGTTGCGTATGATCCAGTCGTCTCGCGTCTGGATCGGCCGACGAGCCGGCCGCCGGCGCGCCCTCCCATCCCCCCTGTCGGAGCGGACGCCGTGGAGCTGCGGCACCTGCGCTACTTCGTGGCGGTGGCGGAATCCCTGAGCTTCACCGCGGCGGCCGAGCGCCTCGGCGTGTCGCAGCCGCCGCTCAGCCAGCAGATCCGCGATCTGGAGGCCGAACTCGGCACGCCGCTTCTCTGGCGCACCAGCCGCAGCGTCGCCCTCACCCCCGCCGGCACCGCCTTCCTGGCCAGGGCGCGCGGCATCCTGGGCGCGGTCGAGGAGGCCTGCGCCGAGGCCCGCGCCGTCGGGGCCGGGCGCACCGGCACCCTCGACCTCGGGCTGACCGGCTCGATCCTGGCCGGCCCCCTCGGAGGTCTGATCCGGGTGTTCGGCGAGCGTTACCCGGACGTGCTGGTGCGCCTGCACGAGATGCCGCCAGGCGAGCAGCCGGCGGCGCTCCACGCGCAGCGCATCGATCTCGGCTTCCTGCGCCGGCCGCCGGAGGATCCCGCCTTGCGGGTGGTGCAGGCCTGGCCGGAGGCGGTCGGCGTCGCCCTGCCGGCGGGGCATCGCCTCGCCGCTCAGGGCGCAATCGCGCTGGCCGATCTTCGCGACGAGCCCTTCGTGTCCCTGCGCCTGCGCGACTCGCGCTTCGCGACCGACCTGTGGGAGGCCTGCCGGAACGCGGGCTTCGTGCCGCGGCTGGTGCAGCAGGTGGTCGAATCGGCGTCGCTCGTGAACCTCGTGGCGGCTGGCCTCGGCGTCGCCCTGGTGCCGGAATCGGCCGGCGCCGTGCCGCGGCCCGACGTCGCCTACCGGCCGCTCCTCGGGCCCGCCCCCACCGCCGACGTCTGTGCGCTCTACCGGGCGCCGGCCGGCGCCGTGACGGAGAATTTTCTGGCCCTGATGCGCGATGCCCTCGACGGAACCGGCGGGGCCGGTCCGGTCGCCTCGTAGGGTTTCTGAAATCTTCATGGCGCGATAATCAGGCCCCCGCCCGGAGCCTCCCGCGGCGGCGAGGTGGGTGCAGGGGACCGAGGGTGTGCGCATGACCGAGAAGACCCGCGTCGCCGTCCTGTATGGCGGCCGATCCGGCGAGCACGAGGTCTCGCTGCGCTCGGCGGCCTCCGTGATCCGTCACCTCGACCGGGACCGGTTCGAGGTGATCCCGGTCAGCATCGACAAGGCCGGGCGCTGGCAGCGCCACGACCTGCGCCGGATCACACAGACCGGCGACGAATCCCTGGCGATCCCGCCGGAGAGCCCCGAGGTGCGCCTCGCGTCGGGGGCCGACGGGCGCGCCGCGGTGACGACGCTCGCCGGCACGCCGGAGCGCGCCGAGGTCGACGTGGTGTTTCCCGTGCTGCACGGGCCCCTCTGCGAGGACGGCACGCTCCAGGGCCTGCTCGAGCTGACCGAGACGGCTTATGTCGGCTCGGGCGTGCTGGCCTCGGCGGTCGGCATGGACAAGGATATCACCAAGCGGCTCGCCGGCCTCGCCGGCATCCCGATCGCCCCCTACCGGGCCTTCACCCGAAGCGCCTACGAGCGCGGGGCGGTCTCCCTCGACGACATCGCGAGCACCCTGACGCTCCCGGTCTTCGTCAAGCCCTGCAACATGGGCTCCAGCGTCGGCATCCATAAGGTCAAGGCATGGAGCGACCTGCCGGCGGCGCTCGCCGACGCGTTCCGGTACGACGTCAAGGTGCTGGTCGAGCAGGGCATCGACGCCCGCGAGGTCGAGGTGGCGGTGCTCGACGGCGCGCCGCCCTTCGTCAGCGTCGCGAGCGAGCTGAACCCGCAATCCCACCACGACTTCTACTCCTACGCCGCCAAGTACCTCGACCCCGAGGGCGCCAGCGTCGACCTGCCGGCCAACATCTCGCCGGAGCAGATGGAGCGGGTGCGCGCCCTGGCCCTGCGGGCCTTCGAGGCCCTCGAATGCAGCGGCATGGCCCGGATCGACTTCTTCCTCGACCGGCAGAGCGGCGCGTTCTACCTCAACGAGGTGAACACGCTGCCGGGCTTCACCTCGATCAGCATGTACCCGAAGATGATGGAAGCCTCCGGCGTCCCCTATCCGGACCTGCTGACCCGCCTGATCGACCTGGCGCTGGAGCGCCACCGGACGCGGCGCGGGCTGCAGCGGGAATTCGCCGACTAAGCAGGCTTGCATTGGCGGGCCACACGGTACACGACACTGGCCGGGAACCGTGCAGCCAGGCTTCATGACCCATTGCAAACCAACCCCTTTTCCGGACGACTGAAGCGAAGCGGAAGGAGATCCGGAATCCAGCACGAAAAGCCGCGAAGCGTCTCATTGTCTGCGACG
>NZ_JTHF01000284.1 GCF_001043895.1 Methylobacterium indicum
CCTGGGGCTGGCGCATCCCGTTCTTCATCGGGGCCGCGGCCGCCGTGGTCGCCCTCTACCTGCGGCGCTCGCTGCACGAGACCTCGACCGCCGAGACCCGCACCTCGCGGGAGGCCGGCAGCATGGCCTCGATCTGGCGCAACCATCGCCGCGCCTTCGTCACCGTGCTCGGCTACACCGCCGGCGGCTCGCTGATCTTCTACACCTTCACCACGTATATGCAGAAGTACTTGGTGAACACCGCGCACATGGACAAGAAGACCGCCAACCTGGTGATGACGGCAGTGCTGTTCACCTACATGGTGGCGCAGCCCTTCTTCGGCATGTTCGCCGACAAGTTCGGCCGCAAGACCTCGATGCTGCTGTTCGGCGGGCTCACCACGCTGCTGACGGTGCCGCTGATGCACGCGATCGGCGATGCGCAGAGCCCGGTCATGGCCTACGGGCTGATCACCGCCGCGCTGCTATGCGTGTCGTTCTACACCTCGATCAGCGGGCTGGTGAAAGCCGAGATGTTCCCGGCCGAGGTGCGGGCGCTCGGCGTCGGCCTGTCCTACGCCATCGCCAACGCGATCTTCGGCGGCTCGGCCGAGTTCGTGGCGCTGAAGTTCAAGGAATACGGCTACGAGACCACCTTCTTCTGGTACGTGACCGCGATGTGCGCCATCGCGTTCCTGGTCTCGCTCCAGATGCCCGACAGCCGCAAGTCCGGCTACCTGCAGGGCGACGGGACGGCCTGAATTCGGACCGGCTCCGTTCGGAGAAGGCCGTTCTCCGACGATTCCACCTCACAGGGTCATCCCGGGGCTCGCCGCAGGCGAGAGCCCGGGATCCAGAACCACGGGTGGTGTCGAACGGAGCTCGGCACGTTCCGTCACTTCCTGAAACGCCTGCGCTTCCGGGCTCCGCTCTCGCGGCCCCGGACCGATTGCGGAGGATTTCGGTTTCGTTGCGAGAACCAAGAAGGGCCGGCGCATCCCCGATGCGCCGGCCCTTCTTCGTCAGACGAAGAGGCGCTCCTTCTCGAGCCCCTTGTAGAGGTCGGCGACCTGCGCGCCGTAGCCGTTGTAGATCAGGGTCGGCACCCGTTCGTCGGTGCCGAGCACCCGCTCGCTCGCCTGGCTCCAGCGCGGATGCGGCACGGCCGGGTTCACGTTGGCCCAGAAGCCGTATTCGGAGGCCTGCAGGCCCTCCCAGAAGGTCTTGGGCCGCTCGGCCGTGAAGGTGATGCGGTTGATCGACTTGACCGACTTGAAGCCGTACTTCCACGGCACGGCGAGGCGGAGCGGCGCGCCGAACTGGTTGAGCAGCGGCTTGCCGTAGACGCCGGTGACCATGAAGGCCAGTTCGTTGTTGGCCTCGGCCATCGTCAGGCCCTCGGTATAGGGCCAGGGATAGAAGAAGGCGCGCTGGCCCGGCGCCATCGCCTTGTCCATGAAGGTCTGCATCTGGATGTACTTGGCGTCGCCCTTCGGCTTGGCGAGCGCCAGCAGGGCCGAGAGCGGGAAGCCGGTCCACGGCACCGCCATCGACCACGCCTCGACGCAGCGGTGGCGATAGAGCCGCTCCTCCAGCGCCATCTTGCGCACCAGGTCCTCGAAGCCGATCTCGAACGGCTTCTCGACCAGGCCGTCGATCTTGATCGTCCAGGGCTGGACCTTCAGCGCGTTCGAGCCCGGCGTCACCGTCTTGTTGGTGCCGTACTCGTAGAAGTTGTTGTAGTCGGCGCTGTAGCGCTCGGCCGTCAGCGGGCGGTCGAGGGTGTAGGCCGGGTTCTGCTTGGCTGGATAGAGATCGGCGGTCTTGACGGCGCCGGTCCCCTCCCCCGGCAGGGCCGCATGGGCCGGGCCGCCGACGAGCGACGCGGCGGCGAGGCCGAGGCCGCCGCCCAGCAGCGCCCGACGGTCGAGGAAGACCGATTCGGGGGTGGCGAGGCGCTCGGGCATCTCCCAGGCGCGCTTGACCTTGATGTGCATGATCCAGTTCCTCGGGCCAATGGGGCCGCGGCGTGAAGCCGTGTCTGTCAGCGGACATCGGGGCGAACCGCCGGCTGCGCAAGTCACAGGTCAGCGAGGCCCAGGTCGGCGGGCCCAAGTCGGCAGGTCCATGGCGGCGGGACTTTGCCGCGGCGAAACGCGTATCTTCTGTACCGGCTTCAGCGGAGACAGGGGCGCGGCCCCATGCGATACCGGGCCCATGCCCCCGAAGAAGCCGAAGCACACCGCCTTCACCGTCGCCGTCTCGGCCGCCGATGACGGGGCCAGCGCCCCGGCCCTGCGGGTCTACGTCGCTCTAGCGACCGATCCCCTGGCCGCCGTCGCCGCCGTGCAGGCGGTGGCGCCGGAGGCATCGGTGGAGCTGAGCGGCACCCTGTCCGACCGCCTCGCCGCGCGCCTCAAGCTGCGCCCCGGCGAGGTGCGGCCGATCTGAGCCGCCCGGCGGCGTGCCGCCGGGCAGGGAGGAGCGTCGTCATGCGCGCATCGGTCCCCCGCACGGTCGGCACTCTCGCAGGCCTGTTTCTCGCAAGTGTGCTTCTTGCAAGTGCGCTCCTCGGAACCGCCGCAGCGCAGGAGGGCCCGCCCTCCGGCATCCCGCCCGCCGAGCGCCACTCCGGCTTCGACCAGATGGCGCCCGAGACGCAGGCGATGCAGGCCGACGACACCGCCAATCCGGGCATGCTCTGGGTTCGCGACGGGGCCGACCTCTTCGTCCGTCCGCCCTCGCCCGGAGCGGCGCCCTGTTCGGGCTGCCATACGGAAGCGGCGATGCGCGGCGTCGCCGCCCGCTACCCGGCCTTCGACGACGCGACGAGCCGTCCCGTCGACCTCGAGGGCCGGATCGACCTGTGCCGCACCCGCCATCAGGGAGCGGCCTCGCTGCCGCGGGAGAGCCACGACCTCCTGGCGCTCACCGCCTACTTGGCGAACCTCTCGCGCAGCCTGCCCGTGTCGCCCCCGGACGATCCCCGCCTCGCGCCGGCGCGGCGCGAGGGCCGGCGCCTGTTCGCGACGCCGATGGGCCAGCTCGGCTTCTCCTGCGCCGCCTGCCACGACGCCCGGTGGGGCCGGCGTCTCGGCGCCGCCACGATCCCGCAGGGGCATCCGAACGGCTACCCGCTCTACCGCCTGGAATGGCAGGATCTCGGCTCCCTGGAGCGGCGCCTGCGCAACTGCCTGACCGGCATGCGGGCCGAGCCGTTCACGCCCGGCTCCGCGGAGGTCGTGGCGCTCACCCTCTACCTCGCCGAGCGCGCCGCCCCCCTCCCCGTCGAGAGCCCCGCCGTGCGTCCGTGACGGCCTCGCGTCCGTGACGGCCTCGCGTCCGTGACGGTGGCGGTGTGAGAGCCAGGCGCGTATCCTCCTGTCTCCGGGAGGACCAGCATGGCGCAAGACCACGACCATTCGCACGGTCATGACCACCACGATCATGACCACGACCACCCGCATGGCAGCGAGCTGTCGCCGATGGACCTGCGGGTGCGGGCCCTCGAATCGATCCTGGTCGAGAAGGGCTACGTCGATCCGGCCGCCCTCGACACCCTGATCGAGACCTACGAGACCAAGGTCGGGCCGCATAACGGCGCCCGGGTGGTGGCGCGGGCCTGGGTCGATCCCGCCTTCAAGGCGCGCCTCCTGGAGGATGGCAGCGCGGCGATGCGCGAGCTGGACGTCGGCGGGCGCGGCGGCGAGCACATGGTGGTGGTCGAGAACACGGCCGAGGAGCACAACGTCGTCGTCTGCACGCTCTGCTCCTGTTATCCCTGGCCGGTGCTGGGCCTGCCCCCGGTCTGGTACAAGTCGCCGCCCTACCGCTCCCGCGCCGTCATCGATCCGCGCGGGGTGCTGGCCGAGTTCGGCACGACGCTGCCGCCCGAGACCCGGATCCGCGTCTGGGATTCGACCGCGGAGCTGCGCTACATGGTGCTGCCGATGCGCCCCCCCGGCACCGACCACCTCGACGAGGCGGCGCTCGCCGACCTCGTCACCCGCGACGCGATGATCGGCACCGGGCTGCCCTTGAGCCCCGACCAGGTGGTGCGCGCATGAACGGCGGACAGGATCTCGGCGGGATGCAGGGCTTCGGCCCGCTCGGCCTTGAGGCGGACGAGCCCTGGTTCCACGCACCCTGGGAGAAGCGGGTCTTCGCCATGGCGATGGCGATGGGCCTCACCGGCACCTGGAACCTCGATGCCAGCCGCGCCGCCCGCGAATCGCTACCGCCGGGCGAGTACCTGACCTCGAGCTACTACCGGATCTGGTTCCGGGCGCTGGAACGCCAGGTGCAGCAGCACGGCCTCGTGGAGGCCGGCGAGCTGGCCGCCGGCGCGGCCCTCGCGCCGCCCGCGCCCGTGGCCCGGGTGCTGAAGGCCGAGGAGGTGGGACCGCTCTTCGCCCGCGGCTTCCCGAGCGACCGCCCGGTGGCGACCCCCGCCCGCTTCGCCCCCGGCGACGAGGTGCGGGCCAAGGTGATCCACCCGGCGGGGCACACCCGCCTGCCCCGCTACGTCCGCGGCCGCACCGGCACGGTCGAGCGGGTCCATGGCGGCTTCGTCTTCCCGGATTCCAACGCCGCCTTCGCGGGCGAGGCGCCGCAATGGCTCTACACCGTGCGGTTCGCCGCCATCGAGCTGTGGGGCGAGGATGCGGATCCCGGCCTCACCGTCTCGGTCGCCGCCTTCGAGAGCTACCTCGAACCGGCGCGGAGGAAAGCCGCGTGAGCCGCCCGCCGGACGCCCCGGTCTTCGCCGCCCCCTGGGAGGCGCAGACCTTCGCGCTCGTGGTGTCGCTGCACGATGCCGGGCTGTTCACCTGGGCCGAATGGGCCGAGGCCCTCGGCCGCTCGGGCCACCGCACGGCGGATTACGCCCTGTGGCTCGAGACGATCGAGGCGCTCATCGCCGCGCGCGGCCTCACCGACGCGTCGGCCCTGAAGGCGCGCCGGGACGCCTTCGCCCGCGCCGCGGCGGCGACGCCGCACGGGCAGCCGATCCTGCTGGAGAACGATCCGGGGGCGTGAGGGCGTTGATGGATTCCCGGGGCGCGGCGGTGTGTGAGTAGGGGTCCCGGATCGACCTTTCACCGGGCGGCCCGGCCGACGGCGTCGTACAGGCCTTCAGATCGTGTAGGGACCATGCACGTTCGGATCGCCGGCCGAGAAGTCCCGCCTGTCGCGCGTCACCAGCGTCTACGGTACACGACTCTGGCCGGGAACATTGCAAGCCAGGCTCCATGACCCATTGCAAACCGACCCCTTTTCCGGACGACTGAAGCGAAGCGGAAGGAGATCCGGAATCCAGCACGAAAAGCCGCGAAGCGTCTCATTGTCTGCGACGGTGCAACAGGTTGAGCCG
>NZ_JTHF01000285.1 GCF_001043895.1 Methylobacterium indicum
AGCCGGAACCCCGCCGCACTCTCGCGCAGCACCTCCCGGCCGGCGGCGTCGCGGGTGATGCGCAACGGCGCCCGCTCCCCGATCGCCAGCCCCGACAGCGCCCCGAGCGGGTCGTAGGCCGTCGCCACCAGCCGCTCGCCGATGCGCCGCTCGGTCCGGTTGCCGCAGCAATCGTAGGCGCTCTCGATCCGCCGCCCGCCCTGCGTCTCGGCGATCACCCGCCCGAGCGCGTCGCGCTCCAGCCGCACCAGCGCGGCGGGGGTCTCGGCCTCGACCACCCGGCCGGTCCGGTCGTAGGCGAAGCGGGTGACCTGCGGGTTCGTGGCCCCCGGCGCGAAAGCCTCCTGGCGCAGCAGCAGCCCGGTGCGGTCGTAGGCGTAGGCGATCCGCGCCCCGTCGGCATGGCGCGTCTCGCTCACCCGGTCGGCCCCGTCATAGGCGTAGGCCAGGGTCATGCCGTCGAAGTCGGTCTCCACCACCACCCGCCCGGCGGCGTCGCGGGCGAAGGTCCAGTGCCGGCCGAGCTGGTTCTCGACCCGCACCAGGCGCTCCTCGGCGTCGTAGGAAAAGCGCAAGGACCCGCCCTTGGGATCCTCGATCGCCTCCAGGAGGTCGAAGGGCCCGTAGCGGTAGAGGGTGCGCCGGCCCTCGCCGTCGGTCAGCGTCAGGGTGGCCTCGTGCGGCTCGGCCTCGCGCCGGACGGTGACGCCGTCGGGGCGGATCAGCGCCGTGGGGGTCCAGAAGTCGGCGCCGGGCCGCTCGTCATAGGCGAAGCGGGTGACGTGGCCGAGGGGATCGGTGCGGGCGGTGAGGCGGCCGAAGGCGTCGCGGTCGAACCGGGTGGTGCCGCCGCGATAGTCGACGAGGCGCACGAGGTTGTTCTGCGCGTCGTAGTCGCGCCGCTCGATCAGGCCGTCGTGGCGCATGATCGCGGTGGGCAGGCCGGCCGCGTCGATGGCGTAATCGGTGCGGGTGCCGAGCGGGTCGACCGCCGCGACGAGGTTGCCGCGGCCGTCATAGGTCCATTCCCAGGCCTGGCCGGCGGGGTCGATCAGGCGCTCGAGGCGCCCGTCCTCGTCGTGGTGATACGCGGTGCGCCGGCCCTCCGGGTCGGTGACCGCGCTCAAGGATCCGAAGGCGTCGTAGGCGTAGACCGTGCGGTGGCCGTCGGCATCGGTCTCGGCCAGCAGCGTGCCGAGCGCGTCGCGCTCGAAGCGGCGCACCCGGCCGAGCGCGTCGGTCTCGGTGAGCGCCCGCCCGTTGGCGTCGAAGGTGTAGCGCCGGGCGCCATCCGGCCGGTCGGCATGGGCGAGGGTCGTCGTGCGCCCGTCCGCCCCGTAGGTGAGCCGGTAGTCGAACCGGCCGCCGGGCGTCGTGACGGCGACCACCCGGCCGGCCTCGTCGTAGGCGTAGGTGTTGCGGGTGTGGACCCCGTCCTCGTAGGCGCAGAAGCGGCCGGCGGCGTCGTACTCGTAGCGGTACGAGGGGCCGTAGGCGTTGCGTGCCTGCGTCAGGTTGCCGTGCGCGTCGTAGGCGTAGCGGACGAGCAGGCGCGTCTCGCCCCCGGGTGCCTGCAGGGTCACGGCTTCGCGCAGGCCGCTTGCGCCGTTTTCGAACACGAACGCGAAACCGTCCGAGCGGTCGAGCCGCAGGAGCAGGCCCGCGGCGTCGCGCCGGAACGTGGCGTGGAGGCCGTTCGGGTCCTGGATCTCGGCCAAGCGCCAGACGCCGTCCTTGCCCTTGTCGAAGCGCTTCGTAAGGCCGCGATCGCGCACGGCGTAGGCCCGGTTCCCGGCGGCCGACAGAGCGAGGTGCGGGTGCCGGGCGTTGCGGCTGACCTCGCCGATATTGCCGGTCGGGCGGTCGAAGCCGGCGGTGAGGCCCGAGCCCATGCGGTAGAGCAGGCTGCCGTCGGGCTCGCGCACCAGGACCTCGTCGAGGCTGCCGATGCGGTTGCGCCCGAGCGGCCCGTCATGGCCGAGGTCGGAGGCGTAGCTGCGGGCGAGCTCGAGCGGCAGCACGCCCGGCAGCGTGAACTCGACGTCGAAGGTCACCTTCGCGCCGTCGGCGAGGGCGACCGGCTTCTTGGTGCAGGGCCAGGTGCAGCGCGTACCGGTGCCGTTCTGGCGTCCTTGCCGCCCCTGGATTGATTCGCCCTCGGCTCCGGGCGAGGGGCGGGAGGCCGGGCGCGGCTTTCGGAGGCCGACCTTCTCTCCGAGCTCGCCGAGCTTCGTGCCCACCCTGCCGACGAGCTTGCCGGCGGTCTCGGCTAGTTTCCCGACGGGACGGGCCAGCGCGCCGGCCACCTTGCCGGCCGCGCCCTCGCCCGCGACCTGCACCAGCGGCTCGCGCTCGGCGAACAGCCCGAGCATCGGCCAGGGATTGCCCTTCTGGAACTCTTCCGCCGCCGGTCCGATGTTGTCGCGGGCATCGACGAGGACGTCTCGCTGCGCCACGAGCCCGGCCCGCTCGCGTTCGAGGTCCGGAATGCGGGAGGTGCCCTGCTGGTCGGCCCCGAGGTTGTCCCGGACGTTCTGCTCGAACGCCTTTTCACCCGCGATCTGCTTGTCCTTCTCGGCGATCGATCGATCGAAGGCATCGATCATCTCCTGGAGTTGCGCCTTCTTCGCGCTCGCTCCCATGATGGCCTTGCCACCGGCATTGGCGTTCTGGCCCGACTCGTTGGGCCGGCCTCCGTCGCGTGCCTGTGTGGTATTCGGGCTGGGCGTCGTGTCGCGCTTGGAGGCGTCGATCGTTTCCAATCTCATGCTGCCGCCGGATCCGGTGTCACCGCTCACGCGCCGGCCTCCCCGGTCGTCCGATCGAAGGGATGAGGAGCCGCCATGGCGTCACGTCCCCGCGTCCGAGCCGGGCGTCGAGGCCCAGACCGAGGGGATCTCGACGGAGCGCATCGTGCGCTGCGGCTCGGTCGGGCCGAGATCGGGGTGGTTGATCCAGCACGGGTCCCCGTCTCGCACCACCGCATGGCCGTGCGAGAACACGCTCGAACAGGCGGTCCTCACGTGCGAGTACTTCTTGTAGCCCGGCACCACGACACCCTTGCCGGTGCCCGGCTCGTGGCCGGTGATGCGCACGGCGCGCGTGTTGAGCTGGAAGTCCTTGAGCGCGTTGTTGCGCACGTCCGGCGAGACCCGCTCCGACCCGTCGAGCTCGACGACGCAGGAATAGGCGACCGGCACCATGGCGCCGCCCATCGGCGTCCAGCACACGTCCGGGCCGGTCGTGACCATCAGGTTGCTGCCTTCGCGGCGCGCCGAGACGGGTCTGCCCATGTCATAGTCCTTCCGTGGAAGCCGGGTCATCCGCATCCGGGACGTACGGCACCAGCCCGAAGCTGAGGCTTTCGGCCCGTCCCGGGTCGAAGGTCGTTCGCCAACTCAGAAAGACCCGATGCCAATCGGGGTCGGGATCGGCGACGTCGATGAACAGCGTGTCGAGGTCGAGGGTCGCGATCAGCGGCTCGCGGTCCGCGTAGGCGACGTGGAGAACGATCATGTGCGCGGGCAACCGGATCACCCGCTCCCCGGCCTCCCCGCCGAGCCCGAACAGCCGCACGGTCTCGTCCCCGATCAAGAGGTCGGGATAGACGAGGTCCGGATGGGCGCTGTTGTGGTAGGCGAAGTCGTAGTCGGCCGGCCAGTTCGGCCAGACATTCGCCTTCCAGTGCGCGTCGTAGGTGCCCCCGAGCGACCGGCGCGGCAGCCAGGCCGGCGGGATCGGCCCGAACCCGGCCGGGGCGTAGCGGCGGTGCGGCTCGCGGACCGGATCGTCCGCCGCCTCGATCCGCGGCGCGGGCACGGGCGCCTCGATCGGCGTCAGCGCGGGGTCGATCCAGCCGCAGCCGAGCGGATTGCGCTCGTCGGCCTCCAGAAAAGGCTCGTCCGCACCCTCCTGCGGGCGCGCCAACAGCCCGCCATAGGCGAGTTCGTAGCGGATCGGCACCTCTCTCACCGGCTCCGGCTCGCCGAGGCGCCAGCCGCCGAACACCCGCCGCCTCTCCGCCTCGGTCATTGAGGCCCGCGCCCGCTCCGACACACCCCAGACCGGCTCCCAGAGCCTTGGCCCGGTCACCCGCAGGTGCCGCTCCAGCACGTGCTCGCCCTCGACCCGCACGCCGCAGGTCCAGGACGGCCGGGCGATCCCGCCGGGCGCCCGCGCCATCGCGTTCAGGATGATGTCGGCCCGCGGCTTCCTCGGGACGAGGTCCGAGGGCACGCGCAGCGACGAGGTGTTGAGCGCGCCGTGATAGGTGTCGGTCAGCACCAGCGGCTCCTGCTCGTCGGCGACGACGAGGCGGCCATCCGCGGCGATGTCGTAGGTGCCCTTGACCAGGAGCACCCCGAACTCCCGGCCCTGGTTGTCGGTGTTGAAGAAGCGCAGGTTCGGGAACGGGCTGAGGTTCAGCATCTCCATCGTCCGGCCCTCAATTGTGGTCGACGACCTTGCCGGTGAGCTGGACCTGCTCCGAGCCGTCGACGTAGACGGTCACGCCCTTGAGCAGGATGGTCCCGTCCTTCTTCATCAGCAGCGAGGCCTGGCCGACCTGGACCAGCAGTTCCTCGCCGACCACCACCTTCTTGGCCTTGCCGACGTTCTCGATCGCGGTCTGGCCGACATTGACCACCTTCGACTGCCCGACCTGCTCGGTCGACGCGATCCCGGTGCTGTCGTGGCGCATG
>NZ_JTHF01000286.1 GCF_001043895.1 Methylobacterium indicum
GGGAGGGTTCATAGCGGCGTGCCACGTCATCACGGGTTCTGGCTCTGCTGCCGGCGGCGATGCGGGCGTTCGCCCTCGGGACGCTGGCCTTCCTGGCGCTGCCCCTCCGGCTTCGGCTGGGCCGCAGCGCCCTCCCCCTCCGTCGGCTTCGCCGCCTCGGGCCCGGCCGTCGTCTCGGGCCGCCCGCCGGTTACCCGCACCTGTGCCCCGTCCTTCAGCCGGTCGGTCCCATCCACCACCACCCGGTCGCCGACGGCGAGACCCTTGGTGACGACGGTGCGCACGCCGTCGCTCTCGCCGATCTCGATCGGGCGCACCGCGACCTTGTCCTCGCCCGTCAGCAGATAGACGTAGGTGCCCGGCGTGCCCCGCAGCACGGCGGCGGCCGGCACCAGCGCGGCGTCGCGCACCGTGTCGACGTCGAGCCGGGCGTTGACGAACTGGTTGGGAAACAGCCGGTCGTCCTTGTTCGGGAACAGCGCCCGCAGCTTGACCGTGCCGGTGGTGACGTCGATCTGGTTGTCGACGGTGTCGAGGTTGCCCTTCGCGATCTCGGTCGTGTCCGAGCGGTCGAAGACCCGCACCGGCAGGGTGGCGCCGGCCCGCAGGCGGTCCATCACCCGCGACAGCACGGTCTCCGGCAGGGTAAAGATCACCGAGATCGGGTGGAGCTGGGTGACGACGACGATGCCGGTCGAGGCGGCGGTGACGTAGTTGCCCTGGTCGATCTGGCGCAGGCCCACCCGGCCCTCAACCGGCGCGGTGATGCGGCCGTAGCTGATGTTGAGCTTCTGCTGGTCGATCTGGGCCTGGTCGGAGGCGACCACGCCCTCGTACTGCTTGACGGTCGCGGCCTGCGTATCGACGTTCTGCTTCGAGATCGAATCCTGCCGGTTCAGGGTCTGGTAGCGGGCCAGATCCAGGCGCGCATTCTGCAACAAGGCCTGGTCGCGCAGGAGCTGGCCCTGGTACTGGGCGAGGAGCGCCTCGTAGGGGCGCACGTCGATCTGGGCCAGGAAGTCGCCGGCCTTGACGGTCTGGCCCTCGCGAAAGCCGATCTGGGTCAGGTAGCCGCTCACCTGCGAGCGGATCGTCACGGTGGCGAGCGGCGTCACGGTGCCGAGCCCCGAGAGCACCACCGGCATGTCGCCCTTCTGGACGGTGGCGATACCGACCGCCTGCGGCCCCTCCCCGCCCGCGCCGCGGCGCCCGCCGCGCCGGCCGGTGCCGGCCTGCTGCGTCTCGGCCTTCCGGAAGCCGTCGGGGAGATAGGTGCGATAGGCCCAGTAGCCGCCGGCGGCGAGCGCCAGCAGCACCAGGAGCCAGAGCGGCCCGCGGCCCCGCCGACGGCGCGGCGACTCGACGGCATCGTCGGTCCGGATGGGAGACAATTCGTTCATCGACCTGGATTACCCGGACTCACCCCAACACACGACTGTCCAGTACCTGCGCGGCACGCTGCCCCGACACCCTTCATGTCGTACGGGCCGTGCGTCGGCGGCCTGCGGCACGTCGCCTCCGAAGCGGTGCGCCCGCCGCTCGCGAACGCCCCGGGCTCAAGTCCGCACGGCAATGCGTCGCCAGTACGACGGCGATGTTGCGTCACGATTGCTGAACGCCACCCGAGCGTTGCCCCGGTGGGACCGCCCTCGAAGGGCCACGATCCCCTCGCTTAAACCCGCCCACGGATGTCTCCATCATGGGGCGCGGCACGCCGCCGCCCCGCCCCGATCGTCCACGGTTACGAAACGATGCACTTCCTCCACGACCTGCCGGTCGCCGACCTGATCTCGCAATACGGGTACTGGGCGATCTTCGTCGTCATCACCCTGGAGAGCGCCGGCGTGCCGATGCCGGGCGAGACCGCCCTGATCTCGGCCGCCGTCTATGCGGGCTCCACCGGCCGGCTGAACATCGGCCTCGTGGTGCTGGCGGCGTCCCTCGCGGCGATCATCGGCGACAATTTCGGCTACTGGGTCGGCCGGCGCTGGGGCATGCCGCTGCTGCTCCGGCACGGGTCCAAGATCGCCCTCGACCACCGCCGGCTCAAGCTCGGCCAGTATCTCTTCCGGCGCCACGGCGGCAAGATCGTGTTCTTCGGGCGCTTCACCGCGATGCTGCGCGCCTACGCGGCCCTGCTCGCCGGAGTGAACCAGTTCGACGCCCGCCGCTTCTTCCTGTTCAACGCCGCCGGGGGCATCGCCTGGGCCTCGCTCATGGGTTTCGGCGCCTACTGGGGCGGCCGCTCGATCGAGCACATCGCCGGCCCGATCGGCCTCGGGCTCCTCGCCGTCGTGGTGTTCGGCGGCATCGCGTTGTGGCTGTTCGTGCGCCGGCACGAGGAGCGGCTGACCCTCGAGGCCGAGCGGGCGATCCCCGGCCCTCTCGCCTGACCCCGATCCCGGCCCGACCCCGATCATTGCCGCCCGCCCGACCGGGTGGCATGAGGGGCGCCGACCGTTTCCACCAGCCCCGCGCCCCGCGCGGGGCGGCCGCCCGCGGCCCGAACCCGGCACGATGACACAGGCAACCCACCCCTTCGGCACCTACGCGCCCGCCGGGCTCGTGCGCTGGATCCTCTCGCGCACCGAGCGCCTGCCCGACGACCACTGGGGCGCCCGGCGCCTCGCCCTGCTCCTGCGCCGCACCGCCATCCGGCTCCTGCGCGGCCGGCCCCTCGACGTCGAGCGCTACGGCGCGCGGATGCGCCTGCACCCCTACAACAACAACTGCGAGAAGAAGGTGCTCTTCACCCCGCAGTTCTTCGATCCGCTGGAGCGCAAGCTCCTGGCCGCCCGCATCGGGCCGGACTGCGTCTTCCTCGATATCGGGGCGAATGTCGGCGCCTACGCGCTGTTCGTGGCGGCGCTCGCCGGGCCCGGCGCGCGGATCCTGGCGGTCGAGCCCCAGCCCGACATCTTCGACAAGCTCGCCTTCAACATCGCCCAGAACCCGTTCGGTTCGATCAAGGCGGTGGCCTGCGCGGTGGCCGACAAGGCCGGCGAGATGACCCTGTTCGTCGATCCCCGCAACCGCGGCGAGTCGAGCCTGAAGGTCGTGGGCACCAACGAGGGCGCCTCGATCCGGGTGCCGGCGGTGCCGCTCCTCGACCTCGTGCGCGGCGAGGGCCTGACCCGCATCGACGCGGTCAAGCTCGACGTCGAGGGCGCCGAGGACCTGATCCTCGAGCCGTTCCTGCGCCAGGCGCCCCCGGCCCTGCTGCCGCGCCTCCTCGTCATCGAGGACGGCACCGACCTGTGGCAGACCGATCTCTCGGCGCTCCTCACCCAGCACGGCTACCGCCGCATCGCTCAGACGCGGCTGAACCTGATCTTCGAGCGGCAGGGATAGGCCTCCTCGGGCGAGGTCCTCACCCTTGCGGGGCCCTCCCTCCCTTCCGATCTCACGGGGGCCGATGGCCCGCCCCGCTCCTCCGTCCTCCTCCCGCCCGACCGACGCCCTCGCCGGGTCGATCGAGCGCGTCACCTTCCACAATGCCGAAAGCGGGTTCTGCGTCCTGAAGGTCAAGGCGCGGGGCCGGCGCGACCTCGTGGCAGTGATCGGTCACGCGCCCGCGGTGGCGGCGGGCGAGTGGGTGACCGCGACCGGCGCCTGGGTCAGCGACCGTGAGCACGGCCTGCAGTTCCGCGCCGATACGCTCGCGGCGACGCCGCCCACCGGAATCGAGGGTATCGGCCGCTACCTCGCCTCGGGCCAGATGCGCGGCATCGGCCCGGAGATGGCCAAGCGCATCGTCGCGGCCTTCGGTGCCGACACCTTCGCGGTGATCGAGGCGGCGCCCGAGCGCCTGACCGAGGTGCCGGGCATCGGCCCGACCCGCGCCGCGCGGATCACGGCGGCTTTTGCCGAGCACAAGGCGGTGCGGGAGATCATGGTCTTCCTGCACGCCCACGGCGTCGGCACCGCCCGGGCGGTCAGGATCTTCAAGACTTACGGCACCGAGTCGGTCCAGGTCATGACCGAGGACCCCTATCGGCTGGCCCGCGACGTGCGCGGCATCGGCTTTCGCACGGCCGACGCCATCGCGGGCAAGCTCGGCCTCCTGCCGACGGCACCCGAGCGCCTGCGCGCCGGCCTCGCCTACGCGCTCCAGGCGGCGATGGATGACGGCCACTGCGCCCTGCCGGTGCCGGACCTGATCGCCCGCGCCGCCGAACTGCTGGCGGTCGATGCGAGCCTGCTGCGCACCGCCCTCGTCGAGGAGATCGGCGGCGAGTCGGTGGTGATGGACACGATCCAGGACGTGCCGCACCTGTTCCTGCGCGGCCTGCACGCGGCGGAATCCGCGATCGCCGAGCGGCTGATCGCCCTCGACGACGCCCCCCTGCCGTGGGACGCGATCGATGTGGGCGCGGCCCTCGCCAAGGTGGAAGGCGAGACCGGCCGGCCGCTCTCGCCCTCGCAGGCCGCGGCCGCCGCGACGCTGCTCGCCGCCAAGGTCGCGGTGATGACCGGCGGGCCCGGCGTCGGCAAGACCAGCACGCTCGACGCGCTCCTGCGCATGCTCGATGCGGCGGGGGCCGCGGTGCTGCTCGCCGCCCCCACGGGCCGGGCCGCCAAGCGGATGACCGAGCAGACCGGGCGCGAGGCCAGGACCATCCACCGCCTGCTCGAGATCGATCCGCACCACGGCGGCTTCCAGAGGAACGAGCATTCCCCCCTCGCCTGCGACCTCCTGGTGCTGGACGAGGCCTCGATGATCGACGTGCCGCTGATGAACGCCCTCACCCGGGCCCTGCCGCGCCACGCCGCCCTCTGGCTCGTCGGCGACGTCGACCAGCTCCCCTCCGTCGGGCCCGGCCGGGTGCTGGCCGACGTGATCGCCTCGGGTCGCATCGCGGTGGCGCGCCTCACGGAGGTCTTCCGCCAGGCCGCCGAGAGCCGGATCGTCACGGGCGCCCACCGGATCAATGCCGGGCAGATGCCGGAAGGCGCCGACACGCCGGACGGCGACTTCTTCGTGGTGAAGATCGACGATCCCGAGGCCGGGGCCGAGAAGCTCGTCGAGATCGTCACCCGCCGCATCCCGCGCCGCTTCGGCCTCGACCCGGTCAAGGACGTGCAGGTGCTCTGCCCGATGACCCGCGGCGCCTTGGGGAGCCGCCACCTCAACCAGGCGCTCCAGCGGGTGCTGAACCCGAACCCGGCCGTCTCGGTCGAGCGCTTCGGCTGGGTCTTCGCCCCCGGCGACCGGGTGATGGTGGGCCAGAACGACTACGACCGCGAGGTCTTCAACGGCGATCTCGGGGTGGTGCTGCGGGTCGATCCCGAGGAGGAGGTGCTGGTCGCGGGCTTCGACGGACCCGAGGCGACTTTGCGCGAGGTGACCTGGCCCTTCGGCGAGCTCGATGCCCTGAGCCCCGCCTACGCCGTCACGATCCACAAGTCGCAAGGCTCGGAATACCCCGCCGTGGTGATCCCGGTGGCGATGCAGCACTACACGATGCTCGCCCGCAACCTGCTCTACACGGGCGTGACGCGGGGCAAGCGGCTGGTGGTGCTGGTGGCCCAATCGAAGGCGGTGGCGATCGCGGTCCGGGGCGGGGCGAGGCCGCGCTTCACCAAGTTGGCGGAGTGGCTGCGGCAGCCGGTCAAGAAGCGCCCGGGTCATGCTCGGCGCCAGCCCGGTCTGCCAAGCCCCTCCCCTTTCCCGGACGACTG
>NZ_JTHF01000287.1 GCF_001043895.1 Methylobacterium indicum
CATGCGCCACGACAGCACCGGCATCGCCGCCACCGAGCAGGTCGGGCAGTCGAAGGTGGTCAATATTGGAAAGGTCCTGCGAGAGAATGTCGGCAACGTCAAGCAGGTGACGATCGGTGACGAGCTCGAGATAGTCGTTGGAAAATCCACGCTCGTGATGCGGAGCGACGGCAGCGTCTTCATCAAGGGTACTAGTTTGAGCTGTGATTTTTCAGATCATATTCAACTGAATTCGAAGTTGATCGATCTCAATTGAGAAAAAATCAATGATTTTAATCGAAAATCTCACCCCCTATGCCGACATCGTGTTCGGCAACATCGACCGGACCGATCGCAGCTTCGAGACTGTCGTCGCACGGGGCGTCTTCGCGATCAGGCCGCAGGCGGACGCGAGCGGAGGGATGACGCACACGCTCGTCGAGTTGGACCAGCAGGATCCGGTTCTCGTCGTCGACACGTATTTCGGGGCGATCGCCGAGAGCGAGGTGAGGTCGGAAAGCGACCTCTCACCCTACAAGCCGCGGTGCGACGTCATCGTCCACGCGACGGCTCACAGTCCGACGGGGCGGCCTGTTCCGGCCGTCGAAGTCGGCGTGACGATCGAGCGGGCGGTCGGGCGGTTTCCGTCCGTCGTGCCGGTCGCCGAGGGATTGCTCCTGGATCGCCGCCTCGTCGTATGGGGGGATCGGGACTTCGTTCGGCTCGGAGCTGTCGATCGGACGGCGGCTTCCGTCGTGAGACGCATGACGCTCGGGGCACTCAAGCCGTCCGAGTGGCAGCTCACCGACCCGGTCCCGTTCACGGCCTTTCCGATCCGCTACGATCACGCGTTCGGCGGGAGCGTGACCGTCCGGGCGAGCGAGCACGAGGTGGTGTCGCGCCTGCCGGAGGATCGGCGTGCGGAGCCGCAAATCGGCGAGGATGCCGGCGACCGGGATCCCGCCATCACCCAAGAGGCTTTCGCCGCCAATCCCCTGGGACGTGGCTTCATCACGCCCTGGTACGCTCACGCGGCGAAAGCGACGCGGTGGTCGGCGCCGCGCATCGAAGCGCCGCGCTCGCCGATCACCGTCGATGCCTTCGAGAGGCTCCTGGAGGGGGCCTGCCCTGCGGAGCCGGCGCTCATGCCGCACGGTCTCGGCATCGTGGCCAAGCATTGGGCTCCGCGATTGCGGCTGGCCGGCACCTGCGACGAGCGCTGGCAGGCGGAGCGCTGCCCTCGCCTGCCCGAGGATTTCGACGAGGCGTTCTGGAACGGGTCTCCGCCCGACATGCAGTGCGACTTCCTCTTCGGGGAGGAAACGGTCTCGCTGACGAACATGCTGCCGAGGGCGGAGGCGTCGCGAAGCAGGGGTGACGCCGTCGTCGCACGGTTCTCGCTGCCGCGGGTCGGGCTCGTGCTCCGTCTCGAGAGGCCGGAGGGCGGCGTCTTCTACGACGCCCTCCGGATCGACACGCTGCATATCGACCTCGACGCCATGCGGGTCGCGCTGACGTGGCGCCTGCGCCTGCCCGATACGGGTTCCGCCTCCGTGCGGGGCACGCTGATGGCCCTCGCGCCGATCCTCGACGAACAGCCGGACCTCATGCCCGGCGTGATCGCATCGGCGGCCTATCACCAAGCTTTGTCCGACAGGGAGAAGGAATGATGCCGCTTGGAACGCGCAAGGACCAGATCATCTACAGCGTCACGATCTCGCCGGATTGGTGCCGGACGCCAGCGGCACCGGTCCCCTACCAGCTCTACACGACGCTCGAAGGCAGCCTGAAGTGCATCGAGAGTGTGCGCTTCAACAAGAAGCCGGTCTACGTCCACGATCATTCCCTCGCACCGACCGTCTACGGCGACGAGCCCGGGACGGGCGGCGGCGTGATCTCCACCGTCAACAAGGGCAAGGTCTGGGCGAACGAGGCATCCGGGAACGTGCGGGCCGGCGGGTACCGGATCTGCCGTGTGGGCGACAGGAACTGGATGAACCTCAAGTCGTAGCGCTTCGCGCTCCGGCGACGCCCCGCCGATCGGCAACGGGACCGGTGCCGACACTGCGCCCATGCGACCCGTGCCCGGCCTGCCCCGGGATCGGCGTTCGCGCGCAGCCCTGAACCGCTCGATCAATCCGCCGGAACGGAGCGGCGATCATGGCCGACATCATCCGCACGACAGACCCCGGGGCCGACGCCAAGTACGGCCAGCCGAGCGGCACGGTCTACGGGTACGACCCGTCGGTCGGGAAATACACGCAGACCGGTGCGCCAAATCCGGAGGGCACCCTGCCGGACGGCAGCGAGCGGCTGGGCGAGATCGGCGTCAACCAGAGACTCGATCCGGTGTCGCCGACCCGTGATCTCCATCGACCTGAGGTCGAGACGAAGAAGGCCGAGCCGAAGCCCGACAAGACGGACGGCAACCCGCCGCAGAACGCCCCCGGGCAGTTCCGAACGAAGAAGCCCGAGCGGAAGAGCACCTGGCAGAAACTCAAGGACAAGGCCGAGGCCGCCAAACAGGCCGCCGCGGACTTCCACCTCGGCACCCGCGCCCTGGGTGTGGTGCAGGGGGTTCAATCGACCGTGCTGGGTGCCGGTGCCGGTGCGGCCGCGGTCGCCACGGCGCCGAGCGTCATCGGTGCCGTCGGGTTCGGCGCCGCGGCCTTGAACGAGTTCGACCAGGCCGTGGCCGGCTTCCGCACGGCCTGGACCGGCGAGCCGACCGACACGCTCGTGCAGACCGCCGCGAAGTGGGGTGCGACGGCTGCCGGCGTGGCGCCCGAGCAGGTCGAGCAGGTCGGCGAGGCGACCGGCCTCCTCCAGGGGGTGATCGGGGCGAACCCCTCGGTGGCGGCATCGAAGGCCGCGACCCGCGAGGCGGAGCGGCTCGCCCAGAAGGAGGCGCAGGCGGCCGCCGAGGCCCCGCCCGGCAAGAGCGGCAAGAGCGAGACCACCACCGAGGGTCAGACAAAGGACAACGTCAAGGTCGAGGAGGAGCAGCCCAAGCAGGGCGAAAGGCAGAAGGACGCCGACTGCAAGGGATGCATCACCAACCCCGTGCAGGTGTCCAACGGCGCGAACCGATATGCGGAGATCGAGTTCGCGTTGCCGGGACCGCTGCCGTTCGACCTGACGCGCAGCTACAACTCGGCGGTCGGCACGATCGGACCGCTCGGGCGCGGCATGCGCTCCAGCCTCGACCGTGCGGTCGTCCGCCACGCGGACGGGCGGTTGGTCTATCGCGACGCCGACCATCGCGACGTGTTCTTCCCGGCCCCCGGCCCCCTGCCGGCGGGCTGGACCTACAACGTGCGCGCGCCCTGGCTGGCCCTGGCCGAGGGGCCGGACGGATCGCTGATCCTGCGCGACGGGGCCGAGCGCCACCGGTTCGACCGGACCGCCGAGGGCGTCTGGCGCATCGGCGCGATCGAGCGGGGCGGCGCACGGATCACCTTCGCGCGCGGACCGGACGGGACACTCGACCGGCTCGACCACCCGTGCGGTCTCGTCCTGCGCTTCGCCAACGACGCCGAGGGGCGGCGCACCGGGGTCACGCTCGTCGGCAGCGACGGCGCGACGAGCGAGATCCTGCGCTACCGCTACGACGCGCGAGGCAACCTCCTCGCGGCGGACTCCACCGCCGGCGGCTCGCGCTTCTACGAGTACGACGCGGCGGACCGCTGCACCTTCTGGCGCGACGACGGCCGGACCTGGGCGCGGCACGTCTATGACGGGGCCGGCCGGGTGGTGCGGCTGGAAACCTCGGGGGCCTGGAACGGCGACACTTTCACGTACGATCCGGAGCGGATGCGCACCCGGCATACCCCCGGCGACCGGCCCGATGCGTTCGTCTGGTACGGCTACGACGAGGAAGCCCGCATCGTCGCGGAGGAGGACGCGCACGGCAACGTGTCGCGCGTGCTCTACGACGACAGCGACCAGCGTATCGCCGAGATCGACGCCGAGGGCCGGGAGACGCGCTACGCCTACGACGCCAACGGCTACCTGAGCGCCGTCACCGATCCCGCCGGCCGGACACGACGGCTCTTCCGCGACGAGGCCGGCCACGTCGTCCTGCGCATCGACGCCCCCGGGGAAGCCTGGCGGTTCGAGCGCGATGAGAACGGCCATCTCGCGGCGGTCGTCGACCCGCTCGACCACCGCACCGACCTGAGCCACGACGCGGCCGGCCGGCTGCTCGGCACGATGCGGCACGACGGCCTGATCGAGCGCCGACGCTACGATGCCGGGGGCCGGCTCTCCGCCATCCGCGACTTTCGCGACGGCGAGACGCGCTACGAGTACGACGCGTTCGGGCGCGTCACCGCGATCGAGGATCCCCTCGGCGCCCGCACCACCTTCGCCTACGCGCCCGGCGGCGATTTCTGGGTGCCGGCGCGCGAGACGCGGGCCGACGGGGTGACGCTCGAGCGGCAGATCGATCGCGGCCGGGCCGAGGTGGCGCTGACCGACGGCGAGGGGCGACGCACGATCCGGCGCTACGGCGCGTACGGGGTCTTGGAGGAGATCGAGGACCCGCAGGGCGGGCGGGTGCGCTTCACCTATGACGGCCGCAAGCAGCTGACGCGGGTCACCAACGCGCTCGGCCGGCATTGGACCTTCACCCGCGACGCCTGCGGGCGGGTGGTGAGCGAGACCGATTTCGACGGCCGCACGACGGCCTACGCCTACGACCGGTCCGGGCGGCTCACCGGCCGGACCGAGGCGGACGGCACCCGCCTCGCCTACGCGTACGATGCGGCCGGGCTGCTGCTCGCCGAGACGGTATCGGCGGCCGACGGATCGGCGCCGCAGGTGACGCGCTTCGCCTACGACCGGGCGGGGCGTCTGGTGCGGGCGCAGAACCGCGAGGCCCGGGTCGCGCTGGAGCGCGACGCCCTCGGGCAGGTGGTGGCCGAGACGGTGAACGAACGCCGGATCGACAGCACCTACGATTGCTGCGGCCACCGCACGGCCCGCACCGGCCTCGGGGCGGCGGTGGCGAGCGCCTACGATCCGCTCGGGGCGCTGTCCGAGCTGCGCATCGGCGAGCACGCGCCGTTGCGGCTGTTTTACGACGCGGCCGGCCGCGAGACGCAGCGCGAGAGCGGGCGCGGCTTCGTGCTGGCGAGCGGGCACGATCCGGCCGGTCGGCTGATGCGCCAGGTCGCCGGACGCAGGGCCCTGCCGGGGGCGGCACCCGAACCGGCGCTGGAGCGGGTCTACGGCTGGAACCGGGCATCCGAGCCGGTGTTGATCGCGGACGGGCGCTGGGGCACGACGGGTTACCGGTACGACGGCAACGGTCAGGTCGAGGAGGCGCGCCACGGCGACGGGCTGGCGGAGCGGTTCGACTACGACGCGGCTCTGAACGTGTCGGCGTTCCAGGAGGTGGAGCGGGGCCCGGGCGGTCCGGTTCAGGCGGCGAGTTTCCTGGAGGCGGCGCCGGACACGCGGCTGCGGTTCTGGCACGGCTCGG
>NZ_JTHF01000288.1 GCF_001043895.1 Methylobacterium indicum
GACTTGCCTTGGCAGGCCGACGCTTCGCCCGCTTAGGTTGTTGTTTTGTCGCCGATTTTTGACGCCGAACCGGTGTCCGCTTCGGCGAAATCCGCTTAGCCCGCGGGCCACACTCTCTCCGGCGAGAGGCGCGAAGGACGCTGCGATGGCCCATCTCCTCAGCGACGAGCCGGCCCTGCCGGGCCTGATCTGGGCGATGCGGTTCGACGCGGGCGGGCGCGGGCGCCTGGTCGGGCCCGGCGAGGAGGTGCCGGCGCTCGGCCGCTTCGGCGACGGCTTCGTCTGGTTCCACGTCAACCTCAACGACGCCCGGGTGCCGGGCCTGATCGCCGAGGGGCGGCTCGGCCCGCCCGACCTCGCGGCGGCAGCCTTCGCCAGCGACCCGCACCAGCGGGTGACCGTCGAGGACGGGCAGGTCGGCGGCGTCATCGCCGACCTCGCCCGGGAGGCCGAGGGGCCGGACACCGCACCCGAGCGGCTGCCCGACGCCGCCGGGCGGCTGCATTTCGTGCTGGGCGCGAACTTCCTCGTCAGCGGGCGCCGACACCCGATCGTCGGGCCCGACGCGGTGCGGGAGGTCGTCGCCGGGGGCCGGCCGCTTGCCGGGCCCGTCGCCCTCCTCGAAACCTTGATCGGCCGGGTCGCGGCGGCGATCGGGGCGCGGGGTGCGGCCCTGTCGGACCGGCTCGACGGGATCGAGGACCACATCCTCGACGAGCGCATCCGGGCGGAGACCCGCCAGCTCGGACCGATCCGCCGCGACGCGGTGCGGCTGCATCGCCAGCTCAACGGGTTGCGGGCGGTGTTCCACCGCCTGGAGGAGGAGAGCGACGACCTGCCGGAAGACACCCGGGAGGCCGCCGCCCGCATCGCCCAGCGGCTCGACGCCCTCGACCGCGACATGGTGGTGCTGGCCGAGCGCAGCCGGCTCCTGCAGGAGGAGCTCTCGGGGCTGCTCGCCCGGCAGTCGAACCGCCAGCTCCACACCCTGTCGATCCTGACCGCCCTGTTCCTGCCGCCCACCCTCGTCACCGGCCTGTTCGGCATGAACACCAAGGGCCTGCCGCTCGCCGAGTGGGACGAGGGCTCCACGGTGGCGATCCTGATCGCCGTGATGTCGGCGGCGGCCGCCTTCCTGCTGATCCGCCGGCTCGGGCTCGGCGGGCAGAGGGGCCAGGGTTGAAACTCCGAGACTCTTGGTGATCGAGAATCCGCTGGCGACCCAACCCGGTCTTCCCGAAGGCCGTAGACGCCTCCCGGAAGCGGACGTTCGCGGCAGTCGCGCAACCTCAGCTCGGCGGGGAAGCAAGCCTTCTCCACAAGGTCGCTTCTTTTGGGATCCTAGGGGCTCACTGCCGGGTGTTCGCGGTCGAGGCAGTAGCTCTCGTGGATCGACCCAAACATGTATGGCTTCCTCGATCCGGCCCATCTCTTCAGAGCACATCAGCGTCAGGCCAACATTGCGTCATGTTGCGCATCGACCGAAGCCGGCGCGAACACGGCCACTGAGGCATTTGGCATCGCGCGGACGTTCCGTCCGCCACCCACTTCCGCTGCGCACTCCTCGGCATGTCTCCCGAGGGCCATTCGCGACTGTCGGACAACCGCGACTTAGCTCGCAAGCTCTGCAATCAGAGGCGTAGGCTGCGTCTGAGCCGCTGTTGAGCCAAGTTTACGTCATGCACGCGGCCGTTCGATCCGACGATTTGAACGTCCTTGTACCCGTTAAAGAGCCACTTCATCGCCAGGACCACAGCGCTGGCAGGGCTTGCTCGCGTGTCTAATAGCGTTTCATCACCGCGCGGAGCAGATATAACGTGTTGCATGAAGGCATCTCCGATCCGCCTCCGGGCTAACAGCTACAAGTTATAATCGTTCGCCCTGAAAGAGCACTTGGCCGCAAAAAACTAATTCATCTCAAGAAAATGCCTCGCATACCGAACCGGTGGCGAGGCGAAGTCATCTCAAGGGACGTTCCACGGGGTGGTGGGGACGGAACGGTGCCAGAGATGGTCGTGATGGCAGTCGGGTCAGGCCATCGGGACCGAGCGTTCATAACCCACGTGGCAAGCCTGTCGGGCACGCAGGTTGGATTGGCGCGAACAAGCATTGTCCAACAGCGTCTGCTTTGTGGCACATCTCACTCCGACGCGGTCATTTTACCCAGAAACAGACATCACGTTAGAATTTTTGCACCAGTGAACTTGACCATGAGAGCACAAATTTAATCTATGATAACGTGCTTGGCCCAAAAAAATTCTCGATATCGCCTTGATACTTAGAGTGCTATCATAACACAGATTAAAAAATCCCGATATTATTCAGGGAACCATCTAAAATCTCAGGGATTGCTAGGATGTACCACTTAGATTTGGAGAATTGACATGACTTCAGGTGGAAAAACCGAGCACCGCGGCGGCTCCGGCAACTTTGCCGAGGATCGTGAGCGGGCTTCTGAGGCGGGCCATAAGGGCGGTCAGCAGAGTGGCGGCAATTTCGCCAACGATCCTCAACGAGCTGCCGAAGCAGGTCACAAAGGCGGTCAGCAGAGCGGCGGAAACTTCGCCAACGACCCAGAAAGGGCCGCTGAAGCTGGCCGCAAAGGCGGTGAGCACAGTCACGGCGGCAAGTCTTAATCAATCGAACCAGCACCGGGTTTGGCACGCCAGACCCGGCGTCTTCATCGGCCAAAACGTTGCATTTGCTCGATCCGTCCGATTGACAATACCGCCAGTTCCTCAAGGACTTGTCCGAGGCGGCTAGCGAGCAACCACGGCACCTAGAGGACTGGCCCGAAATCGGAAGCCCTCCGGTCGGCTCCTCCTTCGCTGTCTTCGCCCCTCGTTAGCGGTGGCGGGGCGTTTATTGCTTCATGGGAACCAGCATGACGACAGCTATTTCAAAGACGCCCCCAGCGTTCTAAGATGCGGTGGCTGACCACGTCGCTGCACGGGTCACGCCTGCTGAGAAAATGGGACCGCGCGCACGCGGACCGATCATCACCTACCTGCGTGATCTGGAGGGCATCGCACGCCGCGAATGTGATAGCCGGCAAGCGTTCCAGATCATCGCATCAGGCTGCCATCTCCTCGGTGACATGTCCACCGTCGGACCGGCGGATGGTCCGTTCTCGCGCAACTGACCAAAACACGACCATCATGAACGAGCCTGGAAGCGGACATCTCCAGCATCCCGCAGCGGGTCAAAGGTGGTTCCTGTAGCCACGTCCGGTTCTCGGGATCCCACGCCCGGAAGCCGACGGACAGGAAACCACCCCCAACAGTCCTTCGTGCAGTCATGTCGACCGTGCGTCCGACCGGCGGCTCAAGCCGCCTTGCGCCCGAAGACCTCTGCCACCGCGATCCCACCGAGCACCAGGGCGAGCGCCGCCGCCTCGACGAGCCCGAAGGATTCGCCCACCAGAACCACCGCCAGGAGCGCCCCGAAGACCGGGACGAGGTTGTTGAACAGGCCGGCGCGGTTGGGGCCCAGCGTCGCGACCCCGCGCATGTAGGCGAGCTGCGCCGCGAGCGACGGCCCGAGCGCCGTGAAGGCGATCAGCCCCCAGCCGGCGGCGCCGGGCCACAGGGTGCGGCCGCTCGCCCATTCGCCAAGGAGGAGCGGCAGCGAGGTCGCCCAGGCCGCCACCGCCATGGCGGCGAAGAAGGCGAGGGCCGGCACCGCCGGGCGCGCCGGCAGGGCGACGGTGTAGCCGGCGTAGAACAGGCAGGCGAGTGCGGCCAGGAGGTCGCCGCGGTTGAGATCGAGGGCGGCGAGACGGGCCGGATCGCCCCGGCTCACCACCAGCACCACCCCGCCGAGCGTGATGGCGGCGCCCAGGAGCTGGCCGCCCCGCACCGGCACCCCGCGCACGAGAAGGTTGAGGACGAGGACCAAGACCGGGATCGTGCCCTCGATCAGCGCCAAGTTGACCGCGCTGGTCAGGGCGCCCGCCTCGTAGGTGAGCGCGTTGAAGCCGGTATAGCCGAACCCGCCCATCAGGAGGATCATCGGCCAGTGCGCCCGCAGGGTCGCGCGGTGGCGGACCGTCTCGCGCCCGGCCAGGACCGCGATCGCGGTGAGCGCGATCGACCAGCGCAGGGCCACCAGCGCCTGGGGCGAGACGAGGCCGACCGCGACCTTGCTCGCCACCGCGTTGCCGGCCCAGAGCAGCGTCGCGAAGGTCAGGAGCGCGTAGGCGAGCGCCGCCGCGCGGCCCGGCGCCACGCCGGGCTCCCTATGCCGGAGCCGTCACCCTCACGCGAGCGCCATAAGGAACCGCTCGATCAGTTCCAGGGCCCGCTGGGTCATCGCCAGGTTGTAGCGGATGAACACGTGGCAGCCGCCGGTATAGACCGACGTGTAGCCGCCGTTATTGGCCGAGGCCCAGCGCATCGACATGAACAGCGTGTCGTCGAGGAGCGGGTCGCGGGTGCCGACCGAGAACAGGGCCGGCGGCAGGCCGGCGAGGTCGGCGTAGAGCGGGGAGACGTCCGGCGAGCGCCGGGCGACGCCCTCGGGCACGAAGCCGTCGGCGAAGCGGCGGATGTCGGTGGAGTTGAGGACGAGGCGCTCGTCGCCCCAGTTGCGGGCGCTCGCGGTCACGCCGAGGTCGTAGAGGCCGGAAAAGAGATTGGCGCCCCGGAAGGCCTTTGGCAGCCGGTGGCGGTCGCGCAGGCGCAGGAGCGTCATCACGCTCAGATGCGCGCCGACCGATTCGCCGCCGATCGTCAGGGCCTCGACGCCGAACAGCTTGCGGCCCTCGTGGTAGAGCCAGAGCGCCGCCGCCTCGCAATCGTCGATCGGCGCCGGGTAGGGGTGCTCGGGGGCGAGGCGGTACTCGACCGAGACGCAGACGAAGCCGCAGCGCTCGGCGATGCGCTCGAGCCAGGGATCCTGCTCGTCGGCCCCGCCCCAGACCCAGCCGCCGGAATGGATGTGCAGGTAGGCGCCCCGGGCCTTGCGCTGCGGCCGGATCACCCGGAGCGTCAGCGGGCCGCCGGGGCCGGGAATCGTCATCGTCTCGGCCCGGGCGCTGCGCGGCATCGCCGGGTAGGCGGTGCTGCCGCGGCGGCGGCGCTCGCGCACCTCGGCCACCGGCATCGACCAGGGGTCCGGCGCCTGGGCCTGCGCGGCGATGATCTCCCGGTTCAGCCGCTCGGCGTCGGGATCCGTTTTCGCCGGGTCGAAGAGCGCGTGGTCGATCATGCTCGGGGTATCAATCTCGCGGCGCCGCGCCGGGGCGGAGCGTCTCGGGGTTGCGGGTGGGCCCTCGTCCGGCCCGGGGTGGTCGGATGCTCCCGTTCAGGCTCGTCCTGTCACACCGGACATCTTGGGCACCGGACATGTTGGGATGGGCATCCTTGGAACAGGCATCTTGGGATAATCCGCGAAGGTTGCCATCTCAGGTGCGGATTGCCAAACGGTGCAATGCGCCAGGCCGCGCCGGGTTTCGTCCGATCTGTGACAATCCCGCCACGGTCGGGGAGCATCGCCGCTCCGCAAGCCGGGGACGGGCAACGGCGAGGGGTCGCGAGGACACATGAGCGAGCAGAGATTCCAACGGCCCTTCGGCCAAGGCCCCCGCGGGCAGGATTCCTTCGGCCAGAATTCCTTCGGCCAGGATCCCTACGGCCAGGGGCCGGCCGGCTACGATCCGGGCCGCGACGGCCGCTCCTCGGGCCTGCACCGCTTCCTCGGCGGCTCGCCCGGGGCGGTGCTGCTGCGGCTCGTGTTCCTGTCGGTCCTCGTCGGTGCCGGCATGGCGATGCTCGGGGTCACGCCCGGGATCCTGTTCGCCCAGGCCTACGACACCGTGCGCTCGCTGCTCGAGCTGAGCTTCGACACCTTCCACGATGCCGGCCGCTGGTTCGTCGCCGGCGCGGCGGTGGTGGTGCCGCTGTGGCTGCTGTCGCGCGTCTTCGCCCGCGGGCGCTGAACTCGCGCGACGAGAGCATCGGAACGAGATCGATGAACCCTGCCGCCGCGGGCCCGGGAGCGGGCCCGGAGGTCACGCATCGCCGCATGCTGGCGCTCGCCGTGCCGATCACGCTCGCCAACGTCACGACGCCGCTCCTCGGCCTCGTCGGGACGGCGGCGATCGGGCGGCTCGGCGACGCCGCGCTCCTCGGAGCGCTGGCGCTGGGCGCCGTGGCGTTCGACTACCTGTTCTGGACCTTCGGCGCCCTGCGCATGGCCACCGCCGGCCTCACCGCGCAGGCGACCGGGGCCGGGAACACCGCCGAGATCGACCGGACGCTGGCCCGGGCGCTCGCCGCGGCGCTGGCGGTCGGCCTCGTCATGGTGGCGCTGCAGGGCCCGCTCGCGGCCGCCGCCTTCCGGCTGTTCGGGGCGAGCCCGGCGGTGACCGGGGCGTTCGCGGCGTATTTTTCGGTGCGGATCTGGTGCGCGCCGTTCACGCTGGCGAACTACGCGATCCTCGGCTCGACCCTCGGGCGCGGCCGCACCGATCTCGGCCTCGCGCTCCAGGTCGCCATCAACGCCGTCAACGTGGCGCTGACCCTGCTGTTCGTGCTCTGGGCGGATGACGGCGTCGCCGGGGCGGCGCTCGCCACGGTGCTGGCCGAGGTCGCCGGCACGGTCCTCGGGCTCGGGGTGCTGCACCGGCTCGGCTCCCGGCCCTGGCGCGTGCCTGTCGCCGAGATCCTCGAGCGGGCCGGCCTCACCCGGATGCTGGCGGTCAACGGCGACGTGATGGTGCGCACCCTGGCGCTGATCACGGCGCTCGCGCTCTTCTCCGCCCTCGGGGCGCGGGCCGGGGATGCGACGCTCGCCGCCAACGCCGTCCTGCAGAACCTCTTCCTCGTCGGCAGCTTCTTCCTCGACGGCTTCGCCACCGCCGCCGAGGTCCTGTGCGGCCAAGCGCTCGGCGCCCGCGACGAGGGCCGGTTCCGGGCCGCGGTGCGGCTGTCCCTCGGCTGGTGCCTCGGCTTCGCGCTCGCGGTCTCGGGCCTCTTCCTCGGCCTGGGCGGTGCCTTCATCGACGCGGTCACCACCGCGCCGGAGGTACGGGCGGTCGCCCGAGACTACCTCGTCTACGCCGCGCTCACGCCGCTCGCCGCGGCGGCGGCCTTCGCGTTCGACGGCGTCTATGTCGGGGCGACCTGGACCCGGCCGATGCGCAACCTGATGCTGGCGGCCCTCGCCGTCGACGTCGCGGTGCTGGCGCTCACGCGGGGGACGGGCAATACCGGGCTGTGGCTCGCCATGCTGGCCTTCCTCGCCGCCCGCGGCCTCGGCCAGGCGCTGCTCTACCCGCGGCTCGTCGCCGGCGCCTTCCCGCAGGCCGCGGCCGGGCGAGCGGCCGAGGCGGCCCGGTGAGCGCCGGTGGCCCGATCACCGGCGGATGCCGCTGCGGCGCGGTCCGCTACGCGGCGGACGGGGAGCCGTGGAACCGGACCGTCTGCCACTGCGCCGATTGCCGGGGGGCCACCGGTGCCCCGATGGTCGGCTGGATCACGGTGCGCCGCGACGCCTGCCGCTTCGCCGCCGGCAGCCCGGTCTGGCACCGTTCGAGCCCGCGGGCGGAGCGGGCCTTCTGCCCGACCTGCGGCACGCCGCTGGCCTACCGGGCCGACGCGCTGCCGGACGAGATCGACCTCACCCTGGCGAGCCTCGACGACCCGGAGCGGTATCCCCCGCACGACCACGTCTGGGTGTCCCGGCGCCTGTCCTGGGCCGCGCTTCCCGAGGGGCTGCCGGCCTACCCGACGGCGCGGGACGACCCCTGATCCCGCCCTCCGCCGACCCGCCGCTTCACGAGACGAACCCCGCACGATGACTCCCGCAAGATGATGGCGGATCCGCCCACGCAGCCCGCCCCGCCGTTCCTCGCCCCGCGGGTGGTGGACGACCCGGCGGCGTGCACCTTCAACCACACGATCGACCTGCCCGGGCACGGCACCGTGCCGGGGACCTGGGACCTGCGGGCGGGGCTCGACGCCTATCTCGGCGGCGTCGCGGTGGCGGGCAAGCGCGTGCTCGATTTCGGCGCCACCAGCGGCTTCCTCGGCTTCGCCATGGAGGCGCAGGGCGCCGAGGTGGTGGCCTACGACTTTTCCGGCGAGGCCTGCTGGGAGATGGTGCCCTACCCGGATTTCGAGCGCGCCGTGATCGCGCCGGAGATCCGCAACCACCTGCATCGGTTCGAGAACGCCTACTGGTACGCCCACGCCGCCCTCGGCTCCCGGGCGCGGCGGGCGGGCGGCTCGCTCTACGGTGTGCCGGAGGCGGTGGGTCCCGTCGACATCGCGGTGCTGGGCAACGCGCTCACGCGCCTGCGCGACCCGTTCCGGGCGCTCCACGGCGTCCTGCGGCTCACCCGCGAGACCGTGGTGGTGACCGAGATGCTGCCGAAATCGCTGCATCTCCTGCGCTTCCTGCCGCGCCGGGTCGGCCTGCCGGTCTTCCTCCTGCCGCGCAGCGACCAGCGGATCCGCTTCGATGCCTGGTGGACCATCGCGCCGACGACGATGCAGGAGCTGCTGGCGATTCTCGGCTTCGGCGAATCGGCGGTGACATATCACCGCCAGTCGCTGCTCGGGCAGAAGCGCCTCTGCTACACGGTCGTGGCCCGGCGCACCGAGCCGACCAACCCGGAACTGTGATCCGTCAGGCCGACCTCGCCAGGTCCGCCGCATCGCGGCCGACGATCCCGGCGAGGCTCGGCACGCCCTCGGCCTCCATCCGCTCGACCAGCCCGGCCTTGATGTCGCGCACGAGGCCCGGACCCGCATAGACGAGGGCCGAGTAGAGCTGGACCAGGCTCGCCCCGGCCCGGATCTTGGTCCAGGCAGCCTCCGCCGAATCGACCCCGCCGACGCCGATCAGCGGCAGCGCGGTACCGACCCGCAGGTAGGTCTCGGCGAGGAGCCGGGTCGCGGGCGAGAAGAGCGGCCGGCCGGACAGGCCGCCGGTCTCGGCCTTCGCGGCAGCCCGCAGGCTCGCCGGCCGCGCCACGGTGGTGTTCGAGACCACGAGTGCGTCGATGCCGCGGCGCCGGGCGGTGGCGGTCATCGCGTCGAGGCCGTCGAGGCCGATATCCGGCGCGATCTTGAGCAGCACGGCGGTGCCCGCCCCCGCCTCGTCGCGGGCCGCGACCACCCGGGCGAGGAGATCGTCGAGGAAGGCCTCGCCCTGGAGGTCGCGCAGGCCCGGGGTGTTGGGCGAGGAGACGTTGACGGTGATGAAGTCGACGAGGCCGGCCAGCCCCTTCGTGCAGGCGACGTAATCGGCCAGCCGGTCCGTCGCCTCCTTGTTGGCCCCGATATTGACCCCGACGATGCCGGGCCGGCCGCGGCGGGCCTCGAGGCGGGCGCGCACCACCGCCAGCCCCTCGCTGTTGAGGCCGAACCGGTTGATCACCGCCCCGTCCTCCGGCAGCCGGAAGACCCGCGGGCGCGGATTGCCGGGCTGCGGCCGGGGCACCACCCCGCCGACCTCGACGAAGCCGAAGCCGAGCCCGAGCAGCGCGTCCGGCGCCTGCGCGCCCTTGTCGAACCCGGCCGCGAGGCCGACCGGGTTGGGGAAGGTGCGCGACATAACCGTTACACGGAGCCGGGGATCGTCGGCCGGCGGATCACGCAGAGGAAGGCGCGAGAGGCCCCCCAGGGTCAGGGTATGGGCAGTCTCGGGATCGAGGGCGTACAGCAGGGGACGGACGAACGGGAAGACGGCCTGGAGCACGGTCAACCTCCGATGGAATCAGGAAAAACGTGACAACCGTCGGAGCCGACCGGCAGCGGCGCGACCGAGCGGACGGCGGAGAGCGGCAGCGGGCCGTAGAGATGCGGGAACAGCGCGCCGCCGCGGGAGGGCTCGAAGCGCAGGGCCTCGCCCAGGGCCTCGGCCTCGACCGCGACGAGGAGCAAATCATCCTGTCCCGAGAAGTGCTTGGCGGCGGTCTCGGGGGCCTGCGCGGCGGTCGAGAAATGGATGTAGCCGTCCGCCAGGTCGACCGGCGCACCGTCGAACCGGCCGGCCGCCTCGGCCGCCCGCCACAGGGCGGCGGGGCAGATCTTGTAGATGAGGGACATGGGGGCCGCGGATCTCCT
>NZ_JTHF01000289.1 GCF_001043895.1 Methylobacterium indicum
CGGGCGGGCAGCGCCAGCGGGCGATGATCGCGATGGCGCTCGCGCTCGAACCCGCCGTGCTGGTGGCCGACGAGCCGACGACGGCGCTCGACGTGACGACCCAGGCGCAGATCCTGACGCTGATCCGCGACCTCCAGACGCGCCGCAACATGGCGGTCCTGTTCATCACCCACGATTTCGGCGTGGTGGCCGACATCGCCGACCACGTCGCCGTGCTCCAGCGCGGCCGCCTGGTCGAATCCGGCCCGGCCGATTCGGTGCTGCGCCGGCCGCAGGCCGCCTACACCAAGGCGCTGCTCGCCGCGGTGCCGAGCCTGACCCCGCCGGTGCGCGAGCCGATCACCGCCGCGCCCGTCGCCCTCTCGGTGACGAACCTCGCCAAGACCTACGCGACGCGATCAGGGTTTCTCGGCAAGCCCCGGGTGGTGGCGGCGGTCGAGGAGGTGAGCTTCGACCTGCGCCGCGGCGAGACGCTCGGCCTCGTCGGCGAATCGGGCTCCGGCAAGTCGACCACCGCGCGGCTGGCGATCCGCCTGATCGAGCCCGACCGGGGCAGCGTGCGCCTCGGCAGCCTCGACTTCACGGCGCTTGGGCCCCCGGCTTTGCGCGGCGAGCGCCGGCGGATCCAGATGATCTTCCAGGATCCCTTCGCCTCGCTCAACCCCCGCCGCACCGTCGAGCAGATCATCGCCGGCGGTCCCATCGCCCACGGCACTCCCGCCCGGCAGGCGCGAGCGCGGGCACGCGAGCTCCTGGAGCTCGTCGGCCTGCCGCCGACCGCCGCCGAGCGCTACCCGAACGCCTTCTCGGGCGGGCAGCGCCAGCGCATCGGCATCGCCCGGGCGCTCGCCATGGAGCCGGACGTGCTCGTCGCCGACGAGGCGGTCTCGGCTCTCGACGTCTCGGTCCAGGCCCAGGTGCTGGCGCTCCTGGAGGACCTGAAGCAACGGCTCGGCATCGCGATGCTGTTCATCACCCACGACCTGCGCGTCGCCTCGACGATCTGCGACCGGATCGCCGTGATGCATCGCGGCCGCATCGTCGAGATGACCGACACCGCCGCCCTCTTTCGCGCACCCGAGCATCCCTACACGCGAGGCCTGCTGGCGGCGGTGCCCGGGGCACGACTCGCCGAGCCGGCTTGAGCCCCTCCGACTCGCCCGGGACCGGTGCGATGGGGTAAGGACCCGTACCGCCGCGACGGCGGGACGAGGACCCGAGCGCCGTGAATTACCGCCACGCCTTCCACGCCGGCAACCACGCCGACGTGCTCAAGCACTGGGTGCTGACCCGGGTGCTGGCGCATCTCCAGCGCAAGGCGACGCCGTTCCGGGCGATCGACACCCATGCCGGCCTCGGCTTCTACGACCTGACCGCCGACGAGGCCGGCCGCACCGGCGAGTGGCACGACGGCATCGGGCGGCTCGACGCCCCCTTCCCCGACCCGGTCGAGGCGCTGCTCGCCCCCTACCGGGCGGCGGTGGCGGCGGTCAGGGCGCGCCACGGCGACACGATCTATCCGGGCTCGCCGGCGATCATCCGCGAGTTCCTGCGCCCGGGCGACCAGGGGGTGTTCGTCGAGCTGCACCCGGCCGACGGCGCGGTGCTGCACGGGCGCTACAACCAGGACCCGCGCACCAAGGTGCTGGCCCTCGACGGCTGGACCGCGCTCCCCGCCCTGATCCCCCCGAAGGAGCGCCGCGGGCTCGTGCTGATCGACCCGCCCTACGAGGTGCCGGGCGAGATCGAGCGGCTGGGCCGCGACCTCCTGAAGGCGGTGGGGAAATGGGCGACCGGCACCTACCTCGCCTGGTACCCGATCAAGGACGCCCCGGCGATCGACCGGATGGCCGCCGCCCTCGATGCCACCCTGCCCCGGCCCGCCTTGCGCCTCGACCTGCTGATCCACCGGCCCGACCCGACGCGGCTGAGCGGCAGCGGGCTGATCGTCGTCAACCCGCCCTGGACCCTGCGCGAGGAGGCCGAGGCCGTCCTGCCGGCGCTGGCCGAGCGCCTGGCACAGGGCGGCTACGGCGCCTTCCGCTGCGCTCCGCTCGGGCCGCCGGCCTGAGCGGCCTCGCGCGTCACGCGGCGATCCGCCCCTCCAGCGGAAACACCTTGGCGGGGTTCATCAGCCAGGCCGGGTCGAACACCGCCCGCACCCGCATCTGCTGGTGCAGATCCTCGGGGTTGTACTGGTAGCTCATCAGATCGCGCTTCTCGATGCCGACGCCGTGCTCGCCGGTGAGGCAGCCGCCGACCTCGACGCAGAGCTTCAGCATCTCCTCGCCGGCGGCCTCGGCCTTCTCCATCTCGCCGGGTTTGTTGATGTCGAACAGGATCAGGGGGTGCAGGTTGCCGTCGCCGGCATGGAAGACGTTGGCGCAGCGCAGCCCATAGGACTGGGTGATCTCGCCGATGCGCTCCAGCACGCGCGGCAATTGCCCGGTCGGGATGGTGCCGTCCATGCAGATGTAGTCGGAGATGCGGCCCGTGGCGCCGAAGGCCGATTTGCGGCCCTTCCAGATCGCGGCGCTCTCGGCCTCCGATTGCGAGACCTTCAGGCTCGTCGGGTTGAACGGTTTGGCGATCTCGACGATGCGGGCGAGCATCGCGTCGCACTCTTCCTTGCAGCCCTCGACCTCGATGATCAGCATCGCCTCGGCGTCGAGCGGGTAGCCGGCATGCGCGAAGGCCTCGCAGATCGTGATCGCCTCGCGGTCCATGTACTCGATCGCGACAGGAATGATGCCCGCCCCGATGATCGCCGCCGTGCAGGCGCCGGCATCCTCGACCGTGCCGAAGCCCATCAGGGCCGGCCGGGCGCCCTCGGCGGCGCGCAGGATCCTGACCGTCGCCTCGGTGACGATGCCGAGCTGCCCTTCCGAGCCGCAGACGAGGCCCAGGAGGTCGTAGCCGGCGGAATCGAGGTGGTCGCCGCCGATCTCCACCACCGTGCCGTCGACCATGACGAGGGTCACGCCCATCAGGTTGTTGGTGGTGACGCCGTATTTCAGGCAGTGCGCCCCGCCCGAATTCATCGCGATGTTGCCCGCGATGGTGCAGGCGAGCTGGCTCGACGGGTCGGGGGCGTAGAAGAAGCCCTCGTGGGCCACCGCGGCGCTGATGGCGAGGTTGGTGATGCCGGCCTGGACCCGGGCGGCGCGGTTGGCGAAATCGACGTCGAGCACCCGGGTCATCTTGGCGACGCCGAGGATCACCGCGTCCTCCTGCGCGATGGCGCCGCCGGCGAGCGAGGTGCCGGCGCCGCGGGGCACCACCTTCACGCCCTGCTCGTGGCAGTAGCGCATCACCGCCGAGACCTCGGCGGTCGTCGAGGGCAGCACCACGGCGAGCGGCATCTTGCGGTAGGCGGTGAGGCCGTCGGTCTCGAAGGCGCGGCGCTCGTCCTCGCTGGTCACCAGGGCCTCCGGCGCCACCAGGCCGCGCAGACCCTCCACGATCGCGTCGCGGCGGGCGAGGATCGCGGGGTCCGGGGGCGGGAAGGCGATGGTCATGGCGTGTCCTCTCGGCTCGGGTCGGCGCCTGTCGTGCGGGCCGTGGTTCCGTCCCACCCTACCGGAGGGCGGCTGCGACGCCCATGGGTCATAACTTCTCGCGTCGTAATCCCCCGCACCTTCGTCCGATTGCGCTTTGCCGCGGCAGAGCTTCTTTTCGCCGCACGGGAGCCGAAACGAAGGGCCGGCGTTTTTAACTGGTCCAAACAGCAGGCTGGGCCATATGCCCTTGGTCCGTCGCGAACGACGTCCGTTGGAGGGAACCTCATGCGTCAGCTCATCCTCGGTGCCGCCCTGGCGGTCCTCGCCCCCTTCGCCGCCCAGGCGCAGGACGCCGCGGCCGGCGAGAAGGTCTTCACCCAGTGCAAGGCCTGCCACGCCTTCGGCAAGAACGGCGTCGGCCCGGACCTCAAGGGCCTGATCGGCCGCAAGGCCGGCACCCACGAAGGCTACAACTATTCGGCCGCGATGAAGAATTCCGGCCTGACCTGGGATTCGGCCACCTTCATGGAATACATCAAGGACCCGAAGGCCAAGGTCCCCGGCAACAAGATGATCTTCGCCGGCATCAAGGACGACAAGAAGATCAAGGACCTGGAAGCCTACCTCGAGACCCAGAAGTAAGGCTCGTTCCGGCCCCGGCGGCGCTCGCCGGGGCCTTTTTTGCCTCAATCTCCGATGCCGTCGCGGTCCTGCACGGCCATCAGGGTGGCGGTGAGCAGCGCGACGAGCTTCTCGCGCCCCGCGCTCTCGGCGAAGACCTCGGCCTGCGCCAGCGTCAGGGTGCGGCCGGCCTTGACCACCCGGCCCCTCGCCCGCAGGCGCTCCCCGGTGGCAGGGGCGAGCAGGTTGATCTTGAACTCCGCGGTCAGCACCCCGGCGCCGGGCGGCATCAGGGTCAGGCCCGCATAGCCCGCCGCGCTGTCGGCGATGGCGCTCACCGCCCCCGCATGGACGAAGCCGTGCTGCTGCGACACCCCGGGACCGGGCGTCAGCGCGATCTCGACCGCGCCGGGCGAGACCGCCTCCAGCGTCGCCCCGAGGGTCCGCATCAGGCCCTGCCTGTCGAAGCTGGCGCGCACGCGGGCGGCGATCTCCTCGGGATCGGCGTGCCTTCGCATCTCTGGCGTCTGGTCCGTCACGGGCGCTGGGCCTCCCCCCGGCTCGTTGTGTAGGACCGTTGAGGCACGGCCGCGGCCGCGCTGTCCAGCACCCTCGAGCCCCGAGACCCTTCATGACCTCGCCCGATTCCGACCCGGCCGGCTGGCGCGCCTTCGACGATCCGGGCTTCATCGCCCTGGTCGGTCCGGTGCTCCTGCGCGAGGAGGGCGAGACCCTGCACTTCGCGTTCCGGGCCGAGCCCCGGCACGCCAACCTGATCGGCGTGATCCAGGGCGGCATGATGATGACCTTCGCCGACCGGGCGCTGGGCTTCACCGCCATGCAGGCGGCGGGCGGAGCGAACTGCGTCACGGTGCAGTTCGAGATGCAGTTCGTCGCGGCCGGACGGATCGGCGAGACGATCACGATGACGCCCGAGGTGGTGCGCCGCACGCAGAGCCTGGTCTTCCTGCGCGGGGATGCGCGCTGCGACGGGCGCATCGTCGCCACCGCCACCGGGGTGTGGAAGATCCTGCGGCGGCGGCCGGAGGCCGGCGCGGCCTGATCCGGTTCACCTCCGGCACCCGGATCAGTTCGTGAGCGCCGGATACGCACTCGTCGGGCCGACCCCCTGCGGCACCGGCACGGGACTCGCCGAGTAGTTCGCGTTGACGACGAGGCGCGGGGCCTGCGACAGCACCAGCTTCTGCGCGATGATGGCGGTGTATTCCGAGCGATCGGCGACGACCTGATCGGCGGCGACCAGGAAGGTGCCGCGCGGCAGGTAGATCGTGCCGACGAGGCGGCGCGCCTCGT
>NZ_JTHF01000029.1 GCF_001043895.1 Methylobacterium indicum
TTCGGCTACTGCACCGGCACGATCCGGGCACCCGTGCCGGTGCAGTAGCCGAATCCGTGCCCGCCGGCATGAGAGCCCCCTTGGGTGCCGCCCTGCGCCTCCCGCTCCTCCTCCGGGGCATGGGCGTAGAGCGGCTGGGCCGGCAGGTCCTGCGCCTCCGGTCCCAGCATGAAGGCGGCCATCACCGGCAGGTAGCGGTCCTGCGCCTCCGCCGTCACCGTCGCGCCCGGCACGCAGCCGCCGCGCCCGTGATGGCGCTCGCAATCGGCCTCGGTCTCGTAGCGCGGCGCGGTCGCCGCGTAGGCCCGGCGCGCCGCGGCCTCGGCGGTGGTGCAGTCCTCGGGCTTGCGCCGGCCCTCGGCGATGCAGGCGCCGACAGTGCCGTAGACCAGCGCGTCCTCCTCCCGCTGCGACGGGTCGAGGCGGGCGAGCCCGAAGGCCGCCGCCCCCGCCCCGGCGACCAGCACCAGGGAGATCGTCGCCGAGCGCTTCATGCGCCGGATGGATTCCGCGTCGGGGTCCTTGCCAAAGTCCTTGCCGGGGGCATCGCCCATCGCGCGCCTCAATAGGTCATCGAGGCGGCGTTCACGACGCCGCCGGCCAGGGACGCGGCGCCGAGCAGCACGGCCGCAGCCATCCGGTCCTCCTCGATCCGCCGCGACAGGTCCGGCAGGACGAGGCGCACCAGCCAGTAGATCCCGACCTGCACCACCAGGGCGACGAGGCCCCAGACCAGGCAGTCGAGGACCGAGCGGGCGTTGTAGATCGCCACCGCCAGCGGCAGGGCGAAGCCGACGAGGCTGCCGCCGAGGGAGACGGATGCCGCGGTCACGTCCCGCCGGATCAGCGCCAGCTCGTTATGGGCCGTGGCGAAGGTGTAGACGACGAGATAGAGGCCGGTCAGGAGCGCGGCCATGCCGAGATAGAGGAGAAAGTCGGGCAGCCCGGCGATCGAGGTCACCGGGGCGCGATTCTATCGGAGGCGCGGCTCTCGTCGAGCGGAACGGAAGAGAGGACCAAGCAACACCCCGTCGATCACGCCGGACGGATCGGTCCGGCCAGTCGATCCCGGCTGTCCGCTTCCGTTCTCCGCGCGCAGCGGCAGCATCCCTCGCGACCGCGGCTCCGATCATCGTCAAGCTGCTGCCCCGCGTCAACTCCGCGTCGCCGGGGATGGCAGCGCCACGCCGACAACGACATCGCGCGCGACTTCCTCTCGCCCGAGACATCTTTCCGGCGTCGCGGCCGGCACAGGCCGCGCCCTTGCGCGGCCAGCGCCCTCGCGCGGCCCGCGCCGATGCCGGCAGCCCGCGTCAGGCCGCCCGGACGCTGGCGAGGAAGCGCGTCACCTCGGCCGAGAGATACTCGGACTGGCGCGTCAGGGCGGAGGCCGCCGAGAGCACCTGGCCCGCCGCCGCGCCCGTCTCCTCCGCCGCGCCCGCCACGCCCGCGATGTTGCCCGTCACCTCGCCGGTGCCGGCCGCGGCCTGGGAGACGTTGCGGACGATCTCCTGGGTCGCCGCGCCCTGCTCCTCCACCGCCGCGGCGATCGAGATCGCGACATCCGAGATCTCCTCGATCCGCGCGGTGATTCCGGAGATCGCCCCGGCGGCGAGACCCGTCGAGGCCTGGATCGCGGCGATCTGGCTGGTAATCTCGGCGGTGGCCTTCGCGGTCTGTCCGGCGAGGTCCTTCACCTCGGCCGCCACCACGGCGAAGCCCCGGCCGGCGGTCCCGGCGCGGGCGGCCTCGATGGTGGCGTTGAGCGCCAGAAGGTTGGTCTGCGCGGCGATCGACGAGATCAGCCCGACCACGTCGCCGATGCGGGCGGTGGCGTCCGTCAGGGCGCGGACCCGGGCCGCGCTCTCGCCGACCTCCGCCACCGCGACCCGGGTCAGCCGGGCCGACCCGTCGACCTGGCGGCCGATCTCCTGGACCGAGGCGCCGAGTTCCTCGGCCGCCGCCGCCACCGTGCCGACGTTCGACGAGGCCTGCCCGGCTGCGGCCGCCACGGCGGTCGATCGGGCCGCGGTCTGCGTCGCGGTCGCCGCCATCGACCGGGCGGTGGCCTGGAGGTCGGCCGCCGAGGCCGAGACCCCGCCGACGATGCCGCCGACCGCCGCCTCGAAGGAAGCCGCCATCGCGTGCATGCCGGCCCGGCGCTCGGCCTCGGCCGTGTCGCGGGCCTGCGCCGTCTCCGCCTCCAGGAGGCGGGTGCGGATCAGGCCGTCCTTGAACACCTGGACGGCGGCCGCCATCGCGCCGACCTCGTCGCGCCGGCCGGTACCGGGGATCGCGGTCGCGACGTCTCCGGCCGCCAGCCGGCGCATGGCGCGGTCGAGGGTGTGGAGCGGGGCCACGGCCCGGTTGAGGCCGAGCCAGAGGATGCCGGCCCCGGCCAGCGCCAGCACCGCGGCGAGCCCGGCGGACTTCGTCCGGATGCGGTCGATCAGGGAATAATACTCGCTCTTCTTCACGCCGGCATAGACGATCCCGACGACCCGCCCGTCGGCGTCGCGGATCGGCTCGTAGAGAGCGAGATGAGGGACGCCGAGGATCGTGGCCTCCCCACGGAAGCTCTCGCCCCGGCCGAGCACCGCCTCGTGGACGGGCCCCGGCGCGAGCCGCGTGCCGACCGCCCGCGAGCCGTCCGGATTGGTGACGGTGGTGGCGACCCGCATGTCGCCCAGGAACACCGTCGCGGTGCCGCCCATCACCGCCCGCACGCGGTCGACGGCGGGCTCCGCGGCCCCGATGACGTGGGAGCCGATCGCCAGCGTCCCGTCCCGCACCGAGAAGGTGGAGGAACCGCCCTCGTCGACGAGGGTCTGCTTCAGGAGCCGGAGGTTGCCGTCGAGGGCCGCCGCTGCCTGGTGCCGCATCTCCTCGTCCACGTCCCGCACCATGATTCCGGCGAGTCCGGCGATCGCCGTCACCAGGACGACGGTCCCGATGGCGCTGCTGCGGACGGCGAGGGAGATCGCGGGCAGGGACAGGAGGCGAGCGGGCATGAGGACACGAAGCTCCGTTGCGGCGCGAGAGGCCCGCACGGCGCTGTGCGGGACAAAAATAGGCATATGTTCCTCTCGCGGCCGACCGTATCGTCCTCACCGGATTAATTTATGTTTTATTCTCTCGCAGAAAATCAGGATAATGCGGCAAATCCGGCGACCTAATCCAGAACATGCTGTCGCCGATCGCAGACAATGAGGGCCGCCTGGCGAATAGACTAGGACATGCGGCCTAAGCGAATGGGCGGGCGGTCGCCACTTGGACCGCCCGCCCTCCCGCTCGGCGGTCCGGGCTCGAACGGGCCAAGCTTGGAGGCGAATCCCCGAGATGGACCGGCGGCCCGCGCCTCACTCCCCGACCCGCGGCAAGGCCGCCACCAGGGCGGTCAGGAACGCCTGGACCGCCCGCGGCAGGGGGCGGTCGCGCATGGTCTGGACCTCGATGCCGCGGGCGAGGCTGCGGCGGGAGCGGATCGGCAGCGCCACGAACTCCCCGCGCCCGACATGGTCCGGCAGCGCGATCGAGGACATCAGGGTCAGCCCGCGGGTCAGCCGCACGAAGGGCAGGAGGGCCGAGAGGGCGTTGGAGGTGAAGGCGGGCTCGATGGCGATCCCCTCCGCCCGGCAGGCCGCGTCCAGGATGGTGCGCAGGGTCGTGTCCCGGGGCAGGAGCGCCACCGGATGGGCGGCGATGTCGGAGAGCCCGATCACCGTCTGGCCCGCGAGCGGATGGTCGGGCGCGCACAGGGCCACCATGTCGAGGCTGTTGCGATAGGCGACCGCCGTGTCGGCGGAGGGGTCCAGGCAGAAGGTGAGCCCGAGATCGGCCTCGCCCTGGATCACCCGCTGGGTCACCTGGCTCGGCGGCAGCACGCTCAGCTCGAAGCGGATGCCCGGATGGCGGGCGTGGAAGCCGGCGATCACGCTCGGCACGAGGTCGATGGCGAAGGCTTCGGTGGTGGCGACGCGCACGAGGCCCCGCCACAGGCCTTCCAGTTCCCGGATCTCGGTGACGACCTGCTCGGCGCTCGCCAGCACCTGACGGGCGTGGCGCGCGAGCAGCTCGCCCGCCTGGCTCAGCACCATCCCGCGCGGCCGCCGCTCGAACAGCAGGCAGGCGAGTTCGGCCTCGAGGTTGGCGATCTGCCGGCTGATCGCCGAGGGGGCGACGTTGAGCCGGGCGGAGGCCGCCGCGATCGTGCCGTCGCGGGCGACCGCCAGGAAGTAGCGCAACGCCGTGGTCTGCATCGTCCCGCCCGCCGTCGTGGTGCCTTGCCGTTTCGGTGCCTTGCCGTTTCGGCAACGAACCTATCGCCAAATTCGTCTTGTTGCGATCGGATCTGCGCAACATCCTGGCATGGTGTATTTTGCGGCAGTGCAGCAAGACGGGCGGACGGTCCCCCGCGCTGCCCTCGACCAGGCGGAGCCGACATGCCGATACGGATCGAAGCGGGCCGGGTGCGGACGGGTCATGCGCGGATGCGCCGGGCGGGCCTGGCGCTCGCGGGCCTCCTGCTGGCCGGGGTCGCGGGCCCGGCGCTCGCCGGCAAGGCCAACGACACCCTGGTCTACGCCTCCGACAGCGAGCCGGAGAACCTGAGCCCGTACCACAACAACCTGCGCGAGGGCGTGATCCTCGCCCGGAACGTCTGGGACACGCTGATCGACCGCGACCCGAAGACGGGCGCGCACCGGCCGATGCTCGCCACCGCCTGGACCTGGGTCGACCCGGTGACGCTCGATCTCACGATCCGCGAGGGCGTCACCTTCCACAACGGCGATCCCCTCACCCCCGAGGACGTCGCCTTCACCTTCAACTACGTGCTGACGCCCGAGGCGAAGATCGTCACCAAGGGCAACGTCGACTGGATGAAGTCGACCGAGGTGACCGGGCCGCACAGCGTGCGCATCCACCTCAAGGCACCGTTCCCGGCCGCCCTCGAATACCTGTCGGGCCCGACCCCGATCCTGCCCGCCGCCTACTTCAGACGAGTTGGCCTCGACGGCTTCAGCAAGGCGCCGGTCGGCACCGGCCCCTACCGCATCGTCTCGGTCGAGAGCGGCAAGCGCGTCAGGATGGTGCGCAACGACACGTATTGGCCGGGCAGCCCGATCGGCAAGGCGACGATCGGCAAGCTCGAGTTCCGCATCATCCCGGACGCCGACAGCCGCATGGCCGAACTGATGACCGGCGGCGTCGACTGGATCTGGCGCGTGCCGGCCGACCAGGCCGAGCAGCTGAAGGCCGACCCGACGCTCACCGTGCTCTCCGCCGAGACGATGCGGGTCGGCTACCTGCAATTCGACGTAGCGGGCCGCGCCCAGGCGACCTCGCCCCTCAAGGACGTGCGGGTGCGCCAGGCGATCTCCTACGCCATCGACCGCAAGGCGATGGTCGACAACCTGGCGCGCGGGGGCGCCCGGGTGATGAACGCGGTCTGCTTCATCGAGCAGTTCGGCTGCACCGAGGAGGGCGTGCCGACCTACGCCTACGACCCGGCGAAGGCCAGGGCGCTCCTCAAGGAGGCCGGTTACGGAAACGGCTTCGACATCGACCTCTCGGCCTATCGCGAGCGCGACTACGCGGAGGCGGTGATCGGCTACCTGCGCGCCGTCGGCATCCGGGCGAAGCTCAACTATCTGCGCTACGCCGCCTTCCGGGACGCGTTGCGCGCCGGCAAGACCTCGATCGGCTACCAGACCTGGGGCTCGTTCTCGATCAACGACGTCTCGGCCTTCACCGGCATCTACTTCCGCGGCGGCGAGGAGGACCTCGCCCGCGATCCCGCGGTGATCGCCGACCTCCAGGCCGGCGACACCAGCACCGATCCGGCCCTGCGCAAGGCGAAGTACCGCCAAGCGCTCACGCGCATCGCCGCGGAAGCCTACGCCCTGCCGATGTTCTCCTATCCGTCGAACTACGCCTTCAGCGCCGACCTCGCCTTCACGGCGCAGACCGACGAGGTGCCGCGCTTCTACGCCGCCTCCTGGAAGAAGTAGGAGGCGGGCGCCATGCTGGGCTTCGCGGTTCGCCGCATCCTCGTCGCGGTCGGCGTCGCGCTGACCGTCTCGGTCGCGAGCTTCCTGCTCCTGCACCTGTCGGGCGACCTCGCCACTGCGATCGCCGGCCCGGAGGCGACGGGCGAGCAGATCGCGGCGATCCGCGTCCAGCACGGGCTCGACCAGCCGCTGGTGGTCCAGTTCGGCACCTGGGCCTGGCACGCGCTCCAGTTCGATTTCGGGCGCTCGTTCTACTTCCCCGAGCAGGTGACGGACCTCCTGGCGTCCCGCCTGCCCGTGACCCTGACGCTCGGTGTCATCGCGCTGGCGGTCGCGCTCCTCGTCGCGATCCCGCTCGGGGTCGTGGCGGCCTTCCACCGCGACACCTGGATCGACCGCACCGCGCTCGCCGTGTCGGTGCTGGGCCAGGCGATGCCGAGCTTCTGGTTCGGCCTCACCCTGATCCTGATCTTCTCCGTCAACCTGCGCTGGCTGCCGGTCTCCGGCAACGCGACCTGGAAGCACTTCATCCTGCCGGCGGTGGCGCTCGGCTACTACGCCATGCCGGCGGTGATGCGGCTCACCCGCAACGGCATGCTGGAGGTGCTGTCCTCGGATTACGTCCGCACCGCCCGCGCCAAGGGGCTCCCCCCGCGCAAGATCCTGATCCGGCACGCGCTTCGCAACGCCGTGATCCCGGTGATCGCGCTCGCCGCGGTGCAGTTCGGCTTCATGCTCGGCGGCTCGATCGTGATCGAGGCGGTCTTTTCGCTCCAGGGGCTGGGCCAGCTCGCCTGGGAATCGATCGCCCGCAACGACTTCCCCGTGGTCCAGGCGATCGTGCTGGTGCTGGCGATGATCTATATCGGCCTGACGCTCGCCGCCGACCTCCTCAACGCCCTCCTCGATCCGCGGCTGCGCTCATGACCGTCCGGCCCGCCTCCCTCCCCTCGGCTCAGGCCGAGATCGCCCTCCCTCCGGCCCGCTCGCCCGCAGCGATCGCGCTCAGGCGCGGCCTGTCCCATGGCGGCTTCCTGATCGGCGCCGGCATCGTCGGGCTCGTCGTGCTGACGGCGCTCGCCGCGCCCCTGGTCGCCCCGCACGACCCCTACGCCCAGGACGTGTCGCGCCGGCTGATCCCGCCGATCTGGCACGCCAAGGGCAGCGTCGAGCATCTCCTCGGCACCGACAAGCTCGGGCGGGACTATCTCAGCCGCCTGATCTACGGCAGCCAGATCTCGCTGCTGATCGGGCTCTCCGCCGCCCTGATCTCGGGGGCGATCGGCACCACGCTGGGCGTGCTCGCCGGCTATTACGGCGGCCGGGTCGACGCGGTGGTGAGCTACGTCGTCACCACCCGCCTGGCGCTACCGGTGGTGCTGGTGGCGCTCGCCATGGCCTCGCTGGTCGGCGGCTCGCTCAAGGTGGTGGTGCTGGTGCTCGGCTTCCTGCTCTGGGACCGCTTCGCGGTGGTCACCCGCGCCGCGACCCGGCAGGTGCGGGCCCAGGACTTCGTCGCCGCCGCGAAGGCCGCGGGCTTCTCCCCGGTCCGGATCCTCGCCCAGGAGATCCTGCCCAACATCCTCAACGCGCTGATCGTCGTCGCGACCCTGGAGATGGCCCACGCCATCCTGCTCGAGGCGGCGCTCTCCTTCCTCGGGCTGGGCGTGCAGCCGCCGCTGCCGTCCTGGGGCCTGATGATCGCCGAGGGCAAGCCGTACATGTTCTTCCAGCCCTGGGTCATCACCATCCCGGGCGTGGCGCTCCTGATCCTGGTGCTCGGCATCAACCTCCTGGGGGACGGGGTGCGCGACATCACCGCTCCCGAGGGGCGGCATTGACGATGTCTCCGTCGGCTTTTCCTTTCGTCCCGCCCTCAACCTCATCCTGAGGTGCTGCGAAGCATCCTCGAAGGAGGGCTCCAGAAGTCTCCGAGATCCCTGGAGCCCTCCTTCGAGGCTCCCTTCGTGTGCGATCTTCGATCGCCAGACACCTCAGGATGAGGTCGCGGGTGGGAGGGGGCGAGGCCGCCCGGGTTTCCACCAAGCGACGATCAAGATCCAACAATCTTCTCCTTCTCACACGCGCATAGAAAGTCCCCCCATGTCGCGACGCGATGCCATCGCGCTGGCCCACCGGCACTACGACGACGGCGGCTTCCTCGCCGTGCTCCGCCGGGCGGTCGCCCTGCCGACCGAGAGCCAGGCCCCGGACCAGGGGCCGGCGCTCGCCGCCTACCTCACGCAGTTCATGATCCCGGCGGTGACGCGGCTCGGCTTCGCGACCCGCCTCGTCGAGAACCCGCAAGAAGGCCGCGGCCCGTTCCTGATCGCCACCCGGCACGAGGGCGACGACCTGCCGAAAGTGCTGACCTACGGCCACGGCGACACGGTGCGGAACTACCCCGAGCAGTGGCGCGCCGGCCTGCATCCGCTGGACGTCGTGGTCGAGGGCGAGCGCTGGTACGGGCGCGGCACCGCCGACAACAAGGGCCAGCACCTGATCAACCTCGCCGCCCTCGAGGCGGTGATGCAGGCCCGCGGCGGATATCTCGGCTTCAACGTCACGCTGCTGGTCGAGATGGGCGAGGAGGCCGGCTCGCCGGGCCTGCACGCGGTCTGCCGCGCCGAGAAGGACGCGCTCGCCGCCGACCTCCTCATCGCCTCCGACGGGCCGCGGATCGAGGCCGAGCGGCCGACGCTGTTTCTCGGCTCGCGCGGCGGCATCACCTTCGAGCTCGTCGCGGACCTGCGCGAGGGCGGCCACCATTCCGGCAACTGGGGCGGGCTCCTGCGCAACCCCGGCACCGTGCTGGCGAGCGCCATCGCGAGCCTCGTCGACGGGCGCGGGCAAATCCTCCTCGACGCCCTGCGCCCGCCGCCGATCCCCGCCGGCGTGCGCGCGGCGCTCGCCGACATCATGGTCGGGGGCGACCCGAACGCGCCTTCGATCGACGAGGGCTGGGGCGAGCCGGGCCTGAGCCCGGCCGAGCGGGTCTTCGGCTGGAACACCCTCGAGGTGCTGGCCTTCAAGTGCGGCGACCCCGACGGGCCGCAGAACGCCGTGCCGCCCTCGGCCAAGGCGACGCTGCAGCTGCGCTTCGTCGTCGGCACCGACTGGGAGGGCGTCGTGCCGGCGATCCGCCGGCACCTCGACGCGGCGGGCTTTCCCATGGTCGAGGTCCGGGCGACCCGCACCGAGGTGTTTCGCGCCACCCGGTTGCCCGTCGAGGACCCGTGGGTGGCGTGGGCGCTCGCCTCGATCGAGGCCAGCACCGGCAAGCGCCCGGCCCTCCTGCCGAATCTCGGCGGCTCGCTGCCGAACGACGCCTTCTCGGAGATTCTCGGCCTGCCGACCCTGTGGGTGCCGCACTCCTACCCGGCCTGCTCGCAGCACGCGCCCGACGAGCACCTGCTGGGCGCCCCGACCCGCGAGGCGCTGGGGCTGATGGCCGGCCTGTTCTGGGACCTCGCCGAGACCGGAGTGACGATCCGGGACGGGCGGAAGGCGATGTAAGGGATCGCCAAACCCATGCACCGGCACCCTCGGGGTCGTTCCGGGGCCGCGAAGCGGAGCCCGGAATCCAGAACCGCGGATGGTTCAGGATACGGCGGAGAGGTCTCCGCTTCGTCCTGCAGCACCGGAGTGTCTGGATCCCGGGCTCCGCCGTGCGGCCCCGGGATGACGCGGAGGGGATCGTTTCCGTCGCGGCAAAGCAGATACTCCCGACAACACTTCCGTCGATCGAACCAGCCCGCCCATCGGGCGCATGAGGGCCAGCGATGAGCGAACCGGTCGTCCAGATCCGCAACCTGACCCTCGCCCTGCCGCGGGGGGCCGACCGGCCGCACGCGGTCGAGGATCTGAGCCTCGACCTGATACCGGGACGGATTCTCTGCGTCGTCGGCGAATCGGGCTCGGGCAAGTCGATGAGCGCCTACGCGCTCACCGGCCTCTTGCCGCGCTCGCTCACCGTCGTGGGCGGCGAGATCCGGTTCGAGGGCCGCGACCTCCTGCGCCTCGACGAGCGGGACTGGCGCGCGCTGCGCGGCCGGCGGATCGCGATGATCTTCCAGGAGCCGATGACGGCGCTGAACCCGGTGATGCGGATCGGCGACCAGATCGCCGAGATGTTCGAGGCCCACGACCTCCTCACCCCCCGGGAGCGGCGCGCGCGCGCGGTGGCGCTCGCCGGCGAGGTCGGGCTGCCGAACCCCGAGCAGATCGTCCGGGCCTATCCGCACCAGCTCTCGGGCGGGCAGCGCCAGCGGGCGATGATCGCGATGGCGCTCGCGCTCGAACCCGCCGTGCTGGTG
>NZ_JTHF01000290.1 GCF_001043895.1 Methylobacterium indicum
CACGCGCCCGCGGCCCTGCCATGCGGCCGCGCCCGGGTTCTGGCGCCGCCCGGAACGTGCTACCTGCGGATTGGACGAATTCGACGAAGATCAGGCCCGACCTGGAGCGGGCCGCGAGGAGGCCCGACCCCGGATGTCGCAGATCCAGCCGATGCCCCGGCCGCTCGCCCGGGAAGCTGCCCGGACCGAGCCGGCCTCCCTGGGACTGACCCAGCGCCCGCGGCGCAACCGCAAGGCCGAGTGGTCGCGCCGCCTGGTGCGCGAGACGACGCTGACCGTCGACGACCTGATCTGGCCGATCTTCCTGATCGAGGGCGAGGGCCGGCGCGATCCGGTCGCCTCGATGCCGGGCGTCGAGCGCCTGACCGTCGACGAGGCGGTGCGGGCGGCCGAGAAGGCCGCCTCCTTGCGCATCCCGGCGATCTCGTTCTTCCCCTTCGTCGAACCGTCCTTGCGCGACGCCACCGGCTCCGAGGCGCTCAACCGCAACAACCTCGTCTGCCGCGCCGTGCGGGCGGTGAAGAAGGCGGTGCCGGAGATCGGCGTCATCACCGACGTCGCCCTCGACCCCTATACCAGCCACGGCCATGACGGCCTCCTGGAGGACGGGGTGATCGTCAACGACGAGACGGTGGCGCTCCTCGTCGAGCAGAGCCTGATCCAGGCCGAGGCCGGCACCGATGTGATCGCCCCCTCCGACATGATGGACGGCCGCGTCGGCGCGATCCGGGCCGGGCTCGACCGGGCGGGTTTTCGCGATGTCCAGATCATGACCTACGCGGCGAAGTACGCCAGCGCCTTCTACGGCCCGTTCCGCGACGCGATCGGCACGAGCGCCACGCTGGTCGGCGACAAGCGCACCTACCAGATGGATGCGGGCAACACCGACGAGGCCCTGCGCGAGGTCGCCCTCGACCTCGACGAGGGGGCCGACTCGGTCATGGTCAAGCCCGGGATGCCGTATCTCGACGTGATCCGCCGGGTGAAGGAGACCTTCTCGGTCCCGACCTTCGCCTACCAGGTGTCGGGCGAGTACGCGATGATCGCGGCCGCCGCCCAGAACGGCTGGCTCGACGGCGAGCGCGCCATGATGGAGAGCCTGGCCGCCTTCAAGCGCGCCGGCGCCGACGGCATCTTCACCTACTTCGCCCCGCGGGTCGCCGAGCGGCTGCGGCAAGGGTGATTGCGACGAGGGTGATTGCGTCGGGGGTGAGGCCGAGACTCGCGGCGCTCGCGGCGCTCGCGAGCCTGGCCGCCTGCGCCGGCAGCCCGGATGCCGAGCAGGCCCGGATCTGCCGGCGGGCCCTGCCCACCCTGGTGCCGGCGGGCGCCCGCATCACCGTCCTGCGCACCGCGACGGGCCCGCAGGAGCGCAGCATCCGGGTCGACTTCGCGCAGGAGCGCGAGGGCCGCAGCCCGCTGCCGCGCTACGCGGTCTGCGAGTTCTCGGGGATGAGCCGTACCGACCTCTCGGGGCTGACGAGCGACCGCGGCCCGGTCGGCGGCGCGGCGCTCTACCTGCTCAAGCACTACTACCTCGACACGCCGGACGCGGCGCTGGCCGATCCGGGGCCGGGCTGACGCCGGCGCGGCCGGGCTTTATGGTGCCGCCACCCCGGAGAGCCCCCGCGTGAGCCAGCCCTACGCCATCACCCCGGACGACGTCGTCCGGG
>NZ_JTHF01000291.1 GCF_001043895.1 Methylobacterium indicum
GGCGGTGCTGGCCCTGCGCGAGGCGGCACGGCGGGCGGCCCTGTCGCGCTTCCTGCCGGCGGAGCTGGCGCCGCTCCTGGAGCGCGGCGGCAGCATGGAGCAGGGCGGCGGCCTGCGTCTCGGCGAGCGGCGGCACGCCGGCATCGCCTTCGTCGACATGCGCGGCTCGACCACCATCGCCGAGCGGGCCGACCCCGAGACGGTGGCGATCCTGATCACGGGCTTTCGCCGCTGCGTCGTCCAGGCCGCCCGGGAGACCGGCGGCATGATCGACAAGTTCATGGGCGACGGCGCGCTCGTGGTGTTCGGGGTGCCGGAGGTCCGGGCGGACGCCGCGGCGGGCGCCCTCGCCTTCGCGGAGCGGCTGGAGGCCCTGGTCGAGGCCTGGAACGCCGGCTCGGCCCACGACCCGGTGCGGATCGGCATCGGGGTGCATTGCGGCGAGGTGTTCGTCGGCGTGGTCGGCGATGACGACCGGCTCGAATTCACCGTGCTCGGCGACGCGGTCAACGTCGCGGCCCGGCTGGAGCAGGCGACCAAGACTTTCGGGGTCACCACGCTGGTGTCGCAGGCGGCCCTCGACGCGGCGCGGCCGGGCGATGGCCCGCACGGCGCCGCGTGGCGGGAGGTCAGCCGGACGGCGTTGCGCGGGCGCCGCGAAGGCTTCCCGATCTACGGCCGCGCGGCGTGAGCGCCGGCCCCCCGGGCGCCCGACGAAAACAGGCACCGGACGGGTAGCGGAGCCGGCCGGCCTCTGCTATCGCAGCCGCCCCGGACGGGTCGGCTCGAAGACGATCCGGCGGTGGAAGGCGCACCAGCTCTTTCCGTCCTGCACCGGCGCGCCGCAACAGACCGCTCGGTCGTTGGGTTCGCCGATGATGAATTTGCACACGAAGGCGCCCGATTGGGCGAAGGGAACCCGGAGGCTCGGGGAGGGCTCCTCGACGGCGTCTGCGGTCACGATATGCGACATGCGCACGAGCTGGTTCATCGGGTACTGACTCGCTGGCCTTCCGTCACCCTCGACCAGAAGGGCATCGGGCCGGTTCGTTGAAGGCAACGATCTCGCCGCCCGTGAAAGGCGCCGGACTCGTTGCCCATGGGGAGCCGCGCCTCCATGACCCGTGCGCACACGCATCGCAGCGGCAGCGGTGATCCGTTGAATTTGGGGTTGCGTTTTGCAGAACGCAAGCCCCTTAGGCATTTACACATGGTTTTCGCACGTCCGACCGCCTCCGCGGCGGTCCGCGGCGACAGCGACCTTGCCGTCGACTTGACCCGGCGTCGATGTGGCCCGCCGACTTGCCGCGTCATCGACTTGCCGCGTCATCGACTTGCCATCCGGGCGCCCTATTCCTTGAGGGGCAGCCCCGCCGGAGCGAGTCCCCCATGTCCGACGCCGCCCTCGCCCGACGCCCCGCCGGGGCGGCGCCCGGTCCCGCCGGCCCGGGATCTGGAGAGGAACCCCGCACGGGGCCCCGCTTCGGCCACCGCATCCACCCGGCCGCCACGATCGGGTTCCTGGCGGTGCTGGCCGCGGGGCTCGCCTATGCGGGCTACAACCTCGTCGCCGACATGCGGCAGGCCGGCCAGCCGCCGCTCGCCGTCGGGGCCTTCGCGCTGCTGGGCCTCGCCCTGCTGATCGCGCTGGCCTTCGAGTTCGTGAACGGCTTCCACGACACCGCCAACGCGGTGGCGACCGTGATCTACACCCACTCGATGCCGCCGCTCGCGGCGGTGATCTGGTCGGGCGCGTTCAACTTCCTCGGCGTGATGGCCTCGACCGGTGCGGTGGCCTACAGCGTCGTGACCCTGCTGCCGGTGGAGCTGATCCTCCAGGTCGGCTCGGGGGCCGGCTACGCGATGATCTTCGCGCTCCTCGTCGCGGCGATCGTCTGGAACCTCGGCACCTGGGCGCTCGGCCTGCCGAACTCCTCCTCGCACGCCCTGATCGGCTCGGTGATCGGCGTCGGCCTCGCCAACCAGCTGATGGCCCCCGACCACGCCGCCTCGGGCGTCGCCTGGGGCCAGGCGCTCGGCGTGCTCGAATCGCTCCTGTTCAGCCCCCTCGTCGGGTTCGTCTGCGCCGCGGGGCTGCTGTTCCTGCTCAAGCGCGTGGTGCGCCGGCCCGAGCTCTACCGGGCGCCGGAGGGCGAGGCGCCGCCCCCGCTCTGGATCCGCGGCCTCCTGATCCTGACCTGCACCGGCGTGTCCTTCGCCCATGGCGGCAACGACGGCCAGAAGGGCATGGGCCTGATCATGCTGATCCTGATCGGCGCCGCCCCGACCGCCTACGCGCTCAACCGCACCATGCCGGATTCGAGCACGCCGGCCTTCGTGCAGGGCTCGCAGGGCGCGAGCCGGGTGTTTCGCGCCCATGCCGGCGGGACTCACTCCGGCGGGACTCATGCGGGCGGGGCGGCGGTGCCCGACGCGGCCGGCGCCCGCGCCAAGGTCGGCGAGGCCCTGAAGGCGAAGGCGCCGGCCGAGGCCCTCGCCGCCCCCGAGGTCCAGGCGGCGCTCGCCGCCCTGTCCGACGACATCGCCGCCCAGGTGCAGAATTACGGCGCCATCCGGCACGTCCCCGCCGAGGCGACCCAGAACCTGCGCGCCGACATGTACCTCGCGGGCGACGCGGTGCGCCTGCTCACCGGCGAGCACTCGCCCTTCACCGACGACGAGACGCGGACGCTCCAGGAGTACCGCCGCACCCTCGACGACGGCACCCGCTACATCCCGACCTGGGTGAAGGTGGTGGTCGCCCTGGCCCTCGGCCTCGGCACGATGGTGGGCTGGAAGCGGATCGTCGTCACGGTCGGCGAACGCATCGGCAAGCAGCACCTCACCTACGCGCAGGGCGCGTCGGCGGAGGCGGTGGCCGCCGGCACGATCGGGCTCGCCGAGGCCTACGGTCTTCCGGTCTCGACCACCCACATCCTGTCGAGCGGCGTCGCCGGCACGATGTGGGCCAACGGCACCGGCCTGCAGATGGCGACGGTGCGCAACCTGGCGCTCGCCTGGATCATGACCCTGCCGGCGGCGATCACGCTCGCCGGCGGGCTGTACTGGGCGCTGCGGCAGGTGTTCTGAAGGCGCGGGTTCCGAGGCGGGCCGGGCTGGCAACCCGCCCCGCGCCGGTGTAACCGCCCCGGGCGGGCGCGTGTCCGGCCCGCGCCAGGGACCCGCCATGCGCTTCCTCGTGACAGGCACGGCCGGCTTCATCGGCTTCCACCTCGCCCATCGCCTGCTCGGGGCCGGCCACGAGGTCGTGGGGGTCGACGGGCTGACCGACTACTACGACGTCGCCCTGAAGCGGGCCCGGCTGGCGCGGCTCGAGGCCCTGCCGGGCTTCGCGTCGCACGAATTCCTGCTGGAGGAGCCCGGCGCCTTCATGACCCTGATGGGCGAGGCGCGGCCGGACGTGGTGGTGCACCTCGCGGCGCAGGCCGGGGTCCGCTACAGCCTGGAGCACCCGGAGGCCTATGTCGCCGGCAACGTCGTGGGCACCTTCCAGGTGCTGGAGGGCTGCCGGGCGCATCCGGTGCGCCATCTGCTGTTCGCCTCGACCTCCTCGGCCTATGGCGGCAACCCGACGGTGCCGTTCCGCGAGACCGACCGGGCGGTGTGGCCGCTCACCATCTACGCCGCCTCGAAGCTCGCCGGCGAGGCGATGGCGCATTCCTACGCCCACCTGTGGAAGATCCCCACCACGGCGTTCCGGTTCTTCACCGTCTACGGACCGTGGGGCCGGCCCGACATGGCGTTGTTCCTGTTCACCCGGAAGATCCTGGCGGCTGAGCCGATCGAGGTCTACGACCACGGCCGCGCCGTGCGGGACTTCACCTATATCGACGACCTCGTCGAGAGCATCGGTCGGTTGATCGACCTGCCGCCTCCCCCGCCGGGCGCCGCCCCGGTCTCGCCCGCCGATACCCTGAGCCCGGTCGCGCCGTTCCGGATGGTCAATATCGGCGGCGGCCGTCCGGTGAGCGTCGCGGCGATGCTCGACGCGCTCGAAGCCGCGCTCGGCGTGCGGGCGGTGCGCCACCTGCGCGACCTGCCGCCCGGCGACGTCGAGCGCACCGAGGCCAGCCCCGACCTCCTGCGCGACCTCGTCGGCTACGTGCCCTCGACCCCGCTGGAGGTCGGCATCCCGGCCTTCGTCGCCTGGTACCGCGCGCATTACGGCGCCGGATGCTGAGGTCCGATCCCGTCGCGCCTCGGCACCGATGCCCATTCGGGCTTGCCCTGCGCCTTCGAACGGATCCGTCCGAAAAAGCGGCGGCATGATTCCAGGGTTTGCCGGTGCCGGCGTCCGTCACCGGCGCATGGATGCGCAGCATGGCAGACCCGCCACGGCAGGGGCGCCTTCACCACCGTCGAGATGCGTCGTGCCGTCGGGCTCGACCCGCAGCCAGTCGCCGGCCGGACCGGGCAGCACCTCGGCGGTGAGGCGCGGCCCCGCCACCGTGCCGCCGGTGACCGGCACGACGCGCAGCTCGGTGCCTCGGGACGGGCCGATGCCCTGCGGCGGGCCGACCGTCAGGCTCATGCGGAACAGGAACTCGGTACGGAGCGGCAGCGGCTCGGGCGCGTCCATGGGGTTACTCCGGGGTTGATCTTACCGCGCGATCCCCTCCACCGCCCGGCGCGCCGCGTCGAGGTCCGGCGGGTCGATGTGGCGGTAGCGGGCCTGGACGAGGCCGAACATCCCGAACGCCGCGAGGCCGGCCGCCGTGAGGCCCAGGAGCACCCAGCCATAGGGTTCACCCCGCAGCGCCTGGAGGGCGCCGCCGAGGCCCTTCACGTCGCTCGATCGGCTCTCGATCGCCGCCGCGATCAGGAATCCGCCGATCAGCCCGAAGGTCAGGGCCCGGGCGGCGTAGCCGAAGCGGCCGACATGCCGCACCCAGTCGCGGGCATCGTGCGGCACCGAGAGGCGCTTGCAGACGTCGCCCTTCCAGGCCTTCAGCGCGAAGGCGAGGCCGGCCCCGATCACCACGAGGCCGACGGCGCCGACGAGCCACTGGCCGAAGGGCTGCTGCAGGAGCCAGGCGGTCCAGTCCCGCGCGCCCTGGTCCTCGGCCTGGCGCGCCGTTCCGCGGCCGAGCGCCGCCGCCATCATCGAGAGGCCGAGACCGCCATAGGTCACGCCGCTGACGAGGTGGCCGGCCCGGGTCGCCAGCCCCTTGGCCGAGCGGCCGTAGCGGTCGGCGTCGGTCACCGCTTCGACCACGCGCCAGAGCGCGAAGGCGGCGAGACCCAGCGCGACGAGACCGAGCAGGATCCAGCCGAACGGCCGCTCCAGCAGGATCAGGAGGGCGCTGCGGCTGCCCCCGGTCTGCCCGCCGACGCCGATCGCGGCGAGCACCGCGAGGCCGCCGACGAGGCAGTAGGTGACCCCGCGGGCGCCGTAGCCGAGGCGAGCGAGCAGTTCGAGGGCTTGCCGGCCGTCGGGAGGGCGCATCGGTGGCTCCGGTCAGGCCGCGAGGCCGGATTCGACCCGCGCGACCGCGTCGTCGTCGAGGTCGAGGGCCTCGGCCAGCATGCGCAGGAAGGTGCGCTCCTGCATCGTGTCGGGATCGATGGCGAGGCGGGCCGCGGCGTAGACCCGGGCGCCGGCCTCGGGGTTGGCGACCCGATCGGCGATCTCGTCGATCGTCGCCGGGTCCTCCAGCTCGCGGGCGAGCCATTGGCGGCCTGCGAGGTCGAGGCCGGATTCGGCGACCGCCGCGTCGAGCCGCTCGCGCTCGCGGGCGTCGATCACCCCGTCGGCGGCGGAAGCCGCCACCATGATCCGCAGGCAGAGCGTCGCCTCGTCGTCGCTGAGCGCACCCGCATCGAAGGGCATCGCGGCCGTGCCTTGTGCCGTCCCTCGGGTCGCCCCCCGGACCGGACCGGCCTCGGGCTCCCCGCGCTGCGTCGCCCGCACGGCGAGGCCGGCGATCAGCGCCAGCCCGCCGAGGGCCGCGGAGGCCGCGAGCCCGCCGCGGCGGCTGCGCACCAGGGCGTCCAGCACCCGTTTCACCTCGGCCATCGCGTCCTCCCGTACCCGTCCGCAGTACTCGTTGCAGGCCAACAACGGTCTCGCCCGGCCGCGGTTGCGCCGCCACGCTCCGACGACCATCTTCACCACCATGCTGATCGCCCTGGCCTGGCTCGCCCGCACCCTGGTGCTGGCGCTCGTCCTCCTGTTCCTGCTGCCGCTCGCCGCCCACGCCCTGTGGTGGTGGAGCCGCGACGACCTCGCCCCCGACTGGGCCACCGCCGACTGGTCGAGCGCCCGGCTCCTGCCCGCCCCCGCGGCGGCCCCGGATGCCCTGGTCCGGATCTACGCCGCCCGGGTCGGGCGCTGGCGGGGCATCTTCGCGCATCACACCTGGATCGTGGTCAAGGAGGCCGGCGCCCCGCGCTACACCCGCTACGACGTGGTCGGCTGGGGCCTGCCGGTGCGCAAGGATGCCTACGCGGCCGATGCGCGCTGGTTCGGCAACCCGCCGCAGGTCGTGCTCGCCCTCGACGGCGATGCCGCCGCCCGCGTCGTGCCGCGGATCCACGCTGCGGTCGCGACCTACCCGCACCGGGCGGCCGGCAGCTACAGCGCCTGGCCGGGGCCGAACTCCAACACCTTCGTGGCCCACGTCCTGCGCGCCGTGCCCGACCTCGCCGTCGCGCTGCCGCCGACGGCCCTCGGCAAGGACTTTTCGGAGCGCGTCGTCGCCTGGACGCCGAGCCGCACCGGCGTGCAGCTCTCGGCCCGGGGCTATCTCGGCCTCGCCCTCGGCTGGGTCGAGGGGATCGAGGTCAACGTGCTGGGTGCGGTGGCGGGGCTGGACCTGCGCCGCCCGGCCCTGAAGCTGCCCGGCTGGGGCCGCATCGGCATGGATCCGGCCGGCGCCACCGAGACGCTGATCGCCCCGACGCCGAGCCGCTGAGTCCGGCTCCCTGCGCTACGCCACCCACGCCACCGGGCCGGCAATCTTTCGACACGCGTTCGTGAACCAAATCATGGTGCGGCGCGTTATCGCTGGCCCAGAGATTTGCAGTGCGACATGCCCGATTCCCGCTTCGTCAAGGCCGATACGGCCCCCCCGCCGTTCGCCGGCCCCTTCGCCCCGGTTCTCGCCGGCGTCTCGCGCGGGTTGCAGGATCTGTTTCCGCTGGTCGAGCCGCCCCGGGCCGCACAGCGTGGCCCCGTGGACGCGGAACGGGAAGCCGTCGCCCCGGTCTTGCGACCGCGCCCGGCGCCGACGCCGCACCTGATCTGATCCGTCACGCTACCCCGTGGTCTCCCGCAGGAGCAGGCTGAACCCGAGATCGATCACCGTCGGCTGCTCCGCCTCGCCGTCGAGAAGCCGGAGAAGCAGGTCACCGGTGCGCCGGCCGATCTCGACGGGATCGACCGCGATGGTCGAGAGGCGCGGCACGCATTGGCGGCCGATCTCGAAATCGCCGAAGCCCAGGATCATGAGATCCTGCGGCACCCGGACGCCGCGGCGCTGGCACTCCATCAGGGCTCCGAAGGCCGAGATGTCGGAGACGAGGAAGACCGCCTCGGCCCCGCCGCGAGCCAGCAACTCCGTCATGGCCTCGGCCCCGTGCGCGAAGGCGCCCGCCGCGCGGCCGTGATGCAGGATCAGGCCGTCGGAAAGGCCCGCTGCCGCGAGGCCGTCCCGCAGGCCCCGCAGGCGCTCCTCTCCACGAAAATCCCGGGCCTCGCCGGTGCGCTCCGGCCCGAGGCCGGCGATGCGGGCGGCACCGAGGCCCGCGAGGGTTCGTGCCGCCAGCCGTCCGACCTCGTAGTTCGAGAATCCGACCGCCCGGTCGATCGGCGTCTCCGGCCGGTCCCAGATCTCCACCACCGGCACCCCGGCCCGGGCGAGGAGGTCGCGGGTGCCCTCGGGGCGATGCATCCCCGCCACCACGATCGCGTCCGGGCGGCGCGACAGCATCGCGCGCACCACCGCCTCCTCCTCGGTGGCCGAGTAGCCGGTGAGGCCGATCAGGGGCTGGTAGCCGCGCGGGCCCAGCACCGCGGTGAGCCCGGCGGCGGTGTCGGCGAAGTTCGGGTTGGTGAGGGTCGGAACGATCAGGGCGACGAAGCCGGTGCGCCGCGACGACAGGCTCCCGGCCCCGCGATCCGGCACGTAGCCGAGCCGGTCCACCGCGGCGAGCACCCGCGCCCGCGTCTCCTGCGAGACGCGGGCGGGCTCGGCCAGCGTACGCGAGACCGTCATCGGCGAGACGCCGGCGAGGCGCGACACGTCGCGCATCGTCGGCACCCGGCGCGGGGGCGTGGACTCGTCGGCCATGGTGGGGCGCCCAAGCAGACTTCGCCGAAGCGGACACCGGTTCGGCGGCAAAAA
>NZ_JTHF01000292.1 GCF_001043895.1 Methylobacterium indicum
GCCCTCAACGCCGCCGCCGGCACCGCCGCCGGCGAGGCCGCCCGGGCCGAGCGGGTCGAGGCGACCCGCACCGCCGTCGCGATGCTCGCGGTGTCGGTCCTCGTCACCCTCGCGGCGGTGCTGTTCTGCCTCGTCCGCGTCGTCCGGCCGCTCGGCCGCATGACCGGCGCGATGCGCCGCCTCGCCGAGGGCGATGCCGCGACCGCGATCCCGGGCGCCGGCCGCCGGGACGAGCTCGGCGCCATGGCGGGGGCGCTCGCGGTGTTTCGCGACAACCTGGTCCGCACCCGGGCGCTGGAGGAGGAGACCGCGCTCGCCCGGGCCGGCGCCGAGGCGCAGCGCCGGCAGGCGACCCGCGCGCTGGCGGATGCCTTCGAGCGGGCGGTCGGCGGCATCGTCGGCGCGGTCACGGCCGCCGCCACCGAGCTGCAGGCCACCGCCCAGACCATGACGTTCACCGCCCGGGAGACCGCCGGCCAGTCGGGCGGCGCGGCGGCGGCCGCCGCCCAGGCCGCCTCGAATGTCGGCATGGTGGCGGCGGCGGCGGAGGAACTCGGCGCCTCGGTGGCCGAGATCGGCCGGCAGGTCGACGGCTCGGCCCGGCTCGCCGGGGCCGCCGTCCGGGAGGCCGGCGCGAGCGCGGCCCAGGTCCAGGCGCTGACCGAGGCGACCCACCGCATCGGCGACGTGGTCGGGCTGATCTCGTCGATCGCCGCGCAGACCAACCTGCTCGCGCTCAACGCCACCATCGAGGCGGCGCGTGCCGGAGCGGCGGGGCGCGGCTTCGCGGTGGTGGCGGCGGAGGTCAAGGAACTCGCCGGCCAGACGGCCAAGGCGACGGAGGAGATCACCGGCCAGATCGCGGCGATCCAGGCCTCGACCGGCCAGGCGGTCGGCGCGATCGGCGGGATCACCGCACGGATCGAGGAGATCGCGGGCGTCGCCACCTCGATCGCCGCGGCGGTGGAGGAGCAGGGCGCGGCGACCCGGGAGATCGTCCGCAACGTCTCGGAGGCCGCCGCCGGCACCGGCGAGGTGACGGCGAGCGTCTCCGGCGTCGCCCGGGCGGCGGACGAGACCGGCGCGGCGGCAAGCCAGGTGCTCTCGGCGGCCTCCGAGCTGTCGCGCCAGTCCGAGCAGCTCTCGGCCGAAGTCGCCCGCTTCCTCGACACCGTGCGGGCGGCCTGACGCCCGTACGGAACCGAGACATCGGAAGGACCGCCCCGGGCTCCGGGGCGGTCCTTCGTCGTTTGTGCGGTCAGTTCAGCGCCTGCGGGTCGGCCTCGGTCAGGAAGGCGGCGACCTCGCGGAAGAACTGCATGCGGTTCTTCTCCATCATCACCGTGTGGGTGCCCTCGCCGAGTTCCACGAAGCGCTTGTAGGGCGTGCGGGTGAGGCGGGCGAAGTAGTCCTGGGCCTGGTAGCTCGGCAGGTCGGCGTCCCACTCGGCGTGGATGACGAGGGTCGGCACCCGGATCTCGCCGGGATCGTAGAGCGGCTTGCCGGCCTGCCAGTACTCCTGCGAATCGGCCACGACGCCGTTCGGCGCCCGGAGCACCGGGGGCGTCTGCGCGGCCCCGGCGGCGTCGGTCGCGAAGGTGGCGTCGGCCCATTGCTCGAACCAGCCGGGCGGGATCAGGTCCGCCTGCTTGTCCGCCGGCACGCCCTTGAGCCAGCGCTCCTTGGCGCTGTCGCGGCTCACGCTCCGGTAGGCGCCGAGCGGGCCGCTCGTGCCGAGGAGCGAGGGCGTGCGCGAGAGCCATTGCGGCGCGTAGAGGACGAGGCGGTTGACCGTGTCGGTGTGGGTGCTGGTGTAGAGCCCCATGGTCGAGGTGCCCCAGGACCAGCCCATCAGGTCGATCCTGTCCACCCCGCGCCGCCGGCGGATGAAGTCGACGGCCTGGCCGACCACCGCGGCGGCGTCCTTCGTCCGCATGAAGGGCTGGCCGTCGGCGGCCGGGCGGCCCATCGCGGCGGGGCGGCCCGAGAGGCCGTAGCCCGGCAGGTCGACGAGGTAGACGTCGAAGCCCAGCCCCGCGAGGTAGTCCATCATCGACAGGCCGCCGAGCGGCAGGTCGAAGGCGGTCGAGGCCGGATAGGTCGCACCGTGGACGTAGAGCAGGATGCGGTCGGGCGCGAACCGCTCGGTCCCGGCCGGGCGCTTGTTGCGCAGGTAGATCGACACCCCGTCCTCCGGGCCGGGGAGGCGGAATTCCTCCACCGCCAGACGGGGTGCTGCGGCCGGCCCGGCGGGCGCCGCCGAGGCCGCGGACCCCGAGAGGGTGCCACCCAAGGCGGCGGGTGCCGCCGCGAGCCCGCCGAGGACGAGGCGGCGGGGCATCCGCCCCGGGGACGGGGGCGGTGATGAATGCGGCATGGTCGTCTCCTCCTGGCCCACCGCTTCCCGGTGGGTGCTGCCCACCGCGTCTCGGTGGGTGCCCACCGCGTCTCGGTGGGTGCCCGCCGTGTCCCGGCGGGTCTCCGCCTGTGGCCGGCGGATGAGGGCAGTGAAGCCGGCGCGGGGGCCCGGTGCAACCGCCGGCCCGGCATGGCACCGATGCGGCGTCGTGCGGCGCGGGCGCGCCCTGGCCGGCGCCGCGCGGCCGGGGCATAGACGACCGGCCGCCATCCGCGCGAGGCCCGCCCCGTGACCCCGTCCGACACCGATCCCGGCCTGCGCGCCACCGTGCGCCGCGTCGCCCTGCTCAATCTCGGCTATTTCGGGATCGAGGCGAGCGTGGCGGTGGCGATCGGCTCGGTGGCGCTGGTGGCCGACAGCGTCGACTTCCTGGAGGATGCGGCGCTCAACCTCCTGATCGTCGCCGGCCTCGGCTGGCGCCCCGCCGCCCGGGCGCGGCTCGGCGCCGCGATGGCCGGCATCCTGCTGCTGCCGGGGCTCGCCGCGGCCTGGACCGCCTGGCAGAAGCTCGGCGCCTTCACGGCCCCGGACCCGGTGCCCCTGACCCTGACGGGGCTCGGGGCGCTCGCCGTCAACGTCGTCTGCGCCTTGATGCTGGCCCGCCACCGCGAGGGGCGCGGCAGCCTGACCCGGGCGGCCTTCCTGTCGGCCCGCAACGACGCGGTCGCCAACGTGGCGATCGTGGCGGCCGGGCTCGTCACCGCCGCCACCCTGTCGACCTGGCCCGGTTTCGCGCCCTGGCCCGACCTGGTGGTCGGCCTCGGCATCGCGGTCCTGAACGCCGATGCCGCCTGGGAGATCTGGCAGGCCGCCGCCGCGGAACGCCGGGCCGCCCGCGAGGCGGCGTGATCCGAGGAGATCCGCCCGCGCGGCGAACCGGGCCGGACGGCAGTCCCCAAGCAGATTTCGCCGAAGTGGTTACCGGTCCGGCGCCGACAATCTGCGATACAACAAGAATCTAAGCGGGCGAAGCATTGGTCTGCCAACGCAAGTCCGCTTAGGGGACCGGCTCTCCCGCCCCCTCGGCCTCGCGCCCGATCAGGTCGCGCAGGGTCGCCCCGGTCGGGCTGGCCAGCACGTCCGCCAGGGTGAAGCGGTCGAGCTCGCGGATGAAGCTGCGCTCGGCCGAATCGAGGGCGTGCTTCAGGAGGCAGCGTCCGGCGAGCGGGCAGGGGCCGCGGGCGCACTCGACGAGGCAGCCGAGGCCTTCCAGTTCCGCCACTACGGCGCCCAGACGCACCTCGGCCGGCGGCCGGGCCAGTCGCACACCGCCGGAGCGACCCTGCCGGGCCTCGATGTAGCCCGCCCCCGTGAGCCCGCGCGCCACCTTCTGCAGGTGGTTCAGCGACACCCCGAAGGTGCGCGCGACGGCGGGCGTCGTCGTCCAGCCGCCGGCCTCCACCGCCCCGAGATAGAGCAGCAGGCGCAGCGACAGGTCGGTGTAGAGCGAGAGCCGCAGGGCGCGCTGTCCTTCTTCGTCGACGACGCCGACACCGAGCCGCGGATCGCCGGCGCACCCGGCAGGCGGGGAAAACCACCCGCACAACCCTATCGCCGGCCAGCGGATTTGGCCAGGGCGCCCCGGCTGCGGATCGCGGCGGACCGGCATTTGCGCCGGTCGAGACTGCCTAAATCTGGTAGTTAAAGTGCTTGTTTGCCTAACGGAAAAATCAGCATTCAATAAACATTTGCGAGGGCAGCCGATGTCGCTGCGTTCTAGTGAATCCCCGAGGCACCTCCGACCGGCGAGATCGGTCGGCGGGACCGGGACGATTCGCCCGGAGGCCCTCTCGACACCCCCAGGGGCCTCCCGTGCCGCACTACTTCTTCGACATCAACGACCACGACCTGTCGCATCGGGACGACGAGGGCAGCGAGTGGCCGGGCCGCGATGCCGCCCGGGCCCACGCCATGCGGGTCCTGGCCGACATCGCCCGCGACGAGGCCCGCCGCCAGGACCGGCTGAACCTGTTCGTCACGATCCGCGACGAGAGACGGGCGATCCTCGGCGTCGCGTCCCTCGCGGTGGCCTGCACCTGGGTCGACTGAGCGGGCACGGGGGGCTGGGTTGCGGCGCAAACCGTCGCGCCCCGAAACCCGCTCCCCGGCGGACCGTTACCCCCGCGCTTTAACGTATGTTGGGTGCGAGGCGACGTGACGGACCGGCCGATCGAGGACTACGCCGTCATCGGCGATACCTGCACGACGGCGCTCGTCGCCCGGGACGGATCGATCGACTGGCTGTGCTGGCCCTGCCACGACAGTCCCGCCGTCTTCCTGCGTCTCCTCGACGAGGACAAGGGCGGGGCCTGCGAGATCCTCCTCGACGACCTGCGCGAGACGCGCCGGGCCTACCGGCCCGGCACCACCATCCTGGAGACGCTGTTCGTCACCGCGACCGGGACCCTGCGCCTCACCGACTTCATGCCGCTCCATCCCCTGGCGGAGGTGCCCGACGAGGGCCCGGACGGTGCGCCCCACGGCCGGATCGTGCGGATCGCCGCCTGCGAGGCCGGCACGGTCTCGGGGCGGTTCCGGGTGCGCCCGACCTTCGACTACGCCCGGGACGGCGCCGCCCTCGAGCCCGAGGCGGGCGGGACGGTCCTGTGCCGGCGCCTCGCGAAGCCGGAGGGCGTGCGGGTCGCCGCCACGGTGCCGTTGACGATCGTCGGCGACCGGGTCGAGGCGGCGTTCGCGTTGCAGGCCGGGGAGGGCGCATCCCTGGTCCTCGCCCACCGGGAGGACGACGACGGCGATGTCGGGAGCGCCGCCGCGAGCCTCGCGGCGACGGAGAGCTATTGGCACGAATGGTCCGGGCGCTGCACCTATGACGGCCCGCACCGCAAGAGCGTGCTGCGCAGCGCGCTCGTGCTCAAGCTCCTGACCCACGCCCCCTCGGGCGGGATCATCGCGGCCTCCACCACCAGCCTGCCGGAGGCGGTGCCGGGCACCCGCAACTTCGATTACCGCTACGTCTGGATGCGGGATGCGAGCTTCACCGTCACGGCCTTCGTCAATCTCGGCTACGTGCGCGAGGCGGCGGAATTCCTGCGCTTCCTGCGCGAGGCCGACGGGACCCGCGGCCGCGATCTGAAGCTGATGTACGGCATCAACGGGCGCGTTCCGGAAGAGGAGATCCTGGACCATCTGCGCGGCTGGCGCGGGGTCGGCCCGGTGCGGATCGGCAACGCGGCGTCGAGCCAGCACCAGTACGACATCTACGGCGAGTTCCTGGTGGCGCTCCACGCCTTCCTGGACGCCGTCGACTACGACCCGCCGGTGAAGGTCAACGACCACTTGGCAGAGGTGCTCGGGCACCTGACCGGCCACGTCATCCGCTGCCGCCACGCGCCCGACCACGGCATCTGGGAACTGCGCGACGAGACGCGCCAGATCCTCCACACCAAGGGCATGCTCTGGGTCGCCCTCGACCGGGCGGTGCAGATCGCCCAAGAGGTGGACGTGGCGGCGCGCGAGCGGGTCGAGGAATGGCGGCGCGTCGCCGCCGAGATCCGGGCCGACTACCACGAGAAGGGCTGGAACGCCCGCATCGGCGCCTACACCCAGGCCTACGGTTCCGACGACCTCGACGCCGCGGTCCTGCGCACGGTGCTGTTCGGCGCCTTCGAGCCCGATTCGCCCCGGGTCGCCGCGACGCTCGAGGCGGTGAGCGCCGGGCTCGGCGACGGCGACCTGATCTACCGCTACCGCAACGCCGACGGCTTCGAGCACCCGGAGGCGACCTTCGCGGCCTGCGCGTTCTGGCGCGTCGGCTGCCTGGCGCTCGCCGGGCGCATGGAGGAGGCCGAGCCGCTCTTCGCCCGGTTGCTGGCCCGCGGCAACGATCTCGGGCTGTTCGCCGAGGAGATCGACGCGGGCACGGGCGAGCAGCGCGGCAACGTTCCGCAAGGCTTCACCCACATGGCGATCATCAACCACGCGGTGCGCCTCGACCGGGCGGCGCGCCACCGGGACGCGCCGATGGACGAGCCGTTCCGCCAGGCCGTCGGGGCCTGACGCGCGGTGGAGCGGCGGGAACGCCCTCGCGGGGGGTGGGCACCGCTGCCCGAATTTGCTCTAAGGCACGGACGGGCGCCGCCTCGCGGGCGGGCCCGATCCGAATCCTTCATACCGGGAAACCAGCCGTGGCGGGCGAGCCGTTCTTCATCACCACCGCCATCTCGTACCCCAACGGGGTGCCGCATATCGGCCACGCCTACGAGGTGATCGCCGCCGACGCCATCGCGCGCTTCAAGCGCCTCGACGGCTACGACGTGTTCTTCACCACCGGCACCGACGAGCACGGCCTCAAGATCCAGCAGACCGCCGCCAAGGCCGGGATCAGCCCGCGCGCCTTCGTGGACGAGATGGCGCCGCGCTTCCGCGCCATGGCCGAGCAGCTCGACTGCTCCTTCGACCGCTTCATCCGCACCACCGACGCCGACCACGTCGCCGCCGCCCAGGCTTTGTGGCGCCGGATGGAGGAGAACGGCGACATCTACCTCGCCAAGTATGCCGGCTGGTACTCGGTCCGCGACGAGGCCTATTACGACGAGGCCGAGCTCGTCACCGCGCCCGACGGCAGCCGCCGGGCGGAGAAGACCGGCACGCCGGTCGAGTGGGTCGAGGAGGAGAGCTACTTCTTCCGGCTCTCGGCCTACGGCGAGCGCCTGCTCGCCCTCTACGAGGCGAACCCGGATTTCATCGGCCCCGATTCGCGCCGCAACGAGGTGACGAGCTTCGTGCGCTCGGGCCTGCAGGACCTGTCGGTCAGCCGCACCACCTTCGACTGGGGCGTGCCGGTGCCGGGCAACCCGGCCCACGTCATGTACGTCTGGGTCGACGCGCTGACGAACTACATCACGTCCTGCGGCTTCCCCGACGAGGGCGCCCCGCGCTGGCGCCAGTGGCCGGCGGCGCTCCACGTCATCGGCAAGGACATCATCCGCTTCCACGCGGTGTACTGGCCGGCCTTCCTGATGTCGGCCGGTCTCCCGGTCCCGCAGCGCGTCTTCGGCCACGGCTTCCTGCTCAACAAGGGCGAGAAGATGTCGAAGTCGCTCGGCAACGTCGTCGCCCCGACGGCGCTCGCCGAGGCCTACGGCGTCGATCCCCTGCGCTACTTCATGCTGCGCGAGGTGCCGTTCGGCCAGGACGGCAGCTACTCGCACGAGGCGATCGTCAACCGCCTCAACGCCGACCTCGCCAACGACCTCGGCAACCTCGCCCAGCGCTCGCTGACCATGATCGCCCGCAATTGCGGCGGCCAGATTCCGCAAGCCGGCGAGCCGGCTGCCGCCGACCGGGCGCTGCTGGCGATGGCCGACGCGCTGCCGGAGAAGGCGAGGGGGCTGATGCAGGACCTCGCCCTGCACGCGGTGTTGGCCGAGATCTGGGCGGTCGTCGCGGAGGCCAACCGCTACTTCGCCGGGCAGGAGCCCTGGAGCTTACGCAAGACCGATCCGGCCCGGATGGAGGCGGTTCTGTACACCACCGCCGAGGTGCTGCGGGCGGTCGGCATCCTGGTCCAGCCCTTCATCCCGAGCGCCGCGGCGCGGCTCCTCGACCTGCTGGCGGTGGCGCCCGAGGCGCGCAACCTCGCCGCTGTCGGGCCGGGTCACCGGCTCGCGCCCGGCACGGCCCTGCCGGCGCCGAGCCCGATCTTCCCGCGCTACGTGGAGCCCGAGGCGTGAGCCTGGTCGATAGCCACTGCCACCTCGATTCTCCCGGCCTCGCCGAGCGGCTGCCCGAGGTGCTGGCCCGGGCGAAGGCCGCCGGGATCGACCGCATGGTGACGATCTCGACCCGGGTCGCCCGGTTCGAGACCTACCGGCGTTTAAGCGAGGCGCACCCCGAGGTGCTGTTCACGATCGGCACCCACCCGCACCAGGCGGGCGAGGAGCCGGACGTGACGGCCGACGAGATCGTCGCCCTGTCGCGCCACCCGCGCTGCATCGGCATCGGCGAGGCCGGGCTCGATTACCATTACGACACCGCCCCGCGGGACGTGCAGCAGAAGGTTTTTCGCACCCACATCGCGGCGTCGCGGGAGAGCGGGCTGCCGCTCGTCATCCATGCCCGCGAGGCGGACGAGGACGTGGGCCGTATCCTCGCCGAGGAGATGGCGCGCGGGCCGTTCAAGGCGGTGCTGCACTGCTTCTCGTCGGGGCGGCGGCTGGCCGAGACCGGCGTCGCGCTCGGCCTGTTCGTGTCGTTCTCCGGCATCGTGACCTTCCGCAACTCGGACGAGATCCGGTCGATCGCCGCCGCCGTGCCGAAGGACCGCCTGCTGGTCGAGACCGACGCGCCCTATCTCGCGCCGGTGCCGCATCGCGGCCGGCCGAACGAGCCGGCCTTCGTCGCCGACACCGCCCGGGTGCTGGCCGAGACCGTGGGGCTCACGCCCGAGGCGCTCGCGGCCCTCACCACCGCCAACTTCTACCGCCTGTTCGACAAGGCCGCCGCATACCGCTGAGGGCTCTGACCGCATGCCGACCCTGACCCTTCGCATCCTGGGCTGCGGCTCCTCGGGCGGCGTGCCGCGGGTCGGCTACGGCTGGGGCGCCTGCGACCCGGCGGAGCGCAAGAACCGGCGCCGGCGCTGCTCGCTCCTGGTCGAGCGCCGCGACGTCGAGAGCGAGGCGACCACCGTTCTCGTGGACACCTCGCCGGACCTGCGCGAGCAGCTGCTCGATGCCGGCGCGACGCGCCTCGACGGCATCCTGTTCACCCATTCCCACGCCGACCACACCCACGGCATCGACGACGTCCGCGCGATGGTGATCCACATGCGCCGGCGCATCGCCGTCCATGCCGACGCCACGACCGCCGAGCTGCTGCGCGCCCGCTTCGCCTATTGCTTCACCTCGCGGCCGGGCAGCCTCTACCCGCCGATCCTCGACCTGCACGACCTCGACATCGACGCGCCGGTGACCGTCGAGGGGCCGGGCGGTCCCGTCACCGCCACCGCTTTCGCGATGGAGCACGGCCCCGAGCAGGCGCTCGGCTTCCGCTTCGCCGACGCCGCCTACGCGCCCGACGTCAGCACCATGCCGGACGCCGCCAAGGCCCGGTTGCGCAACCTCGACCTCCTGATCATCGACGCGCTGCGCGACACGCCGCACCCGACCCACTTCTCGGTGCCGGATGCCCTGGCGCTGATCGAGGAGGTGGCGCCGCGCCGCGCCATCCTGACCAACCTCCACACCGACCTCGACTACGAGACCCTGCGACGGCGCCTGCCGCCCGGGGTGGTGCCGGCCTATGACGGGCTCTCGGTCGCGGTCGACGGCTGATCCTCCGGCCGGAGATGGACCGCGAGCCAGACGGTCGCCTCGTCGGGGCTCGTCCACTCGACCCGGTGGCGCAGGCGGGCCGGGATCGTCAGGTGATCGCCGGGTCCGAGCCGCCGCGGCGCCGGCTCGCCGTGCAGGTGCAGGCCGGCGCTTCCCGAGAGCAGCACGACCCACTCGTCCCAGGGCTGGTCGTACCAGAAGCCCGGCGGGCTCGCCTGGCCGGTGGAGACGATCCGCTCGACGCGGCCGTGCGGGGCTCGCGCCAGGACGTCGGTCGTCTCGTCGGATTGCGGCGCAGTGGGCAGGCCGGCGAAGAGGTTGGCGGTCGTCATGCGGGTCGTCATGCGGGTCGTCATGGCGTGTTCGGCATCGTGGCGGGGTCGCGAGCGCCGTGCCGGATGCCGACTAAGACGATCTCGCTCTCGGTCGCGACGTAGAAGATCAGGTAGGGGCTCGCCAAGGTCCTGCGCATGGGACGAAGATCGGTCGGTGGTCCGCTGCCCGGCTGTTCGAGCAAGCGCTCAATCGCCGCCTGGATACGGGCTTGGATGCGGCGGGCGCCGTACGGGGATTTCTCGGCGATCCCGTCCAGTATCCGTTCGAGTTCGTCCGCCGCCTCGGGCGTGTAGCGCAGCTTCACAGGCCGTGCTTCGCCCAGATGGCTCGTATCCGCTCGTCGCTCGCGAATTCGCCCCGGGCGGCCTGCGCCAGGGACTCGGCGAACGACGCCTTTTCCCCGGGGTCGAGAACGACGAGCCCCGGCTCGTCGTCGAGGACGGCC
>NZ_JTHF01000293.1 GCF_001043895.1 Methylobacterium indicum
CGGCGCGCAGGAAGGCGAACATCGTCCCCATGGTGGGCGGCACCTCGACCGCGTAGGGATCGAACCGCTCGCCGTCGTAGAGCACCCGCAGGCGACCGGCTTCCGCCGTCTCCCAGGCCTCGTTCATGTAGAGCAGGAGCGTCATCACCTTGGCGGCGCCGTCGGTATGGATCGCCCCGTATTTGGACTGCGAGCGCCGCATGACCGTGGTCAGGCGCGGGCAGGAGACGAGGTCGATGCCGAACGTCTCGCCCAGCACCCGCGAGACCGTGTCGCTCTCCAGTTCCGCGACGAGGTCCCCGAAGCGTCCGGCGAGGCTTACCTCGTCCAGCGTGAGGTAGCCCGGCTTCTCGATGGCCGGAAAGTCGCGCAGGAGCGCCGGCACCGCCTCGGACCGGATCACCTGCCGGCCGAGGACGTAGCGGTAGGGCGCCTGCGTCAGGGGCGCGGCGCGGATCGCGTCGAGGTCGAGGATCGACGGCGCCAGGGATGGAGCGTTCATCGAGGAACCTGCCGAAAGGGAAGTCAGCGAAGAAGGGAGCGTCGACGGAGTGATGACGGCGGTGC
>NZ_JTHF01000294.1 GCF_001043895.1 Methylobacterium indicum
TCGGGCCGGCGGCCGGGGAGCCGGAGCGCGACGTGGACCGGGCCGGGCGCGATGCCGTCGACCGGGTCGAGGCGGAACTGGTGCGGGCCGCCCGCGCCGTCGGGGTCGCGGCCCGCGACGGCTGCGCCGAGACCGCCGCGGCGGCCTCGGACGCCGCGGCCCTCGCCCGGAACCTCGACGCCCTGGCGGCCGGCGCCGGAACGGTGGGCGCGCGGAGCCTCGCCCTCGGGGCCGCCGCCGACACGCTCTCCGGGGAGGCCGACGGCCTTGCCGGGGTGCTGGTCCAGGCCACCCGCCACCTCGAGCGCACCGACGCCCAGAGCCGCGTCCTCGAGACCGAGATGGCCGAGGCGGCCCAGGATTCCGCCCGCCTCGTCGAGGCGGTGGCGACCCTGGCGCGCCAGGCCAACCGCCTCGCTCTCGGCGCCACCGTCGAGGCCGTCCGCGCCGGGACCGGCGGCGGGACGCTCTGGCAGATGGCGGAGGAGTTCAAGCTGCTGTCGGCCGACGCCGCCCGGGCGGTCGAGGCGGTGCGGGCGCTGAACCGCCGCCTCTCCGGCCCCGGGGCGGTGGCGGCGGGCAGCGTCGCGACCTCGCTCGCCGGCCTGCGCCCGGCCGTCGCCACCGCCGAGGCGGCGGCGCAGGCCCAGGCGTCGGCGGCCCGGCACCTCGCCGGGACGGCGCAGGAGCTCTTCGCCGCGACCGATATCATCGACCGCGACGCCGATGCGGCGGCCGCCGCCGCCCGCGAGGCGGCCCGGCGGATGGAGACCGCCCGATCCGTCGGCGCCGGTGTCGCGGGCCTCGCCGGAGGGCTCGCCGGGCGCACCGTCGCGTCCCTGCGCCAGGCCGAGATCGGCGACCGGCGCGAGCACGACCGCTACCCGGTCGATCTCGCGGTCCGGGTCGGCAATTGGGGCCTCGGACGGGTGCTCGACGTGAGCCGCGGCGGGCTGCTCCTCGCCCCGCCGGAGGGCTGCGCCGCGCCGGTCGGCGCCCGCCTGTCCCTCGACCTGCGCGGCCTCGGCCGGATGCAGGTCCAGGTCGTCGGCGCGAGCGCGCGGGGCCTGCACTGCGCGCTGGGCGATGCCGCCTCCGAGGGCCGCATGCGCGACGCCCTGGTGGCGATCGAGGAGGAGAACCGTCCGCTGATCGCGGCGGCGACGGGTGGCGCGGCGGCCGTCGGCACCGCGCTGGAGCAGGTGCTGGCCGAGGGCCGCCTCGCCCGCCACGCCCTGTTCGACACGACCTACCGGCCGGTCGCCGGCATCGAGCCGCCGCACTACCTCACCGCCGCGGTCCCGGTCCTCGAAGACATCCTGCCGCCGATCCTCGAGCCGCTGCTGCTCGCCGATCCCCGCACGGCGTTCTGCATCGCGGTCGACCGCAACGGCTACGCGCCGGTCCACAACCGGGCCCAGGCCCAGGCGCCTCGGGCCGGCGACCCGGCCTGGAACGCCCTGCACGCCCGCCAGCGCCGGCTCTACGACGACCGCATCGGCCTGTCGGCGGCCCGCTCGACCCGGGCCTTCCTGGTCCAGGCCTGCCCGCAGGACGAGGCCGGCCGGCCTCCCCTGCGCGAGGTCGCGAGCCCGATCCGGGTCCATGGCCGGCATTGGGGGGCGCTCAGGATGGGGTTCCGGATCTGAGGGGGTCGTGGGAAGCGGGGGACGTCAGCCCCCGGTCGTGCTCATGTGGCGCGGCACCGCGGGCTTCGCCGCGCGGGCGATGACGAAGTCGTGGCCCTTCGGCTTGCGGGTGATCGCCTCCCGAATCGCCTCGGTCACCACGGCGTCGTCGGGCGAGGCGCGCAAGGCGGCCCGCAGGTCGGCGGCGTCCTCCTGGCCCAGGCATAGGTAGAGCTGGCCGGTGCAGGTCAGGCGCACCCGGTTGCAGCTCTCGCAGAAATTGTGGGTGAGGGGCGTGATGAAGCCGAGCCGCCCGCCGGTCTCCTCCACCCGCACGTAGCGGGCCGGCCCCCCGGTGCGGTCGGGCAGCGGGGTGAGGGTGAGGCGCTCGGAGAGGCGCTCGCGCACCACCGAGAGCGGCAGGAACTGATCGACCCGGTCGGGCTCGATATCGCCGAGCGGCATCACCTCGATCAGCGTCATCTCCATGCCGAGCCCGTGGGCCCAGTCGAGCATCGCCGGGATCTCGTCCTCGTTGACGCCCTTCAGCGCCACGGCGTTGATCTTGACCTTCAGGCCGGCCTCGCGCGCCGCCGCGATGCCGTCGAGCACCGTCGGCAGGTCGCCGCGCCGGGTGATCGCCCGGAACTTGTCCGGGTCGAGGGTGTCGAGCGAGACGTTGATCCGGCGCATGCCGAGATCCGCCAGCTCGGCCGCGTGCTGGCGCAGGCGGGTGCCGTTGGTGGTGAGCGTCATCTCCTCGAGCGCCCCGGAGGCGAGGTGGCGCGAGAGATTTTTGAACAGCCGCATGATGTCGCGCCGCACCAGCGGCTCGCCGCCGGTGATGCGCAGCTTCCTCACGCCGCGCTCGACGAAGACCGAGCAGACCCGGTCCAATTCCTCCAGCGTGAGCAGGTCGCGCTTGGGCAGGAACGCCATGTCCTCGGACATGCAGTAGACGCAGCGCAGGTCGCAGCGGTCGGTCACCGAGACGCGCAGGTACGTGATCGCGCGCTGGAACGGATCGATCAGCGGCGCGGGCCGTGCCGGCACGGACGCCGCCGGCATCGGATCGTCGGTACGGGGGCCCCACATGCGGCTGCAATCCTCGACGGAGACGGCTTTCCTCGGGCGCGGCACTGGCGGCCGGCGTCCCGTCTGCATATGAGCGCTCGCAGGCCGACCGGCAAGCGACGCCGGCGCAGCAGGGAGACGCGGAGCCATGACGGACGCGAACACGGACGCCGACTGGCCGACCGAGATCCGGCTCTCGCGCGACAAGCGTACCCTCCACGTCGCCTATGCCAGCGGCGCGGCCTACGCGCTCCCGGCGGAGTACCTGAGGGTCGAGAGTCCCTCGGCCGAGGTCCAGGGCCACGCCCCCTCCGAGCGGCAATGGATTCCCGGCAAGCGCGAGGTCGAGATCCTGTCGGTGGCGCCCGTGGGCAACTACGCGGTGAAGCTCACCTTCGACGACATGCACGATACCGGGATCTACGCCTTCGACTTCCTGCGCCGCCTCGGCGAGGAGCAGGCGACGCGGTTCGCCCGCTACGAGGAGGAGCTGGCGGCCCGCAACTTGAGCCGCGAGCCGGCGCGGCGGCGCTGAGCGCGTCAGCCGGCCGCGGGGGCGGGCCGCGCGGCCGCCGCCGCGACGGCGAGCGCGGCCACCGCCAGGGCGAGCGGCCCGAACGAGACCCACAGCACGACCTCCCAGCCGTAATGGGCCAAGAGCCCGCCGGAGGAGAACGAGCCGACCGCCATCGTGCCGAACACCGCGAAGTCGTTGAGCGACTGGACCCGGGTGCGCTCCTCCGGCCGGTGGCATTCGAGCACCATCGCGGAGGCGCCGACGAAGCCGAAGTTCCAGCCGATGCCGAGGAGGACCAGGAAGATCCAGAAATGGGCGAGGTCCAGCCCCGACAGGCCGACGAGGGCCGCGCCCGCGGTGAGCGCGAGCCCCGCCGCCACCACGCGGCGCGCGCCGAAGCGCGCGATCAGCCGCCCGGTGAAGAAGCTCGGGGCGTACATGGCGATGACGTGCCATTGCAGGCCGAGATTGGCGTCGTCCTGCGTCAGGCCGCACAGGTGCATGGCGAGCGGCGCCGCCGTCATCAGGAAATTCATCAGCAGGTAGGACACGACCCCGCACACTACCGCGGTGACAAAGCGGGGCTGGCGGGCGATCGCGGCGAGCGGCCGCCCGCCCGAGAGGTCGGCGCTCGTCGGACCCGGCAGCCGCACCCCGGCGAGCACCACCGCCGACAGGGCCGCCACCGCGGCCTGGGCCAGGAAGGTCGCGGCGAAGAGGTGCGCGGGCCACAGCGCCATGGTGTGGCTGACAAGCTGCGGCCCGATGATTCCGGCGAAGACCCCGCCGGCCATCACGGCCGAGAGGGCGCGGGGCCGGCGCTCCGGCGCGACGCAATCGGCGGCGGCGAAGCGGAAGGACAGCACCACCGCCGCGTAGGCCCCGCCGAAGAAGGTCGCGAGGCAGAACAGCCAGAACGCGCCGAGCACCACGGCGAGCGAGGCGAGGAGGCCGACGAGCACGCCGCAGCCGGTGCCGGCGAGGAACGCCGCGCGCCGGCCGTGGCGGCGGGCGATGCGGCCGGCCGGCAGGGTGCAGGCGGCCATGCCGACGACGAAGATCGAGACCGGCAGGGTGGCGAGGGCCGGGTCCGGCGCCAGCTGGCTGCCGATGACGGCGCCGGTGGCGTAGACGACGACCGAGTTGGCGCCGGCGAGCGCCTGCGCCACGGCGAGGCGCAGGACGTTGCCGGTGCCGGACGGGGCGGAGCCGACGGCGTCCGTCGGGGCGGGGATGGCGGGGTTCGACATCGTTCGTCTCGTCAGGCGGTGAGCTGGGCCTGCCAGCGCGCGTCGCGCGGCGAGGGGCGGCGGTGGAGGCGCCGGTCGAGGAGCGTGTGCGCCCTCTCGGTCTGCCCGGCGCGCATCAGGGCGACGAGGAGCGTGTCCTCGATCACCTCGCGCTGGGCGCCGCTGCCGCCGAGGCGCACCACCTCGGCGGCGACGGGGTCGAGGATCCGCACGCACGACTCCCATTCCTCGTCCGCGAAGGCGAGGGCGGCGCGGCAGACCGCCGGCACCACCGGCCCCGCCGCCAGGGTGCCGGCCTCGACGAGGGCGGTGAGGTCGGCGATGCGCGCCGCCGCGCCCGCCCGGTCGCCGGTCGCGGCGGCGAGCAGGCCCATATGCACGTCGGCAAAGCCGAAGCCGGCCTCCCCGAAGCGCGGCGCGGCATAGGCCCGGACCTCGTCCCACAGGCCGGCCGGGACGGCGTGGCCGTAGGCCGAGAGGCGCCAGAGCAGCGAGACGGCGTCGGTGACGACGTTGAGGGCGAGCCCCGCCGTCGCCCCCGGCCGGACATGCGCGCCGTAGAGGGCGAGGGCGGCTTGCGCATCGCCGCGCTCCAGGGCCGCGAGGGCGGCATGCCAGGCGATGTGGCCGTGCAGGACGCCCGCACGGTCGTAGCCCGGCAGCCAGCCGGCGATCAGCGCCTCGGCCTCCTCGCCGGCCCCGTCCTCGAACAGGGCGTGCGACAGGGCGTGGGCGCCGTTGGCGTTCTCCCGCCGCAGCCCGAAACCCCGCTCGGTCAGCGCCCGGCCCCGCGCCACGGCGCCGTTCTCGGTCAGGGCCCAGCCGCGGGAGATTGCGAACCACCAATCGTCCGGGGCGTAAGCTCCGGCATGGCGCTCGCAGAGATCGACCCGGGCCTGGTCGTGGTCGGCCCGTCCCGAGAAGGCCAGGAGCCCGAAGGCGCCGAGCGGCATCGACAGGATCAGGGCATCGCGCGGCCAGGCCTCGGCGTGGGCGAGCGCGTGCTCCAGGGCCTCTCCCGACCGGCCGTCGATCGCCAGCGACAGGACCGCGACGTGGCTGCGCTCGCGCTCGGTCCCGGCCTGCGCCACCCGCTCGGCGGCGACCGCGATGCGGGCCCGCGCCGCCGCCGGCTCGGCGCGCATCGCGTGCAGGCGGGCCCGGGCGGCATGCGCGAGGGCGAAACCGGGATCGGCCGCGATCGCCGCATCGAGCGCCTCGGCGGCGCCCGGCCAGGCGGCGAGCATCAGGTCGATGCCCTGGCGGTACTGCGCGGCGGCAAGGTCGGAGGCGGTCGAGAGCGGCAGGAAGCGGCGGTCGTGATGGGCCATGACGGGGGTCTTGAACGGTGAACCGCCCCTGCATAGCGGAGTACCGCCTGTCCGTATTTCGACGGGGTGCCAGTCCCTGTAGACTGGCGGCCAAACTGGAGCCCGGCCATGCGGTGGGAGACGATCGAGACGCCGCCCGGCTCGCGGGCGCCGCAGCCGCTGACGGTGCGGGTCCAGTCGATCCCGGCCCGCCACGCCTTTCCCGAGCACGCCCATGACTGGCACCAGGTCGTCTACGCCGTCTCCGGGGTGCTGACCGTGGCGGTGGACGGCCGCTCCTTCGTGATCTCGCCCGAGCAGGCGGTGTGGCTGCCGACCGGGCACCGGCACCGGGTCGGTTCGCTGCTCGGCGCCGAGTTCCGCAGCCTGTGGATCGCCGATGCCGCCGGGGCGGGGCTTCCCGGGGGAGCGACGGTGCTCGGCGTCTCGCCCCTGCTCCAGGCCCTCATCGTCGAGGCGGCGGCGCTCGACGGGCAGCCGGATCACGACGGCTATGCCGGCCGCGTCGCCGGACTGATCCTCGACCAGCTGCGCCGCGCCGCGCCCCTGCCCGGGGCCTTGCCCTGGCCGCGCGAGGGCCCGCTGACCGCGCTCTGCGAGACGCTCTACGCCGCGCCGGCCGATGCCCGGGGACCGGAGGAATGGGGGCGGGCCGTCGGCCTGTCGGGCCGGACGCTCGCCCGTCGCTTCGAGAGCGAGCTCGGCATGAGCCTGCGCACCTGGCGCCGGCGCTTGCGGCTGTTCAAGGCGATCGAGCTGATGGGCGGCGGGATGGACGTGACCCGTACCGCGATGACGCTCGGCTACGGCTCGACCTCGGCCTTCGTGTACGCCTTTCGCCGCGAGATGGGCTGCGCGCCCCAGGCCTATATGCGGGGGAGGCCGGTGGGGGTGATCGACCCTCACTCTTCTGGTGAGTCATACGGTTGATGTCTGATAATATCAGATATTTATATAGTATAAGCATAAGATATTATCTGAAGTTTCGACAGTGATATTTATCGATTTTATTTTTCGATTGAACATAATTACGATTGATTGATTTAAAATGCTGATTTCGTCAATAGGTGCAATCATGAAATACTAATTTGGTGAAATTCATAAAACACAAAAACAAAAACTTGACGAATCGTCGTTCCGGCATTTCTATCGAAGTGTCGCGGCAGCGCGAGATCTGGCTATGAGCGAGCATTCAGATCGCAAAATCGTGGGGGCGTCAGGGCGCCACCGATTCATCAAGGTCATGGCAGGGGAGGAGTGGCACTTCCTGGCAGCCGGGCATTGGTGGGACTTTTTTTGGCGATGTAGTCCGAACGGATACAGAAACTATCTTGCTGATATCTGCAGGATTTATCCGCACGTCACGGATTTACCCTGGTTTTGTCTCGTCGGCGAGGTGATGAATGGGGCCGATGTGCCGGAAGTCGTGCGCATCGGTCGAGGATGCAGCCACACTTTCGAGACATCCGGCGACCTCTACCTCTTCGCGAACGACATGGCGGGGATGGGTTGGAACAATTGGGGGAGGATCATCGTGACGGCAGCCAGGAGCCCGAACCGGCCGCAACGACCGCGCGTCCGACCCTGGATCGTCACATGGTGGCTCGGGTTCCGCGAATTCCTACTGAAGTCGCGAGGAATCTGGCTCGTCGCGCTGCTCGCGCTCGGTACGCCCGCGGTTCTTGCGTTGGCGCCGCAGGGCCGGGATCTGGTGCGCAGCATCGCCGACGATCCAGCCTCCGGCGGCGCGTGGTGGCCGCAGTTGATGTTCGCGCTCACCCTGCTGATCCTGGCGCTGCAGGCCTGGTCCTGGACGCGCTGGATCGTCGTCGGCTCCTTCGGCCATCGCTCGGGATGGGAGGATCGACCCTATCATCGCGCCCTGGTCTGGGCGCCACGGATCGTCGGGGTCGGCCCGTTCCTCGTTGCGGCGATGGCGGTCTTGCGGGTCTCGGAGGAGAAGTGGCTGAACGTGGCGATCCTGCTCGGGTTGGGCACGGTCTTCATGCTGTTCGTCGTCTTCAGGCCCAAGCACCTCTCGGCATGGGTCGGGCGAACCTGGAGGACGATGGGGCTCGCGGCCGGGGTGGCGATGATGGTCTGGGCGACCCTGTCCCCGACGGGGTTCGGCTGGTGGTTCGGGCCGGTCGGCGTGGTGTTCCTGGGCGTCAGCCTGATCATCCCCGTGGCGGCGCTGCTGGTCCAGGCGGGGGCCCGGCTGCACCTGCCGATCGTCACCGGCGTCCTGCTGTGCGCGGTCCTCTTCAGCGGCCTGAACGACAACCACGCCGTCCGGGTGATCGACTGCCACGATACGGCAACCATGAACTGTGAGGAGACGCTCAAGGCGCAGCGCCTCGATCTCAAGCGGGCCTACGACGTCTGGAAGGACCGGCAGGAAGCCGCGGCCGACGGGTCCTACACCATGGTGCTCCTCGCCACGGAAGGCGGGGCCTCCCGCGCCGGCTACTGGACCGCGGAGGTCCTGGCGGCGCTGCACGAGGCGAGCGGGGGCCGCCTGGCCGACCGTCTGTTCGCGATCAGCTCGGTCTCGGGCGGCAGCGTCGGCGCCGTCGGCTACGTGGCCGCTCTCGACGACGCGATGCGACCGGACGGCGACGGGATCCGGGACACGCTCCAGCGGCTGACCGGCGCCGATGCCCTCAGCCCCGCCGTGGCGGGCATGCTGTTCCCGGACCTGCTGCAGCGCTTCCTGCCCGTCCCCCTGCTCCCCGACCGGGCGCAGGCGCTGGAACGGGCGTGGGAGCAATCGTGGTGCGGGGCGCCGGAGCGATGCCGCAAGCCGAACCCGCTCGGCGAAGCGTTCCTGTCGCTCGGTCCGACCGGCACGACCTGGCGTCCCGTGGTGATCGTCGAGGGCGCGAGCGAGGAGACCGGGCGGCGCATCCTGACGAGCAAGATCAAGCTCGCCAAGCACATCGATGCGGACGACTTCTACAAGACCGTCGGACGCGACGTGCCGATCTCGACCGCGATCCACAACGGCGCCCGCTTCCCGTGGATCAGCCCCGCCGGTACCCTCGTCGATCCCGCGGGCACGCCCCGGGGGCACATCCTCGATGGCGGCTACTTCGACACCGCCGGGCTCGAAGTATTGCGGGAACTCGCCCACGCCCTCTCGATCGGACCTGCCAAGGACCAGAAACTCCGCTTCGTGTTCGTCTTCGTCGGGTACGACGGCAAGCTGACGAGAGGACCGAAGACCGACTACCTCAACGAGGTCCTGGCTCCGCTGTACGGCCTCTTCCAGAGCCGCACCGCCCACGGGCAGCATCTCGTCACGCGCGTGAGCAGGGTGGCCGAGGATCCCGCGTCCGGGGATTGCACGACAGCCGCGACGGCCCCCCGGTTCGAGAATCGTTGCTCGAAATACGTCGATTTCCAGAAGATCACGTTGTTCGACGACGCGTGCGGGCCGGGCGCCCCGATCGCCCCGCCGCTCGACTGGGCGCTGTCCGACCGGGTCCGGCAGTTCATGCACCGTGCGACCGGCATGGGGGAGGATGTCTGCGCCCCGGCGCGGGACGGCAACGCGGCGGATCAGGCGAAGGCCCGAACGTCCGCCACGGCCAACCGCACGGCGATCCGCCACATAGCCTGCGCGATCGGCGCGCAGGATGCCTGCGCTCCTGTTCCTGCGCGCTGACCATGACATGAAAGAGGCCGGCACCTGGGCCGCCCTTTCTCACAAGCATCCGATCGCGATCCGCCGGGGATCAGCGCTGCACGATCACCTTCGTGCCGACCTTGGCGCGGGTGTAGAGGTCCATCACGTCGTCGTTGGTCATCCGGATGCAGCCGGAGGAGACGGCGGTGCCGATGGTCTCGGGCTCGTTCGAGCCGTGGATGCGGTAGAGCGAGCCGCCGAGATACATCGCGCGGGCGCCGAGCGGGTTCTCGGGGCCGCCCTTCATGTGGCGCGGCAGGTCGGGCCGGCGGCGGATCATCTGGGCCGGCGGGCGCCAATCGGGCCATTCGCGCTTCATCGAGATGGTCTGGACGCCGTTCCAGGTGAAGCCCGGGCGGCCGACGCCGACGCCGTAGCGCAGGGCCTGGCCGTTGCCGAGCACGTAGTAGAGACGGCGCTCGGCGGTCGAGACCACGATGGTGCCGGCGCCGTAGGGGCCGGCATACGCCACCGTCTCGCGCGGGATCGGGCTCAGCTTCGGCACCGCGGCGTCGAGGGGATCGACGGCGGCGGCCGCGGCGGCGGGGGACCGCACCGTCACGGTGAGCGGCTGGTCCAGGGGCTGGCGGGTGAGCGGGTCGATCTCGTAGGCGGCGGCGGGCGCCGCCCAGGCGGTGACGGCGCAGACCAGCCCGGCCAGGGCGGGAACGAAGCGGCGCATGAAAGCCTCTCGGATGGGGAAGCGCGGGACGGGACGGTGCGAACGCGTCCGGCACCGTACGGCGGAACCAATGGCCAAGCCGTAAACGCCCACGATCCAAAGCCAAGCTTAAATCCGGCGAAGCTTCGCAGTTGCGAAGTTGGCGTTGTGCCCGCGCCACACCGGGGCGGCGCGGGCACTTTTCCGGCGTGTTACTGGAGGGCCGCCAGGGTCCGGCGGGCCCGCTCGGTGATGGCGGCGAAGTTGCCGGCGCGGATCTCGGCCTCCGGCGCCAGCCACGAGCCGCCCACCGCCGCGACGTTCGGCAGGGCGAGCCAGGCCTTGGCGTCGGCCTCGCCGATACCGCCGGTCGGGCAGAAGCGGGCTTGCGGGAACGGGCCGCCGAGCGCCTTGAGCGCCGCCATGCCGCCGGCCGGCACCGCGGGGAAGAACTTCGCCACCGTGAAGCCGGCGGCCAGCACCTGCATCAGGTCGGAGGGGGTGGCGATGCCCGGCATGAACACCATGTCGCTGGCGGCCGCGGCCGCCAGCAGCTCCGGCGTCGCCCCGGGGCTCAGCGCGAAGCGGGCGCCGAGGTCGTGCGCGGCCTGGAGGTCGGCCGGATTCAGCACCGTGCCGAGACCCACCACCGCCTCCGGCACCTCCGCCATGATCGCCCGCGCCGCATCGCGGGCCACCGGCGTGCGCAGGGTGATCTCGAGCGTCGTGATGCCCCCCGCCACCAGGGCGCGGGCGAGCGGCACCGCATGGGCGAGTTCCGGCACGGTGATGACGGGGATCACCGGCGAGGCGGCGAGCAGCGCGTCGAGGCGGCGGGCGCGGGAATCGGCGGTCATGGCTGGTCGTCCTGGTCGGGGGTGAGGGAGAGATCGGGCATCGCCGCCCGGGGGATCACGGCGCCGCGATGCCCGATCACGGTGCCGGCGAGGCGGTGGCCGTGCCGGGCGGCCTCGGCGGGGGAGCGGCCGGCGAGGCGCGCCGCCATGTAGGCGGCCGCGAAGCTGTCGCCCGCCGCGGTGGTGTCGACGACCGAGGCGACGGGCGAGGCCGGGACGCTCACGTCGTCCTGGCCCACGAGCACCCGCACGCCGGGGGGCGAGCCGCCGCCCTTCAGCACGATCTCGCAGCGGCCGCGATGGCGCAGCACCTCCTCCTCGCCCTCGGGCCCGTAGAGCCAGTCGAGATCTTCGCTTGAGGCGAAGATCAGGTCGGCCGCCGCCATCGCGTCGCGGAAGGCGGCTTGCGCCTTCGCCTTGTCGGGCCAGCCGCGGGGCCGGTAATTGGTGTCGAAGGCGACCCGTCCGCCCTTCGCCTGCACGGCCCGGCAGGTCTCGGCGAGCGCCGCCCGGCCGTCCTCGCCGTAGAGCGACAGGCTGATGCCGGAGGCGTAGACGAGGTCGTACTCCGCCAGCGCCGCCCGGGTCTCGGCGGCGCCGGGGCCGGAGAAAAGGTCGCGGGCGGCCGCGCTGTCGCGCCAGTAGTGGAAGCTGCGCTCGCCGGATCCGTCGGTGCGGATGATGTAGAGCCCCGGCATCCGGCCCGGCAGGCGCCGCACCCGGTCGGTGCCGATGCCCTCGGCCGCCCAGGCCGCCCGCATCTCCTCGCTCCACGGATCGTCGCCGAGCGCCGTCACGTAATCGACCGCGACCCCGAGCCGGGCGAGGTAGAGGGCGGTGTTCAGCGTATCGCCGCCGTAGCCGCGCAGCAGGCTGCCGTCGGGCCGCTCCGACAGCTCCATCATGCACTCGCCGATGCAGGCGACCCTCGTTGCCATCGTGTCCGTCCCTTTCCCGCGCGGCCGCCGTCCCGTCCGGGGCCTCCCCCTTTGGTGGGGGCGGTCCCGGTGGCCTCGCACGGCGCGCGGCCCGTTTCCGATCTCCTCCCTAGATCATCTTCGACGGCGCTGGATACCGCTCCGGCGGAAAATGCGCGGCGCGATCAAGGGCCTGGCGGTGGCGGGCAGGCCCGCGCCGGCAAGCCCCGACCGCATACTTAGCCTTGGCGGCCGGGCCCCGGATTGGTTTACCATACCCTTGCGGCAGGCGAGTCGCTTAACGTCAGGTCTTGAACGATCCGGGGGACGCGTTACAAGACACCTCGTGTCGTCCGCCAAGGCGACCGCGGCCACGAATTCGCAGCGGATCCATCCGTGGTGGAACGAACGCTGCGAGACACGTTTCCCGTTATCGCCGGGGAGCGAAACAAGGGTTCGAGACAACGAGGCTACCGCCGCTCACGCCAGACATCCGGGGCCGCCAGGACCCCACCCGTCTTCCGGAGTTCGCTCGTCATGCCCCTCTACCGATTGCGATCCATCATCCGCGAGCGAGGCCGGATCCGTCCGCTCCACGACATGCCGATCCAGGCGCCGACGGTGCGCCACGCCGCCGCCCGGGTGCTCGGGCAGGCCGACGAGATGTTCGGGGACCGCACCGGCGAGGCCTGGCTCGTCGCCGAGGACGGCGCCCGGGTGTGGAGCCTGAGCCTCGAAGCCGCGGAGGCCGAGGCCGCCCGGGCCTGATCGCCGCGTCTGATCGGATCGCGCCGATCCTGCCTTGCTGAGGCCGCAAGGCTCGCGCATCGGGACCGCCCCCGAAGCCGCGAGCCGAGCCGATCCGATGAGAATCCTCCGTCTCGGCGCCCTGGCCGCCGCCGTGCTGGCCGCGGCGCCGGCCGCCGCCGACTGGCGCTACTGCCTCGCCCGCGGGCCCGGCCGCACCGTCTACCTGTCGGCGCCGTTCTCCACCGTCGCGGCGATACCGTCCCTCGACGCGGCCTTCGCGCAGATGCTCGACCGCACCCACCGCGCCCACGATCCCGTCCAGTGCCCCCGGGCCGAGGACGCCAAGGCCCTGCAGGCGATGCGCCAGACGGCGCTGCGCTACAACCGCCAGGACGGCCAGCGGGTGGTCGAGGTCGACTGGACGCCGGAGCGCGATTCCGCCGCCAAGCCGTAGGGGCGGACGCCGTCAGGGCGGAACCGGATCGGTTCGGCCGTGCGCGGGGCAGCCCCCGACCGCGTCCGATCCGTCGGGGCGTCCGGCTCCCGGGCTCCCCGGCGGCGCGCCCGATTCCGGCGTGCCGCCCGCGCGAGCCGATGGCTCCCCGCTCAGGCGGCGAAGTGGCGGATGGCCTCGACGATCTTGCTTTCGCGAAAAGGCTTGTCGCAGAACACGCCTCGCGCCGGGATCGCGTCGAGGTCCGGCGCCAGCGCACCCGTCAGCACGAGCTCGATCGGCGGCCAGCGATCCCGGATCGTCGCCACGAGTTTCAGCCCCGTCGTCGAGCCGCGCACATCGAGGTCGGCGAACACCACCCGGATGTCCGTGCGCGCCTCCAGAATGCGGATCGCCGCCTGCGCGGTGCGGACCACCACCGCCTCGCAGCCCGCCTCCTCGACGAAATCGCTCATGGTCATCGCGAGGATCGGCTCGTCCTGGAGCACGAGCACCACCGGCCGCGATCCGCCGTCGGTCGTCCGTCCTGCCGTCATGCGCGTTGCACCTCGACCAGCGGCGCCCGCATGATCGCGACGAGCCCCTCCGCATGATAGGTCACGTCGACCCCACCCGTTCCGACGAGGCCCGTGCGGATCAGGCGCGATCCGAAGCCGCGCCGGGTGGGAGCGACCACGGGAGGTCCGCCGTGCTCGCGCCAGCGGAGCACCAGCTCCGGTTCGCCCGATCCGCTCTCGATCCACCAGCGCAGCTCGACGCCCCCCTCGTCTCCCGAGAGGCTGCCGTACTTGGCGGCGTTGGTCGCCAGCTCGTGAAGGAGCAGCGACGCGGAGAGACCCGCCCCGGGGCCGAGCGGCACGTCGGGGCCGTCGAGGGTGAAACGCCGACCGTCGGCCACGGTGCTCAGGACTTCGCGGCACACCGCGCCCAGGTCCGCCGCCGTCCAGTTCCTGCGCAGCAGCAGGTCGTGGGCCGAGGCCAGCGCCCGGATGCGCTTCTCGAACGCCTCGACCGGCTCGCGCTCCGGGATGGCGCGCAGGGTCTGGTGCGCGATGCTCATGACCATCGCCATCGTGTTCTTGAGCCGGTGGGACAGCTCGTGGTTCAGCAGGTCTTGCCGCTCCTCGGCCCGTCGTCTCTCGACCGCCTGGCGGGTCAGTTCCGCGATCTGACGGATGAAGGCGATCTCCTGCTCGTTCCAGGAGCGCGGGCGGTCGTCGTTGACGTACAGCACCGCCACCGTCCGGCCCTTCTCGAAGACGGGCAGGTTGACCAGGGTGCGGACGGAGACGGCCTCCAGCGTCGCGGCGGAGGCGGCGGTGCGCGGGTCGTCCCGCACGTCCGCGATGACGACCGCCCGTCCCTGCCGGAGGTCCTCGGCGTAGAGGCCGTAATCGTCCATGCGGTAGCGACCGGCGAGCGTCGGGAAGTCCGCCGCGGTCCAGTCCTCCTCGACGACGAAGCTCTCGCCGTCGGAACCGACCGTGCCGTAGCCGACCCGGCCGACGCCCAGCACGCGTCCGAGGATCGCCGAGCCCGCCATCGCGATCGCCTCGGTGTCGATGTCGGCGCGCAGCCGCTCTCCCAGCTCCAGCAGGCCGTCGCGCCGGGCATCGGCCTGCACCCGCTCGGTCACCTCCAGGAAGATCACGCCGAAGCGCTCGCTGCCCAGCGCGAAGGCGCGGCCCTCGTACCATCGCGCCAGGGTGCCGACCTGCCGGACGAAGGTCACGGGCTGGCCCGTCTCGACCACGTCGGCGAACTCGCTGACCCAGGCGTCCTCGATGCCGGGGAGCACCTCGCGGACCGTGCGCCCCACGACGCTGTCCGGATCAATCCCGACGAGGCGACCCCAGGCGGAGTTGACGTCGGTGTAGCGCCAATCCGTGATGCGCCCGGTCGCGTCGCGCACGACCTCGCCGACGACGAACCCTTCGCTCAGGCGCTCGAAGAGGCCCCGCCAATGCGCCTCGCCCGCCGCCAGGCGCGCCTCGAGCGACTTCTGCTCGGTGATGTCGCGGGAGACGGACAGGATCCTCTCCGGCCGGCCGTCGGCGCCGAAGATCGGCGTGACCTGGACGTCCCACCACCTGGGATTGCCCAGGAAGGTGTCGGCGGTCCCCTGGAAATGTCCGACACCGCCGCCCTTGGCCCTGGCCAGGGCCGCGACGGCCTCGGCATGCCCCTGACCTTGCCAGAAGCCGGGCCAGGGACAGCCCTTGATGAGGTTGAAGTCGCTCACCTCCATCACCTTCCGGCCGCCCTCGCTCATGAACGTCAGGGAGCCGTCGAGGTCGAGCACCTTGATGCAGTCGGCCGAGGAGGCCAGGACGCCCCGCATGAACTCGGCATCGGCCTCGTGCTTGGCGGCGGCGTCGCGCTGCTCGGTGCGATCGCTCATCGCCTTGACGAAACCGCGATGCGTTCCGTCCACGCCGCGGAGCGAGGTCATGTCGCCGACCGCGTAGAATCGACCTCCGTCCTTGCGCAGGTGCCAGCGGACGTCCTCGGCATGCCCGTCGCGGAGGACGACCGCCATTTCCTCCTCCAGGCGCCCCCGGGCCCGGTCCTCGGCCGTGAAGATCCGCTCGATGGTCTGCCCGCGCATCTCCTCCGCCGACCAGCCCAGGATGCGCTCGGCCCCGACGTTCCAGTCGGTCACGCGGCCCACGGTATCGGTGACGAGGATCGCCATCTCGCTGGCGCTGTTGAAGATGGCGCGCTGACGCTCCTCGCTCTCGGCCAGCCGCAGCCGGGTGCGGTGCGCCTCGGTGACGTCGATCTGGCTGCCGAAGCGGTAGCGCAGCCGCCCCTCGCCGTCGAAGACCGGACCGATGAACAGGGCGTTGACGAAAGGCGTGCCGTCGCGGCGGTGATTGACGATCTCGATGGTGAGATCGCGGTTGTCGCGGAGCGCGGCGCGGATCTCGTCGAGGCGGTCGGGCTGGGTGTCCGGACCCTGGAGGAAGCGGCAGTTGCGCCCGACGACCTCGTCGACGCCGTAGCCCGTGAGGTCGAGGAAGGCGCGGTTCGTGAAGACGATGGGCTCGTCGTCCTGGTTGGGATCCGTGAGGATCATCGGCAGGCTGGTCTGGTCGACGGCGGAGAACAGCACGTCCGCATCCGCCGGAGCGGGGCGTGGCCGCTGACGGGAGGTTTCCGGGTCGAGGTCCGACTGCCGAGCCAGCTTCGCCCGCAGGCGCGCAATTTCTGCCTCAAGCTCGTCGCGCGAGAGGCGGTGCACATCGCTGTCCATCGAGAGTTGAGCCTGCCCCCTGGCGACCGACGCCATCCCTGGGCGCTCGTGATAGCGAAGCTCCACCCCCTCGTCACGTTGGACGCCGGATCGGCGACCGAAGGAAGCGTCGCGGCCCGAGCCGGGTTCCGGAACGGGTGGGGCGCGAACCGGACGGTTCCGGGTGGACTTCGTTCCCGTCCTCGGTACGCCATCCGCAACGCCAGGCTCGTCGAGGCACGGCCGCAGGCCCGCCGGATCCGCCGCATCGAGGCCGCATCAAGGCCGTCGCCGCGCATGGCCGGCACGCGTCGCGACCGCTTCCCGTCGGATCGTTAGCATCCTATCAATAAGCACGATCAACGACCGTGCCTCGATGGCGGGGCGACCGGATGCGACGCGACCTCCTGCAAACCCTCACTCTCACCCTGCTCCAGTCCGGCCGCGTCTGGCGCCGGGCGGCGGACGAGGTCGTGACCGCCTACGGGCTGACCGAGGCGACGGCGCTGCCGCTGCTGCTGATCGGCCGGCTCGGCGGCGACCTGCGCCAGACGGCGTTGGCCGAAGCTCTCGGCGTCGAGGGGCCGAGCCTGGTGCGCCTCCTCGACCAGCTCGGCGAGGCCGGCCTCGTCACCCGCCGGGAGGACCCGACCGACCGCCGCGCCAAGGTGCTGGCCTTGACCCCGGAGGGGCAGGCCCGCGCCGCCGCCATCGAGGCGCGGTTCGACGGCTTGCGCGAGGCGGTGTTCGGGGAACTCGGCGACGACGACCTGCGGGCGGCCCTGCGGGTCCTGCGCGCGCTCCAGGCCCAGGGCCCGAAGGGCCCCTGCCCCCCGGCCGCCGGAGGGCGCGCCTGATGCTGCCCGGCTGGCGCCAATGGCTGTTCGCCCTGAAGATCGCGGGTGCCGCGCTCCTCGCGCTGGGCCTCGCCCTGTGGCTCGACCTGCCGCGGCCCTACTGGGCGATGGCGACCGTCTACATCACCATGCAGCCGCTCTCCGGCGCCACCCGCTCGAAGGCCGTCTACCGGGTGGTCGGCACGGTGGCGGGCGTCTCGATGGCGGTCGTGCTGGTGCCGCCCCTCGTCGGCGCACCCGAGATGCTGACGCTGGCGCTGGCGCTCTGGACCGCCGGTTGCCTCTACCTCTCGCTCCTCGACCGCTCGCCGCGGGCCTACCTGTTCATGCTCGCCGGCTACACCGCGGCGCTGATCGGCTTCCCGGCGGTGACGGCGCCCGACACCATCTTCGAGACCGCGGTGTCGCGCGCCGAGGAGATCACGCTCGGCATCCTCTGCGCCGCCCTGGTGGCGGGCCTCGTCTTGCCGGAATCCGTCGGGCCGGTGCTGGCGGCCCGGGTCGGGACCTGGCTCGGCGAGACCGGGCGCTGGACTGCCGACGTGCTGTCGGGCGCCATCGAGGCGCCGGCAATCCGGGCGCGGCGCCTGCGGCTCGCCGCGGAGGCCGCCGAGATCGATGCGCTCGCCACCCATCTCGCCTACGACGCGTCGGCGCAGAGCCGGGCGGTGCCGCTGGTCCAGCTCCTGCGCGGCCGGATGCTGATGCTGCTGCCGGTCCTCTCCTCGCTGGCCGACCGGATCGCGGCGTTGCGCGAGCTCGCGGGCCTCGATCCGGCGCTGAGGACGCTGCTCGCCGACGTCGCCGCCTGGTCGGAAGCCGGCGCCCCGGCGGCCGAGGCCGACGCGCTGCTCGCCCGCATCGCCGCGGCCGACGACGCCGACCTCTTCTCCCCCGCCCGTCCCGGCTTCTGGACCGCGCTGGTGCGGGCGAGCCTCCTCGACCGCCTGCGCGAACTGGTGGCGATCGGCCGCGACTGCCGGGCGCTCCAGGACGGCATCGCCCGCGGCGAGAGCGCCCCGCGCCGCCCGCTCGCCTTCGCGGGCGAGTTCGGCGGACGCGCCCCGCGCCACCGCGACCACGGCATGGCCCTGCGCTCCGCCCTCGGGGTCTTCCTCGCCATCCTCGCCTGCGTGACGGCCTGGATCGCCACCGCCTGGCCCGACGGCGCCACCGCGGCGATGATGGGCGCGGTCCTGTGCTGCCTCTTCGCCACCCAGGACGATCCGGCCCCGGCGATCCTGGGCTTCGCCACCTGGACCGCGGTGGCGGCGGCGGCGATCGGCGTGCTCCTGTTCGGCATCCTGCCGCAGGTCCACGACTTCGCCACCCTGGTGCTCGTGCTGGCCCCACCCCTCGTCCTGTGCGGCCTGCTGATGACCATTCCCCGCACCATGCCGGTGGGGCTGGCGCTCGGGGTCAACGGCAACGCCCTCCTGGCGATCCAGGACCGCTACGCCTCGGAGTTCGGCGCCTACGTCAACTCGGCCCTGGCGCTCGTCGTCGGCATCGTCCTCGCCGCCGTCGTGACCCGGCTGGTGCGCTCGGTCGGGGCCGAGCACGGCGCCCGCCGCCTCGTGGCGGCGAGCCGGGCCGACCTCGCCCGGGCGGCGCGCCGGCGCGGGCGGGGCGACCGGGCCGCCTTCGCCCACCTGATGCTCGACCGCCTCGGCCTCCTGGTGCCGCGGCTGGCCGCCGCCGGGCCCGACAGCGACCTGTCGCGGATCGACACCCTGGGGGCGCTCCGGGTCGGCATGAACCTCGTCTCCCTGCGCCGCGCCCGCCACGGCCTGCCGCCCGGCGCGGTCGCGGCTCTCGACGCCGCCCTCGACGCGGTGGCCCTGCACTACGAGGGACCGCGCGGCCCGGCCTCCGCGCCGCTGCTCGCCGATATCGACGCGGCGCTGGCCGTCATCGGCGCGGGGGCTGCGGCCGCGGGCCGGCGCGAGGCCTTGCTCGGGCTCGCGGGCCTGCGCCGCGCGCTCTTTCCCGAGGCGCCGCCCGTCGGCGCCCCCCTGCTCGCGAGGGAGGCCGCCTGATGGCCGACATCGACCTCTACGGCGTCTTCGTGCCGGCCCTGCTGGTCTGGGCGGTCGTCGCCTTCCTGCTCAATCTCGTCCTGCGCCGGCTGATCGGCGCGCTCGGGCTCTACCGCCTGGTCTGGCACCGGGCCCTGTTCGACCTCTGCCTCTACCTCGTGTGCCTCGGCGGCGTCGTCACGCTCGCCGGCCGCCTGACCTGAAGATCGAAGATCATGACCCGCGCGCTCGCCTTCCTCGGCCGCTTCGCCGTCACCGCCGTCCTGCTCGCCCTCGCATGCGTCGTCGGGACGGCGCTCTGGGACTACTACCTCGAGGCCCCCTGGACCCGGGACGGGCGGGTGCGGGCCGAGGTGGTCGGCGTCGCCCCCGACGTCTCCGGCCTCGTGCGCGACGTCGCGGTGCACGACAACCAGGAGGTCAAGCGCGGCGACCTGCTCTTCCGCATCGACCCCGATCGCTTCGCCCTCGCCCTGCGGCAGGCGGAGGCCGTGGTGGCCGGCCGCAAGGCGACCCTGGTCCAGGCCGAGGCCGACCTCGCCCGCTACCGCCAGCTCAGCGACAACGTCGTGTCGCAGCAGAAGCTCGAAGCCGCGCTCGCCACCGAGCAGAGCGCCCGGGCCGCCCACGACCAGGCGGTGGCCGACCGCGATCTCGCCAAGCTCAACCTCGCCCGCTCCGAGGTGCGCGCCTCGGTCAACGGCCGCATCAGCAACCTCGAACTGCGCCCCGGCGCCTACGTGGCGGTCGGCAAGCCGGTGATGGCCCTCGTCGACGGCGACACCCTGCACGTCCAGGGCTATTTCGAGGAGACCAAGCTCGGCCGCATCCATCCCGGCGATCCCGTCACCGTGCAGCTGATGGGCGAGGACCGGCCGATCACCGGCCGGGTCGAGAGCGTCGCCGCCGGCATCGAGGATCGCGAGCGCGGCGCCAGCGCCAGCCTGCTCGCCAACGTCAACCCGACCTTCGCCTGGGTGCGCCTCGCCCAGCGCGTGCCGGTGCGGGTCGCCCTCGATGCCTCCGTCGACCGCGAGCGCCTCACCGTCGGGCGCACCGCCACCGTGGTGGTCCATCCGAAGGGCGAGCGGCCGGAGATCCGGCCCTTCGAGGCGCTGCGCAAGCTCGTCCGGGGCTGGGATGCGCTAAAGACCCGCTTCGCGGTGGCGCGGAACTGACAGCCGCGCGCGTGGTGCCGATCCCACTTTCGGGCGGCCCGGGGTGGGGCGCACCCGCCCCACCTGTCCTTCGACGATCCCGCCCTCGGTGCCATCCCGCGCGCCCTGCGCGACCGGGCCGCCGAGATCCTGCCCGTCCCGGGTGCGGCGCGCGAGACGATCGAGCCGGACTGGGGAGCGCTCAAACCAGCGCCGCGATCCCCGCCAGCCCCGCCGCCAGCCCCCACAGCAGCAGGCAGGCCCGGCGGTACAGCACCAGCGCCCGGGCGATGTCGTCGGCCGTCGCCTCCGCCCGGCCCGAGCCCATCCAGGCATCCTCGACCCGCGTCGCGCCGTAGACCCGCGGGCCGGCGAGCCGCAGGCCGAGCGCCCCGGCCATCGCGGCCTCGGGCCAGCCGGCATTGGGCGAGCGGTGGCGGCCGGCGTCGCGCCGCACCGCCGCCAGCGCCCCGCGGGCGGAGGCGCCCCGCGTGAGCGCGGCCGCCGCCACGATGAGCCCGGCGGTGAGCCGCGAGGCCGGCAGGTTGACGAGGTCGTCGAGGCGGGCGGCGGCCCAGCCGAAGGCCTCGTGCCGGGGCGTGCGGTGGCCGATCATGCTGTCGGCGGTGTTGATCGCCTTGTAGAGCGCGCCACCGGGCAGGCCGCCGGCCCCGAGCCAGACGGCCGGCGCCACGATGCCGTCGGAAAAGTTCTCCGACAGGCTCTCGATCGCGGCGCGGCAGAGGGCGGCCTCGTCGAGGGTCTCGGGGTTGCGCCCGACGATCATCGCCACCGCCCGCCGTCCCCCGGCGAGCCCGTCGCGCCGCAGGTCCGCCGCCACCCGGGCGACGTGATCGTGCAGGCTGCGCTGCGCCGGCAGGCTCGCGGCGAGGAGGGCGCAGAGGACAAGGCCCGCCCCTCCGAGCGCCCCGCAGGCGAGCGACAGGGCCAGCGCCGCAAGGCCCGTCGCGGCCAGCACGAGGAGGAGGGCCAGCACCCCGGCGGCGCGCCGGCGGCGCGGGGACTCCCCCTCGCGGTTGAGGCCGCGGTCGAGGGCGGCGATCAGGCCGCCGATCCAGGTGACAGGGTGGCCGGCCAGCCTGTAGAGGCGGTCCGGATAGCCGAGGGCGGCCTCGATCGCGAGGGCGAGGACGAGCAGCACGAGGCTGTCGGGCGGGTGCGTCAGGGCGGTCATCGCGAGGGGCGGACGGTTGGACGGGCGATTGGACGAGACGGCGGAGGGGCCGATCCGGCACGGGGGCGACCTCGGCGAGGCGGGCTTCCTGTTTCCGCAGGCCCCCCGGCCCTGGATCGACCTCTCGACCGGGATCAATCCGATCCCCTATCCGTGGCCGGCGCTCGAGGCCAGCGCCTTCACGCGGCTGCCGGCCAAGGCCGACCTCGCCGCCCTCGAAGCCGCGGCGGCCGAGGCCTACGGCGCCCCGCCGGAGCGGGTCGTCGCGGCGCCGGGCACCCAAGCCCTCATCGACCTCGTCCCGCGGTTGCGGCCCCCCGGCCGCGTCGCGGTGGTCGGCCCCACCTATGCCGAGCACGCGGCCGCCTGGGCCCGGGCCGGCCACACCGTCGTGGCGGTCGGCGACCTCGCCGGGATCGGCGAGGCCGACGTCGCCGTGGTGGTCACCCCCAACAACCCGGACGGCCGGGTCGTGCCCCTGCCGGACCTCGCGGCCGCCGCCGCCGGCCTCGCCGCGCGCGGCGGCTGGCTCGTGGTCGACGAGGCCTTCGCCGACCTCGAACCCGTCGCGAGCCTGTGCGGCGCGGTGCCGCCCGCCTGCCTGGTGCTGCGCTCCTTCGGCAAGACCTACGGGCTCGCCGGCCTGCGCCTTGGCTTCGCGGTGGCGGGCGAGCCGCTCGTCGGTGTCCTGCGCCGCGGGATCGGGCCCTGGGCGGTGTCGGGACCGGCGATCGCGGTCGGGCGGCGGGCCCTGGCGGATGCCGCCTGGCGGCGCGAGGCGGACGTCGCGCGGGGCCGGGACGCCGCCCGGCTCGACGCCCTCCTGGCCGAGGCCGGCGGCCGGATCGTCGGCGGCACGAAGCTGTTTCGCACCGCCGACTTCCCCGACGGGCCGGGCCTGTTCGACCGCCTCGGGCGGGCCGGGATCTTCGTGCGCCGATTCGAGGCCGCGCCGGCGCGCCTGCGCTTCGGCCTGCCGCCCGACATCCCGGCCTGGGACCGCCTCGCCGCCGCGCTGCGGGACGCTGCCGGGGTATGAGGCGCCATTAAAAAGGCCGAAAACCGCAGCATCCGCAGACCCTGGCCCTCGGGGTCACGCACGCGGCCGGCGCCGCACGGGAAAGCAGGCAGAATGGACGCGGACGAGGTCAAACGGCGCGACAGGCTCGGCAGCATGATCGCGTTCGCGCGGCGCACCGTGCCCGACCTGCGCCGCAACGCCGAGACGGTCGAGCCGATCGCCCCCGCCGACGGCCGAAGCCGGCTCCCGGCCCTGCTCAACCCGCTGCGCTGGACCCGCCTGCCGCTCCTGCCCGGCGAGGGGACGCAGAACCGCGTCCTGGCCCGCCTCCTGCGCAACATCGGCATCTTCGTGCTGCTGCCGACGGCGGTCGTCGGGATCTACCTGTTCGTCTTCGCGGCCGACCAGTACGTGGTCGAGGCCCGCTTCGCCGTCCGCGGCGAGGTCGAGCCGATGGGCAACGTCGCGCTCGGCGAGTTCTCGTCGCTGATCCAGAAGAACAACAGCCAGGACAGCTACATCGTCAAGGAATACATCGAGAGCCAGCCGATGCTCGAGAGCGCCCAGAAGGAGCTCGACATCGTCCGGATGTACACCCGCGACGAGGGCGATTTCTGGACGCGTTATTCCGGCGACAAGCCGGTCGAGGAACTGCTGAAGTACTGGCGCAAGCGCGTCCAGGTCCACATCGACCTGGTCTCGGGCGTGATGACCCTGACCGTGCAGGCCTTCACGCCGGACGACGCCCTGGCGATCAGCCGCCACGTCGTCGCCCGGGCCGAGGCGCTGATCAACACGATCTCGTCGCGCGCCCAGCAGGACATGCTCAAGCACAGCAAGGACGACCTGGCGGCGACCGAGGAGCGGCTGCGCAAGGCCCATCTGGCGTTGCGCGAGTTCCGCAACCGCTGGGGCATCATCGATCCGGCGAAGTCGGCGGAAGCGACGATGACCACGCTGCTCTCCCTGCGCAAGGACAAGATCAAGTCGGAGAACGACCTCCAGGTGCTGCGCGGCTCCGGCCTCGACGAGAAGTCCCGCTCGATCCAGACCATCGTCGCGAGCGTCGCCGCCACCAACCAGCAGATCAAGCAGCTCGAGGACTCGCTCACCAGCGACGGGATGGCGGTGGGCGGAAAGCCCGTCTCGGACGCGATCCTCGAATACGAGGGCCTGATGGTCGAGCGCACCATCGCCGAGAAGCTGAACGACTCCGCCACCGTCATGCTCGACCGTGCCCGGGTGGCGGCGAACCGCCAGCACGTCTACCTCTCGGTCTTCGTGCCCCCGACCCGGCCCGAGCTCTCCACCGTGCCGATGCGCGGCCACGCCCTGTTCGTGGCGTTCTTCGCCTTCATGGTGCTGTGGGGCTGCAGCAGCCTGCTCATCGCCGGCGTCAAGGATCACAACATGTAGCCGGGCTCCCGCCCGGTCGGGCTCCCGCCCGGTCGGGCTCCCGCTCGGGGCTTCGATCCGGGCGCGCGTCGTGCGATGAGGTGGGCCGTGGGCGCGACGGATCGCGTCCGAGAAGGCAAGGACGAGCAGCACCCCGATGTCCGATTTCACGGACCTGGTCGCCCGGGCGGTGTCCCCGGCGATGAGCCGCGAGGAGCGCGAGGCGGTCTACCAGGTGGTCAAGCAGGCGATGCGCCGGCTCCAGGAGCGCGAGAACCTCGCCCCCGACGAGCCCCGCGCCCTGCTCCAGGCCCACCTCGTCGAGGAGACCATCCGCGACGTCGAGGCGCTGGTCACCCGCTACCTCGCCCGCCAGACCATCCTGGAGGCCGAGCGCGCCAACGCGGCGGCGAACGCCGCCGCGGCCGCCGAGCCACTCACGCCTCCTCGGTCAGACGCTTGAGCGAGGTCTGGAGCGCGTCGCCGCCGTGCAGCAGCGCCCGCGACAGATCCGCCAGGGTGACCCAGCCGGTGACGCGCCCGCCCGCATCCCGCACCGGCAGCCGCCGGACGTGGTGGGCGGCCATCAGGTCGAGGGCGGTGCGCAGGGGATCGCCCTCGGCGCAGGACACGACCGGGCGCGACATCGCCTCGCTCACCCGGGCCCTGCTCGGATCGAGCCCCTGGGCGACCACCCGGTAGAGGATGTCCCGGTCGGTGATCACCCCGTCGAGGGCATCCGCCGTGCCGACCGGCAGGGCGCCGACATCGAGTTCGCCCATCAGCACCGCCGCCTCCTGCACGGGGGCCTCCCCGGCGATGAACTCCACGTCCCTGCTCATCACGTCCGCGACCGTCACGCCCATCCGACTCCCCGTCTGCACCCTCCGGTAACCCGCGTGGGCGGCCGGCGGCTCCCCCGCGCCGTGGTGCGATCGCGGTCCCGACGCCCGAGACCGGGGTCCCGGACCCATGGTCCCACCCTGTACCCCGGCACCCTTGCGGCCACGCGGCCGCGGCCATGAAATTTTGACGACGGCGGGGGAGCTTGGGCGAGGTCCGGCGCGTTCAGCCCACAGTCAGGCTTCTCGCCTCCGGGATCGTCGAACGCCCCCATGAACATGGAACTCACGTCCAAGCCCGCCCCGGCCGCCCCCGCGGCCTCGCCCCTCGTCCGGGCGACCCGCAACATCAGCGAGGGCCAGCCCTTTCCGCTCGGCGCCACCTGGGACGGCCTCGGCGTCAATTTCGCGCTGTTCTCCGCGCACGCCACCAAGGTCGAGCTGTGCCTGTTCGACGATACCGGCGAGACCGAGATCGAGCGGATCGAGCTGCCCGAATACACCGACGAGGTCTGGCACGGCTACCTGCCCGACGCCCGCCCCGGGACGATCTACGGCTACCGGGTCCACGGCCCCTACGAGCCCGAGGCCGGCCACCGCTTCAACCCCAACAAGCTGCTCCTCGATCCCTACGCCAAGGCGCTCGTCGGTTCCGTCACCTGGAACCCGGCGCTCTTCGGCTACGTGATGGAGAGCGGCGACGACACCACCTTCGACACCCGCGACAGCGCCCCCTTCACCCGCAAGTGCCGGGTGATCGATCCCGCCTTCACCTGGGGCCGCGACCAGAAGCCGAACGTGCCGTGGGACAAGACGGTCTTCTACGAGACCCACGTCAAGGGATTCACCAAGCTGCACCCGGCGGTGCCGGAGCGCCTGCGCGGCACCTATGCGGGCCTCGGCACCCCTGAGGTGCTGGCCTATATCCGCAGCCTCGGCGTCACCTCGGTCGAGCTCCTGCCCATCCACTCCTTCGTCAACGACAGCTACCTGCTGGAAAAGGACCTGGTGAATTACTGGGGGTACAACACCCTCTCGTTCTTCGCCCCCGCCCGCCGCTACGCCGCGGTGCCGGACTTCGCCTTCTCCGAATTCAAGGAGATGGTGGCCCGGATGCACGGGGCCGGCCTCGAGGTGATCCTCGACGTGGTCTACAACCACACCGCCGAGGGCAACGAGAAGGGTCCGACCCTCTCCTTCAAGGGGATCGACAACGCCTCGTACTACCGGCTGCTGCCCGACCAGAAGCGCTACTACATCAACGACACCGGCACCGGGAACACCGTCAACCTCTCGCACCCGCGGGTGCTCCAGATGGTGACGGACAGCTTGCGCTACTGGGCGACCGAGATGCGGGTCGACGGCTTCCGCTTCGACCTCGCGACGATCCTCGGCCGCGAGCCCTACGGCTTCGACGAGGGCGGCGGCTTCCTCGATTCCTGCCGCCAGGACCCGGTGCTCTCCTCGGTCAAGCTGATCGCCGAGCCGTGGGATTGCGGCCCGGGCGGCTACCAGGTCGGCGGCTTCCCGCCCGGCTGGGCCGAGTGGAACGATCGTTTCCGCGACGAGGTCCGCGGCTACTGGAAGGGCGACGAGGGTCTTTTGCCGGCGCTCGCCTCCCGCCTCACCGGCTCGGCCGACAAGTTCAACAAGCGCGGCCGGCGCCCCTGGGCCTCGGTGAACTTCATCACCGCGCATGACGGCTTCACCCTCGCCGACACGGTCTCGTACAACGAGAAGCACAATACGGCGAACGGCGAGGACAACCGCGACGGCCATTCGCACAATCTCTCGTACAATTACGGCGCCGAGGGCCCGACCGACGATCCCGAGATCAAGGCGGTGCGCCTGCGCCAGATGCGCAACCTGCTCGCGACGCTGCTCCTGTCGCGCGGCACGCCGATGCTGCTCGCCGGCGACGAGTTCGCCCGCACGCAGCGCGGCAACAACAACGCCTATTGCCAGGACAACGCAATCTCCTGGATCGACTGGGAGGGGATCGGCGAGGACGAACGCGACCTCGCCGAGTTCACCCAGCGCCTGCTGATCCTGCGCAGGTCGCTGCCGATGCTGAGCCGGGGCCGGTTCCTCACCGGTGCCTACGACGCGGAACTCGGCGTCAAGGACGTGAGCTGGCTCACGCCCTCGGGGACCGACATGACCCCGGAGAACTGGAACGACGGCGGCGCCCGCGCGCTCGCCGTGGTCCTCGACGGCCGGGCGCAGTCGAGCGGCATCCACCGCCGCGGCGGCGAGGCGACCCTGATGCTCCTGTTCAACGCCCATCACGACATGGTGGAGTTCACCCTGCCGGAGGTGGTGGGGGGCGATGCCTGGATGCGGGTGCTCGACACCAACCTGCCCGATACCCAGGACCTCGCCCGCTTCGCCGTCGGCGACACCTACGCGGTCACCGGCCGCTCGATGCTGATGTTCGTGCTGCGCCCGACGGACGTGGACCATGCCAGCGAGACCTGGCGCTCCTACCAGCACGTCATCCAGGCCTTCGAGCGGGCGGAATCCGAGAGCGTCGCGTTCGGCTTGCCGCACGAGGGGTGACATCCGGGCGGATCCGCCCACTTTGGGAGAGCGGGCGGAAACATTCGCCCTTCCCGGGCGTCAGCCAGGGAAGGGTCGTGTAGGACGGCCCAGTCGGACAGGCGAAGATCCTGCGGGGCGGCTCGGCCGCCCCGGGGATCGTGCGAGCGCGGAGTGCGGGCGGTGGCAAAGATCCTTCTCGTCGAGGACCATGAGGAAATCTGGGATTTCCTCTCCCGGCGGCTCAAGCGGCGGGGCTACGAAGTGGTGCTCGCCCATGACGGCGAGGAGGGCGTGATGAAGGCCCGCACCAGCCGGCCCGACATCATCCTGCTCGACATGAACCTGCCGGTTCTCGACGGCTGGTCGGCGGCCCGCGCGCTCAAGTCCGACGCCGAGACCGCCCGGATCCCGATCATCGCGCTCACCGCCCACGCCATGTCGGGCGACCGCGAGAAGGTGATCCAGGCCGGTTGCGACGACTACCACCCGAAGCCGGTCGACTTCTCGAAGCTCCTGACCCAGATCGGCGCCGCCCTCGGCACGCCGGCCGCCCCGTAACGACAAGACCCCGGCCGGTCCGCGGCTGATGCAGGTGCGCGTTTGATGATCGACGATCCCGTGACGGCGCGCCGCCTGCGCGACGCGATGCCGGTGTTCACGGCCCTGGCCACCTGCCTGCTGGTTCTCGCCATCGGGGCGATCCTGTCCCTCGGGCGGGACGTGCTGATGCCGATCACGCTGGCGGTGCTGCTCAGCTTCGTGCTGGCGCCCGCGGTGCGGGGGCTGCAGCGCCGGCGCCTGCCGCGCTCGCTGGCCGTGCTGGTCGTCGTGCTGGCGACCTTCGGGGGCATCGGGGGCCTCGGTCTCCTCATCGCTAACGAGGCCTCGCAGCTCGCCTCCGACCTGCCGCGCTATACCGTGACGATGCGCGAGAAGATCGGGGCGTTGCGCGCGAATGCCGGCGGCGGCGCCACCCTGGAGCGGCTGTTCCAGTCGGTGCAGGACCTGAGCCAGGACCTGCAGCCGCCGGAGCCCGCCAAGGCGCGGGGCCCCACCGATCCCGAGAAGCCGATGCTGGTCGAGGTGCGCGAGCCGAAGGCCGGGCTCCTCTCCACCCTGGGCAGCGTGGTCGCGCCGGTGCTGCACCCGCTCGCCACGGTCGGCCTGATCCTGCTCTTCACCCTGTTCTTCCTCGCCCAGCGCGAGGACCTGCGCAACCGCGCCATCCGGCTCGCCGGCTCCGGCGATCTGCGCGCCACCACGGCGGCGATGGACGATGCGGTGGCCCGCCTCTCGCGGTTCTTCCTCGCCCAGGCCGGCCTCAACCTCGCCTTCGGGGTGGTGATCGCGATCGGCCTGTGGGTCATCGGCGTGCCGAGCCCGATCCTGTGGGGCGTGCTCGCGGCGATCCTGCGCTTCGTGCCCTATATCGGCGCGGTCATCGGCATGGCCTTCCCGCTCATGCTCGCCGCCGCGGTCGATCCGGGCTGGTCGATGCTGATCGCGACGCTCCTGCTCTTCGCCGTGGTCGAGCCGATCGCCGGGCACGTCGTCGAGCCCCTGCTCTACGGTCACTCCACCGGTCTCTCGCCGGTGGCGGTGATCCTGGCCGCGACGCTCTGGACCTTCCTGTGGGGGCCGGTCGGCCTCGTGCTCGCGACCCCGATCACCGTCTGCCTCGTGGTGCTCGGCCGCCACGTCGAGCGCCTAGCCTTCCTCGACGTGATGCTCGGAGACCGCCCGGCGCTGGCGCCCTCCGAGATCTTCTACCAGCGCATGCTGGCCGGGGACCCGCTCGAGGCGATCGACAAGGCCCGCCAGGTGCTGAAGGAGCGGGCGCTGGCGACCTATTACGACGAGATCGCGCTCGGCGGCCTGCGGCTCGCCCAGAACGACCGGGCGAGCGGGGCGCTCGCCGCCGACCGCCAGCAGGCCGTCGGCCAGGCGATCGAGACCGTGGTGACGACGCTGGGCGCCATGCCGGTGTCGAAGAAGGCCGCTTCCCTGCGCAGCGCCGAGACCGAGGCCGCGGTCGCCGCCCTCGGCCCCGACCGGGCCTCGACCGCGATCGTGCGCCGGGCCGAGGATCTGAGCCCGGCCTGGCGCGGGCCGGCGCCCGTCCTGGTGGTGGCGGCCCGCGGGCCGTTCGACGCCGCCGCCGCCGGCATGCTGGCCCAGGTGATGGGGCGCCACGGCCTCAACGCCCGCACCACCAGCCAGGACGCCCTCAACAAGGGCGAGCGGCCGGAACTCGAGGGCGTCGCCCTGGTCTGCCTGTCCTACATCGAGCCGATCAGCACCTCCCACATCCGGCTCGCCGCCCGCCTCGCCCGGCGGGCGATTCCCGGCGTGCGGGTCATGGTGGCGGTGTGGCGCGAGCGCGACCCGGCCGGGCGCGACCGCCTGCGCCGGGCGACCTCCGCCGACATCCTGGTCACGACGATCAGCGACGCCCTCGACGCCGCCCTGGCGCTGTCGGGCGCGGCGGAGACCGGCGCGACCAGGCGCCGGGCGGCGTAACGGCGACAGCCGCACGGTCGTCTCTCCCAGATCCGGGACGGGCGGTCCCAAGTCCATCGCGGGGCGGGGTCGGCATGATCCCAGTCGCGGCGGCGTGGTTTCCTTGGGGGACATCCGTTACGGTCGGCCGGCGGACTGGTGGATGATTGCCGTCCGGGCGCGCCGGCCCGGGCCGGATTGCGGAGCGACGCCCGGTCGCGGTCGCCGACGGCGGGTTTCCCCGTTG
>NZ_JTHF01000295.1 GCF_001043895.1 Methylobacterium indicum
AACCGGACCGCCCGGGCCCCGGTCCAGCTCCTGGAACGCCGACACGTTCAGAGCCGCGTCGTAGTCGAACCGCTCCGCCAGCCCGTCGCCGTGGCGCGCCTCCTCCACCTGACCGTTGCCGTCGTACCGGTAGCCCGTCGTGCCCCAGAGTATATCGGCGATCGACACCGGCTCGGACGCCCGGTTCCAGCCGTAGACCCGCTCCAGCGCCGGTCCGGCCGGCGCATCCGGGCCGCCGACCCCTCCGCCGACCTGCCGCACCAGCCGACCGACCGCGTCGTGCCGGCTCTCCAGCCGGAAGCCGACCGGTGTGGCGCGGTGCCGCTCGCGCCCGGCCGCGTCGCGGCCCAGCGACAGCGCCGCGTGCTCGCCGATGCGCAGGCCGGCCAGCCCCCCGAGCGGGTCGTAGACGCTCGTCACCCCCGCCCCGAGGCCGCTGCGCGACACCCGGTGCCCGCAGCAATCGTAGGTATTCTCGATCCGGCGCCCGTTCACCGTCTCGGCCACCACCTGCCCGAGGGCGTCGCGCTCCAACTCGACCCGGGCCTCGCGGTTCTGCGCCCGCACCAGACGCCCCGCCCGGTCGTAGGCGAAGCGCGTCACCTGCGGCGCCGATCCGTCGGCCGCCGACACCGTCTCGGCGAGCAGCAGCCCGGCCGCATCGTACGCGTAGGCGAGGCGGGTGCCGTCCGCCTCGGTCCGGCCGGTGAGCCGCCCGGACCGGTCGTAGGCGTAGGCCGTCGTGCGGCCCTCGAAATCGGTCTCGCTCACCACCCGCCCGCAGGCGTCGCGGGTGAAGGTCCAGTGCCGGCCGAGCGCGTTGGTGACCTGCGTCAGCTGCTTGCGGCCGTCATAGGTGAAGCGCACCCGCCCGCCCTGCGGGTCCTCGATCTCCTCCAAGACCCCGTACGCGCCGTAGCGCCGGATCGTGCGACGCCCCTCGCCGTCGGTCAGCGCCACCTCGGCCCGGCCGCGATCGATCCACCGCTCGAGCGTCACCCCGTCGGCCCGCGTCTCGCGCGCCGGCACCCAGAAATCGCCGCCGGGCGCGTAGGCGAAGGTGGTGCGGGCGCCGAGGGGATCCTCGATCGCGGTGACGCGCCCGAACGCGTCGTGCTCGTAGCGCGTCAGCCCGTGGCGGAAAGCGATTGGCCAACCTGCCAGGTTTTGTCTAAGGGTGGTGCAGTGATTGAGCGGATCAACGACCGCAACCCGTTGCTCAGAACGTCCCTTCCTGGTGCAACGAACGGGTTGCGTCGTAATTCTACTGGTTTTTCTAAATATATTTTAATCTATAAAAACTTTATCGAAAAAATCTAATTTGTTTATAAAATCTCCAAACTCAACAGCAACAAGTATTTTTTCTTCTTCCAATTCGGATCCATTATCCATTGGTACAAAATATATACAACCGTCTCGTACGTTAAGACAGTGTATATTGCCGCCTTCGTCAATCGAAAATGGTACGTTGTCAATAAAAAAACTTGATATATCTTTTCGAGATTTATAAAATATGCGGGTTTCTTCGATGTTTTCGATATTATTGGGAAGTCGATACTGTATCGGAAAGAAATATCTAATCGTCGAATTGTGATCACCGGATAAGGCATTTTTATCCGGCACGCCGCCGTTTGATATCATGTAAAATTCGATTAAATCTTCTATACCATTAAAATTGATGTTGTCAAAGGTCTTTCTGATGATTTCTTCTGTCGGTTTTACTGCGCTCTGTGTGAGATTGATCATATTTTTAATCATAATTAGAGCCTAAATTTAAAGTGTCTGTACCGGGAGCGACATAGCAAGACGCCTTTATCTTGCTTGCTGCAGAACGCGCGGCGGCTGATTCATATCTCGTACCTGTTGCATTTTCAAACTGACTTACCGATCCTTTGTGCCCAACCGAGCGATGAACGCTAGAGTCTACTACACACGCCCCAGCCCATCGTGCCGGTAGGTCACCCGCTCGCCTTGCGGCCCCCACGCCTCGCTCACCCGGCCGCCCGCCGAGCCGTGCCAGAACCGCA
>NZ_JTHF01000296.1 GCF_001043895.1 Methylobacterium indicum
GAATGCGTCAATGCACTAGGGTGATCGCGTCCTGCAGATGGCGGCCTGAGTGAGCCGATTCGCTTCAGCACGGATGGCGAGAGCGAAAAGCCGACCGACCTTGCGGGCAATCTAAAGAAGCCATTTCCCGTGCCGTTTCCCGTGCCCTGCCGCGAAAAAGACGAGTCCCGCCCAGGGGATCGCAGGCTTGGACGGACCGTTATGAGCGGTCGGCTCTAACCATTGAGCTACAGGCCCTCAGGCTTCGTCTTCAGTATCTTAGCGCGTCATCTGTGACAGGACCACAGCTTCGGCGACAGAAACGGCGACAGAAACCCTGTCCGTAGGTACCCGGGACTCACGCTCTGGGCAAGCCCCTCGTGCAGCCCCGCATCTCGCCACAGCGCCGCCGGCAGGGTAGGGCAGGGGATGACACTCACCATCCCCGACACCGTTCTCTCCTGGTCCCGCGGCCTCGCCAGCCTCTCCCCGGGCGTCGTCCCGTGCCGCGGGCTCCGGCCCGACGAGTGGCGCGAGACGCACCAGCGCTGCGGCGAGTTCGTCGAGCGCTGGGGGATGCAGGCGCACGCGGCGGGGTGGGACACGCTGCGGCTCTTCGGGGTCCACCCGGAACTCGGTACGATCCGCGGGGACTACAGCGGGATCCTCGTGACGCTCTCGGTCGACATCCACGAGGTCACGCCCGAATGGATCAAGCTCGGGAGGTGGACCGCCTACCGGCACGAGCCTGTGAAGATGCCGGGCATGATCCCGATCTGGGAGACCAAGCAATGACCGGCGGCGAGGCCTACAAGCAGAAGCTCCTCACCGACGACGCGCTCGACGCGGCGATCTCGGCCTATCTCGCGGACCCGTCGAAGCCGGTCGTGGTTGAGATCGGAAAGGGCAGCATCGACGTCGCCGCGGCCGTCCTGGCGCACCAGTGGTCGACCGACGAGATTACGGCGGAGGATGCGACGCCGGCCCGGCGGCCGGTCGAGGCGGGACTGGTCCGGACGACCTACGACGGAGCGCAAGCGTTGGTGGGATAGGGCAATCGGGCATAAAAGCATCTTGACCTGGGCGTCCGGTTCAATGCACGTCCGGCTAGACCCGCCATGGATTAAGCGTGCGATTTCACATACTCGACGCAGATAGGATAGCGCCATGTCTGACAACGCAGAACCGCGGCTGTGCGTTTACAGGGAAGTGAAGATCGTTGGAGCTCTTCCGGAAAATTTTAATGAAAATATGGTGCAAAGTTGGACTACGCTGCATGATTGCTTGCAGAGTGAAATTAAGCGAGAAGGCGATAGATTTGTTGCATCGTAAAAGATGAGCACCGGTGAGTTGTATGCTATTAAAGGCTTTAGGCCATAATTATAGAATCATTAGGGAGAGGGTGGAGACATGAGCGAATATTCATCTTTAACTAAAAAGCATTTTCTTTCTGCTTGTCTTATCGCAAAAAACGAGAGCCGGTATTTACTAGAATGGATCGCGTTTCACCAAGTGGTCGGCTTTGATCATTTCTATATATACGACAATGACAGCACTGATGACACTAAGCGCATTCTAAGCAAATTGCATGAACGTGGAATTTGCACATATACGGAATGGCCGCGCAAGATCCATGGAGATAATCCCCAAGTACTCGCTTACCGCGATATGATACAGAGATTTGGCGGCGAAACAACATGGGTTGCCATCATTGATGCGGATGAATTTATAGTGCCTCTCTCTGGAGAGAGAGTTGATGACATCTTGAGAAATAATTTTCAGAACGCAATATCGGTTCTTTGTAATTGGCGTGTTTTTGGGTCATCGGGGCAAAAAGAGGATGACGGCCGGCTATGCGTCGAAAGATTTACGAAATGTTCCCAGGTTGATTATCATAGCAATAATCACGTAAAATCGATCTGCAAGCCGGAGTTTGTTGAGCTGGCATTTATTCATAATCATTACATGAAACCGGGAGATGTGCTTCTTTCGGATGGAAGCCCTATGCGGCCGGTTAGGGATCAACTAACTAAATCACCTGTATTTGGCATGCTACGAATAAATCATTACTACTGCAAATCGCTTGCTGAATTCATGCTGAAGAGGTCTAAGGGTCTAGCAGATTACGCCCTAGACCACCCTTCCGCAATTAGATCTATGGATATGTTTTTCGACGCCGATAGAAATGAGGTTGATGACGATTTAGCCAATAAACTTCTAGATAAAATTAAGCAAAAATACGTAGTATTACAACAATACTGCTGATGTAGACTGATGTGATTTCCAAACATTGGCCCCGCCCGGCGGCGGCGGACGGTCAAGACCGCGGTGCTGGTTGTGTCGATCGGATGAGTGCCGGCGCCTACCTCGCCCTCACCACCGCCCTGGTGCTGGCCTGCGCCTGGGCCGCGGTGGCGGGCCTGAGGCGGGCGGCGCGGCGGATTGATGAGAGGGGCGGCCGGTGACCCACTCTCCCGCCGATCCCCAGCCTCCGCAGAGGGTTGAACCTTTCGTTGAAAAATTTACTATCTGCGGTATAAAACTGTCCCACCTGACGAGGTATCCGCTGTGGCTCGCTCCGATGAACTAGATGAACTTCTGCATAAGCTGGAGACAGCTAAAGCGCCGAGCCAATCTCTAGAAATAAATATGCGGTGGCTGCTATCAAAGAATTACAACGATCTTCAATTTCCGGGAATGTTTTCTAATAAATTTAATCCGTTGAGCAATTCTGAACATGCTTTCTCGCTTATCCAGGCCATGGTCCCTGAAGGGCAAATCGAGCTGAGCGGGACATTTGGCAGGCCGGATTGGTGCGCAGGCATCCGCACCGGAAATCACTTCGGCGGCACGGCAGGCCGTCCAGACATGCACATGGCCCTCTCGGCAGCGCTGCTGCGGACCTTGCTCGCGATCGATAGGGAGTAGGGCGACAGCGTTGACGGAGATGAGGCCGGACTGCCCCCGCGTCAGCCCGATCACATGGCGCCACACCTGGCCCGAGCGCGGCCCAGATTTCCTGGCCGTCGTCTGCGGCGGCCAGTTCGCCCGGATCTACAAGACCCACCCCGACCACATCCACGGGCTCGAATGGGTCTGGAGCCTCACCTACCCGGCAGCGACGCGGATCACGAAGCAGGGGCGGGCCAAGACCAAGGAGGAGGCGGCCGAGGCCGTTCGTCCCAGCCTGGACGAGGCCCTGCGCTGGCACGTCGAGCGCGGGCAACCGCTGCTGCTGACGCAGGATGGACATGGGCCCGACCCGCGCCGCAACTGGATGCGCCCGCCGGTGAGGATCGTCGTTGGCCAGGACGTGCCGTGGCCGGAGGGGTGGGGCTGAAGCGAAAAACGCCCCGCTCGGCGGCTGCCGGCGGGGCTGAAGGCTAGGGGTCTCGGGTCCGATGAGATCGCCGGATCAACGGGTAGGCGGCGGGGCGGGTTCCGGGCAGTCAGTCGCGCCCGGAGCAACGAGCCCTAACAAAAAAGGCGCCCCGAGCCGGAGCCCGGGGCGCGTTGACGGATGTTGACGGGGCGGGGTCAGCGTCGCGGCGGCGCCCGCATGCTCTCCCGGATCTCCCGCAGCAGGTCGACCGACATGCGCAGCTGCTCCTCGAGGCGGATCAGCCGGCCCGAGGTGTCGTTGCGGTCCTTCTCCAGGGAGGCGAGGCGGTCGACGATCGCGGAATACCGCTCGTCCGACCGCTTGGTGATCCGGTTGTCCGACTCGGTGAAGCCGTCGAGCCGCCCTTCGATCTTGGCGACGTAGCCGGAGGCGATCGCGATCTGCGACCCGAGCGTCACCGCCACGCCGAGCACGGCCCAGAGAGGCGCTCTCTTGGGCAGGATGACGGCGCCCTCGATGGGCTCGGCGGTGGCTCGGGAGGTCATGGCATCAGGCTTTCAGCAGGCGCGCGGCGCCGGCCCGGGCCAGCGTGGTCAGCGGGGAGGAGACGAAGAAGGCGGTGAGGATGGTCGCCTCGATCGGCACGTAGGCGGCCGGCAGATCCTTCACCGGCCAGCCCAGATCGAAGGTGGCCGAGAGGCAGATCGCCCCGAAGTGCACGGCCGGCGGGATGCCGATCCCGTAGATGAGCCCCTTGAAGGCAGGCGCGATGGCCGCCTTCGCCTGGTTGGCCGCGAGCTCGGCCTGCACCACCTGCACGGCGACGTCGCGCTGGCCGTTCTGGCCGTTCTGCAGGGTCGTCAGGATCGGCCCGAGCACCGAGTCGCCGAAGACCTTGATGAGGCCTCCGCCGATCGTGCCAAGGGCGGCGCCGATCGGGTTCGAGATCCAGTTGAGGAGGCCCATCAGCGGGGTACTCCCGGCGGCGGGGGTGGCGGCAGCCGGCGGATGTAGATCCCGACCAGGATGCGCGCGATGGCGAGGCCCGAGGCGACCTTGGCGCTGTAGCCCGGCGGCACGAACGGCGTTAGATCGACCCCCGCGAGCGCGTCGAGCATGTCGGGCAGCGCCAGCAGGAGCGCCAGCAGGTAGACCCGATAGCCCTTGGCAGCGGTGAACCAGCGGTGCAGGCGCAGGCGCGCTCGGAAGACGGAACAGCGGAGCATCGATCAGGCCTTCCGGGCGAGGGCGCGGTGGATGGCGTCGTAGAGGCCGGCGAGCCCGGACCGGACTGCGCCGCCGGCACCTTGCGCCCCGGAACGAAGAAGCCCGCCGGTGGGGGCGGGCTTCTTCGTTCCGGGGCGCAAGGTGCCGGCGGCGC
>NZ_JTHF01000297.1 GCF_001043895.1 Methylobacterium indicum
GGTCTCGCGCCACTCATCGGGTCGAAGCCCGCGGCACGGGACGACGCCCGGGGAGAGGCTGGCGAGGCCGCGGGACCAGGAGAGGACGGTGTCGGGGATGGTGGTCATGCTGTGCCGTGTTTTGTGCGGCCCCGATTTTACGCCTCGGGGCCGGATCGGCTCCCCCTCGAAGGGCGAGCAGAACGTCTGCGGAACAGAATGTGCCGGATTTTGTGTCGTCGCGATAGGGGCTCAGGTGCGTCCAAAGACGTCCCTGACTGGCCTGTTCTATCGACTTTCCAGAGAGTTAGTTGGTGCCGGCGGAGGGGATCGAACCCCCGACCTTCGGTTTACAAAACCGCTGCACTACCGCTGTGCTACACCGGCGGGAGCCTGCAGGTCCTTGGTTGCCAAGTCTTTGATCTGCAAGCTTTTCATGCCCGCGCGCAGGAGGCGCGCGACGGGCGGGTCTATAGAACCCCTGGCCGGGGCTTCGTCAAGGCATAAAATCCGGCGCAGAAAGCGCCGCTTTCCCGCCCGTCAGGATTGCAGGAAGGCGATCGGCCCGGTTGTCGTCTGGTCGAAGACGGCCGCGGTCAGGCGCCCGGTCCGCAACGGCGCGGTGTCGAGGTTGGTGCGGGAGGGGTGGCATCCGGGTACGCCCTCGTAGCACGGCGTATGCCCGTGGACGACGTGCTTGCCGAAATCGTCGTCGACGGACAGGAACGGTTCGCGGATCCACAGGCGGGCCCGCACGCTCGGATCGATGCCGGGCCGCCCGGGCCGGAAACCGGCATGGACATAGTCGCGCAAGCGGTCCTCGTGCACCGTCCGCAAGCCGGCGATCCAGCCCATCGCCGTTGCCGGCCGGTCCGCGACCCGCGCGACGCCGTCGGAGGCGAGGGTCCGGTTGCCCCCGGTCGTGATCCAGGACGCGGCCCGGCGCGGGTCGTGCGCGGCCCGCAGCAGCGCGGATTCCCGGTTGCCCATCAGGCACACCACCGCGTCGGGGGCCCGCTCCTGCGTCTCCCGGACCATGGCGACGGCGCGGGCGCTCTCGGGACCCTTGTCGATGCAGTCGCCGAGAAAGACCAGCCGCAGCCGGCCCGCGCCACGTGCCGCGATCAGGCCGAGAAGGCTTTCCAGCGCGCCGGCGCAGCCGTGGACGTCGCCGATGGCGTAAGTGAGCTCATCCATGAGACGCCATCGGTTCTGCGAGTCGGCACGCGGGAGCAGGACCCAAGCGTCAGGACTTTGCCGTTGTCGACGCGTCAGCGCCGGGTTGGGACGGAGGGGACAGAGATCGGGATTCTCTGGATCATCTGAATTGTCGATCGTCTCAAGTCCCGGTCAATCGGGCAAATTTCTACTGAGTCGAGTATCGAGCGTTGCGACCTTGCCTTCTTCGGTCTTGTGGCTCTTGCGCTTGGTGGCGACAAATCGGCCGGACGGTCTACGCCGGAGGGACGGCAGGGCCGCCGAGGCGAACGACCGCCCGGCTCGACCTGCGCCGCCATGCTGTCCGACCGGGCGAGCGATCCGGGCCCATGCATCTGACGGGCCTTCGTCGCGCCGTAACCGGCACCCCGGAGAGCCGGCCTTCGCACCACGAGATGCTCCTGCGTCGAACAATCGTCGGCTTCCGACCAGGGTGCCGCCTCGGCAGCCCCCGGCAGGTGGCGGGTCTCCGCCGTCGAGCGATCACCCGCAACCGAGCTTCCCTGCCAGATCGGCGAGGTCGGCGGCCGCCACGTCCACCGGCACCAGGGGAGCCGGCTCGCCGGTGCCCGGGCCGCTCTCGCCGGGCCGGGCGACATGGGCGGTCGCGAGCCCGCAGGCGGCCGCCGCGGCGAGGTCCGACGAGTGCGCCGCCACCATCATCACCTCGCCGGGCTGCAACCGCAGCGCCTCGACGGCGCGCAGGTAGACGGCGGGCTTCGGCTTGTAGTCCTGAGCGAATTCCGCCCCGAGCACCGCGTCCCAGGGCAGCCGGTTGCGGCGGGCATGCGCGATGGCGAGGCGCACATGGGCGTTGGAGCAGGGCGCGAGCACGTATTTTTCGCGAAGGCGCGCCAGGGCGTCGGGCACCTCGGGCCAGGCATCGAGGCGGTGCCAGGAGAGAACCAGGTCGTGCCTCGCCGCGTCCGGCACCGAGTCGGCGAGATTCAGGCCCGCCAGCACGCTCTCCAGGCTCTCGGCATGCAGGGTATCGAGGTCGGTATAGGGGCGGGCGCCCTGGCGGATCGGCTCCATGCCGGGCTGGTAGCGGTCGCGCCAGGCCCGGGCGAACGCGCCACCGTCGAGGTCGGGCCGGAACGGTGCCAGGATCCGTGCCGCCTCCCGGGCGACGCCGCCGTGCCAGTCGAGCAGGGTGCCGAAGACGTCGAAGATGAGGGCCTGGATCGCCATGCGGACCGCCTCCCGGGTCGGTTTCTGTCGTTCCGGGTTATCGGTCCCGCCCGGCCCGCTTCAAGGGTGCCGGATGCCGTCCATCACCTTCGAGTGAGCGGGACCGGACGAACGCCGTGATCGAGGTGAAATTTACCTCTCGTTAACGACGCCCGCAGAGCATGCCGGCCATGTCGAGTCGCCGCAAATCACCTGCATCGTCCGAGCATCGGGATGCCCCCCGGAACACCATCCTGAGGGATGAGATCGAAAATCTGAGACAAAAGTCGCGGTCCCGCCCCACCCTGATCGAGGAATGGGCACAGGATGTGCAGCGGGATGATTCGGCCGACCGGGCCGTTACTCGGCTGACACAGCTGAAGGCCAGCGGCAAGATGTGAGAATAATTTTTTGCGTCTACACGTACAAGATGAAACTATGGAGAGATATTCTCGCCGCCATGGCTTGCGCCCTGACTTGAGAGAGCTGTAGCTGCTCGGATGCGGCAGTGATTGTCAGATATCCGACGATCGGTCGAGATATTCCGTAAAGTACCGAACGGATATGATCGTCGACGCCGTTTCCATGCGGTGGGGCGAGCGGCAGGAGCCGGCGCACCCGACGGCCGCCGGACGCCCCGGATCGGGCTTTCACGTCCGAGCGGCCATGGAGAGGGCCAATCCCGTCGAGGGTAGCGACCGGCGTCAGCGCCGACGCACGAACCCGACGATGTCCTTGACCGCCGCGATGTTGGGGGCGGCGATCGCCTCCGCCCGCGCCGCGCCGTCGGCCAGCACCGCATCGATATGGCCCGGATCGGCGACGAGGCGCTTCATCTCGGCGCCGATCGGCCCGAGCTTGGCCACCGCCAGATCGACCAGCGCGCCCTTGAAGGCCGAGAACTGCGCGCCGCCATACTCGCGCAGCACGTCCTCCCGGCTCACGTCGTTGAGGGCCGCGAAGATGCCGACGAGGTTGTCGGCCTCCGGCCGCTTCTCGAGGCCGGCGGTCTCGGAGGGAAGCGGCTCGGCGTCGGTCTTGGCCTTGCGCACCTTCGTGGCGATGCCGTCGGAATCGTCGGTGAGGTTGATGCGCGAATAGTCGGACGGGTCCGACTTCGACATCTTCTTGGTGCCGTCGCGCAAGGACATCACCCGGGCGGCCGGCCCGCCGATCAGCGGCTCGGTGATCGGGAAGAACGCCTCGCCGTGGCCCTGTTCCGCGATCGCTCCCGCGAAGTCGTTGTTGAACTTCTGGGCGATGTCGCGGGTCAGTTCGAGGTGCTGCTTCTGATCCTCGCCCACCGGGACGTGGGTGGCGCGGTAGGCCAGGATGTCGGCCGCCATCAGCACGGGATAGTCGTAGAGGCCGACGCTGGCGTTCTCCCGGTCCTTGCCGGCCTTCTCCTTGAACTGCGTCATGCGGTTGAGCCAGCCGAGGCGGGCGACGCAGTTGAAGATCCAGGCCAGCTCCGCGTGCTGCGGCACCTGGCTCTGGTTGAACACCACCGAGCGGGCCGGATCGATGCCCGCCGCCAGGAACGCCGCCGTGACCTCGCGGATCTGGCGCGTCAGCTCGGCCGGGTCCTGCCACACCGTGATCGCGTGCAGGTCGACGACGCAGTACAGGCAGTCGAACTGCGCCTGCATGGCGACGAAGCGCTTGATCGCGCCGAGATAGTTGCCGAGGTGCAGGTTTCCGGTCGGCTGGACGCCGGAGAAGACCAGTTCCTTGAACGCGGGCATCGTGAGTTCGTCGTCCCCTGGGGCGGTCCCTGGCCGAGGGCTGTCACACTCCCGCGGGCGCGGCGTTCTGGACCGTTCCGGGAGGGGGGTCAAGCAGCCCGATCAGGGGTGGAGCGCGGCCGTGCGATCGGGCCTGCGGCTCTCCGTCCGGGCCTGGCCCGTCGGGCAGAGATCGAGCACGGCGCAAGCCCCGCAGGCGGGGTTGCGGTGGAAGCAGCAGCGCTGCCCGTGCAGCATCAGGATCTCGTGGTTGTCGTAGAGCTTCTGCGCGTCCCAGTCCGCCGGCAGCTGCGCCCGCAGGATCGCGTGGGCGGGGCCGACATCGACCTTGGGGCCGATGAGCCCGGTGCGCTGCGCCACGCGGTGGTGGTGGCTGTCTACCGGGAGCGCCGGCATCCGCAGGTCGCTGAACGAGAGGACCGCCGCGCCGGTCTTCGGCCCGATGCCGGGAATTTCCTCGAGCCAGGACCGGGCCTCGGCCACCGGCATGTCGCGGAGAAAAGCCAGATCGAGGCTCCCGGCCCGGGCCTGCACCGCGCGCAGAACCGCCTGGATCCGCGGCGCCTTCAACTCGGGCCAGGTCACGCCCGCGATCAGCGCCTGGACCTCCTCGGTCGGCGCGGTGACGAGCGAATCCCAGTCGTTGAAGCGCGCCCTGAGCGCCTTGAAGGCGCGGCCCGAATCGGCGTTGCGGGTCCGGTGCGACAGGAGCGAGGAGATCAGCTCGCTCACCGGGTCGAGATCGTGGAAGTAGGGGATCGGGCAGCCATAGACCCCGCACAGGCGGCGGTGGATGGCCAGGGCCTTCTCGGCCATGGGCGTCTCGGCGAGATCTTTGGGCGCGGTGCTCATGACGGGATGAATCCCCGAAGTGGGGCGCCCGTTCCGGCTGCGGCACCGCGTCTCGTTCAGGCGTGGTCCGAGGTCGTCCCTTCCGCTTTGGTCTCGTCCGACTTGGCGTCGTCCTTCTTGCGCTCGTAGCGCAGCAGGAGCGGCGTCTGGGCGAGCGCGAAGGCGATGGTGAGCGGCATGATGCCGAACACCTTGAAGCTGACCCAGAAGTCCGTGGTCTGGGTGCGCCATACCACCTCGTTCACCGCGGCGAGGAAGAAGAAGAACAGGCCCCAGCGGAAGGTGAGCTTGCGCCACCCCTCCTGCGTGAGATCGAACACGCTGTCGAGCACCAAGGCCAGCAGCGGCCGGCCGAAGGCGAGGCCGCCGAGGAGCACCGCCCCGAACAGGCTGTTCACGATGGTGGGCTTGAGCTTGATGAACACCTCGTCGCGCAGGAGCAGCGTCAGGCCGCCGAACACCACCACGACGACGCCGGAGACGAGCGGCATGATCGGCAGCCGCCGCACCCAGGCGTAGTGGACCGCGAGCGCCACCAGGGTCGCGGCGATGAACAGCCCGGTCGCCACGAACAGGCGCTGGTCGGCGGCGAAGCCGAATTTTTCCGCGTAGGCGTTGCCGAAGAAGAAGACCCCGAGAGGGCCGAGTTCCAGGGCGAGCTTGGCAAGGGGCGGCAGGTGGGCCTGGGGCGGGACGGCTTCGATCTGCATGGGGCGGGGGCGACGTCCTTGTCTCGCGCGCGGGAGCGGCATCCTCCAGGCAGGTGGGTCCGCTCGGTGCCGCACGCAACGGGAGGCGAGGCCATAGACCGGTGCGGCCGAGTCTTCCATCCCCCCGCGACCTCCGGCTCACTCCCCGGCGGCGGGCGCCGGGCGGCGATGCTCGCAGGCCGCCGCGTTCGGGCACATGGTCTGCCCAGGCGTCACGTAACACTCTGGACCGGCATCACGTCCTGCCGCGAACATCGTTCGCCTGGCATTCGAATCGGGCTCTGCTCAGCGATGTGTGCGCATCCGGCGCAGTCAGGCACGATGGCCGTGACCTCAAACGGCGGCGGATCATATTCCTGTCTTTGGAATCGGGTGGAGTCGTCGCTGCGGATGAGGCGATTATAATATTTGTGGTTCTGCCCTGAATCTTCTGATGATTATCGCGCTCAGAAATATTGTAATAATTAAGGCTATATATTTCAGTATGGCGAAGAGGCTCTCCTGCTGTTCGCAAGAGAGCCCGCTGCGTGTCTGCCGGCGGACGAAGCTGTTCCGCTCAGCAGCCGATCACCTCACTCAGAAACCCCGATAGTAGCCGCGCGGGCCGTAGCCGTAGCCGCGGTGGCCCCAATGGCGATGCCCGAAATGGCGCGGGCCGCGGAAGCCGTAGCGCGGGCCGAAATGGCGGCGGTAGCCATAGCCGTAGCCGCGCGGGCCCCAATGACGATGACGGCCGTAATAGCCGTACTGCGCCCAGGCGATCGGCGCGGAGGTCGCCGCCGGGGCGGCGGTCTCGCTCAGCGGAGCGGCGCTGGCGCCCTGCGGCATGGCGGCAGCCCCGCCCAGGATCAGTCCGGCCGCCAGAATCACGGTCTTCAGCACGTCGTCGGTCCTACTCATTGCGAAAGGGCCTCCCGAGAGAGGCGGTCGCCTCTCGGTCGAGGCATGGACGGCTGAAACGCGCGGGGGCGGGAAAGCGTTGCGTGTCGGACCGACGGTGTGGCGCGTGAAGGAAATGCGTTGCGCAAAGATTAACGACCCGTTGCTAGGATCGATCGACGGCTTGTGCCACCCGGGGACGATCGACGCATGCGCTTCACCTACACACGCCACTCCCGAACCGTGATGGAGGAGCGGGGCTTGGATACCGGCTGGGTCGAACGGACGATCCTCCACCCTGATCAGTTGGAGCAGGATGCGCGAGATCCCACTCTCCTGCGCGCTTTCACGGCGATACCCGAGCGCGACGGTCGGGTCCTTTGTGTGGTATACCGGCCCGAGCCCGACGGCTGCATCATCGTCACGGCATTCTTGGACCGAAGGAGGCGTACGACGTGAAGCTGCGTTACGACGACGAAGCCGATGCGCTCTACGTGCGCTTCGCCGAGGCCGCCGTCGCGGAGAGCGAGGAAGTCAAGCCCGGCCTGATCCTCGACTTCGACGCTGACGGTCGCCTCGTCGCCCTGGAGATCCTTGACGCGTCCGCCGCCCTTGCGGCGGGGGCCGATATCAAGAATTTCAGACCCGAGGCGGCTTGAGATCGAGCCCCGTTCTCAGGCGATCTTGAGCGTCATGTCGACCACCCGGGCGTTGGTCGCGCCCTTCACGAGCGCGATGCCGTGCTCGCAATCCTCGCGACGGACGTAGCCCTCCCCCGAATCGGCCACCACCTCGCCGTTCTCGGCCCGCAGGCGCCAGCGCCACTCGCCCTTGCCGTCGCGATAGAGTTCGAAGCGCATCGGCGTCTCCTGCCTCGCTGAGTCGAAGGCTGGAGATGGGGTCCCATCCGCGTGTCGCCCAGAGCGAATCGACACCGGATCGCGGACCGCACGATCCATGCCTCGCCGTCAGACGAGCGCCGGGGCTTTCCTCCGCCGGCTGTCTGGCCGTCTTTGCCATCGTCCCGGATACGCCGCGGCCGAGTCGGCGACCATGACCATCTCGCGACCCGATCCCTCGAAGGGCCGGGTGAAGACTCGGACGCGCGCCGGGCGCTACGGCAATGCGAGCGACGAGAGCACTTGACGATCGCGTTGCCATCGCGACGCTCTCCAGGCCTTGTGATCTGGCCGCATTGTCCGCGACGAACCGGCATCCGCTTCGTCGGACGATGCTCCCGGTACACGACCTCATCGGGCGCGATCGGGAGCATGTCGGCAAGCTCGGCGAATCGCAGGCCCCGGTGGATGCCGATCTGCGAATCGGCATCAGCGACCGCATGCCGGACGATGTCCGCCGGCTCGGCCGGGCGAGGCTGGCAGCGACGATCGGGACACCATGATCGATCCCGGTCGATGACCTGCCGGACAACTCTTCCGGCCGATGATGACATCACGGACCTCTTCGACCATGGCGCGCCGAAAACGGGTCGAGCTCGGGCAGAGGTGCAGGAAGCGGGACGGTTTCGCGCCTGCCCGCGTCTCGTCGTCCATCCGCGGATGGCGCGCGAGCGGCGTGAGCTGCGCCCGCCCGCCGTCGTCCTGACGGCACGCACGCCATCGTCTGGCGAGCGTGATGACATCTTGACCGTCCGCGTCCTGCAGAGGCGACAGGATGGGGAGGGCCCTCCTGTCCTGTCGGGTGTACGCGAGCCGAGAGTAAGACCCCGAATGCGAGAAGCCCGCGCTCCTGTCCGGAGCGCGGGCTTCTCACTCTTCAGCGTGGATCAGGCCGTTCAGCGCGGGGCGCGGTCGAGCCAGCCGATCGCGCGGCCGTCGCGGTTGCCGCCGCCGCCCGCCGGACGCTGCTGGCGGTTGCCGTCGGCGCGACCGCCGCCCTGGGGACGGCCCTGGCCCTGGCCCTGCGGCCGGCCCTGACGTCCCTCGTGGCCGCCGCGCCCATCGTTGGCGCGGGGCTCGCGGTGCTCCTGCGGACGGCCGGCGCCGTGGCGCGGCTGGCCCTGACGGCCCGCCGGCTGACCCTGGCGCCCACCGGGCTGCTGGCCCTGGCGGCCGCCCCCGGGACGCTGGCCGCGCGGGCCCGAGCCGGGCTGGCGCCGGTCGCGCTCGGCCTCCGCGACAGCCTGCGCCGCCTCCTCGCGGCTCGGGGGCACGAAGCCCTCGGGGATCGCCATCACCGGCACCTTCTGGCGGGTCAGGCGCTCGATGTCGCGCAGGTAGGCCTTCTCCTCGTCGTTGCAGAACGAGATGGCGAGGCCATCCTTGCCGGCGCGGGCGGTGCGGCCGATGCGGTGGACGTAGGCCTCCGGCACGTTCGGCAGGTCGAAGTTGACGACGTGGGACACGCCGTCGACGTCGATGCCGCGGGCGGCGATGTCGGTCGCCACCAGCACCCGGCAGGTGCCGGCGCGGAAGGCGGCGAGCGCCCGCTCGCGCTGCGGCTGCGACTTGTTGCCGTGGATCGCCGCCGAGCCGATGCCGTCGCGCTCGAGGCCGCGCACCACGCGGTCGGCGCCGTGCTTGGTGCGGGTGAAGACCAGCACCCGGTCGATGGTCTCGTCGCGCAGGATGGTGGCCAGCAGCGACTGCTTCGAGCCGGTCGGCACGAAGACGACCTTCTGGTCGACCCGCTCGGCGGTGGTGGCGACCGGGGTCACCGCGACCTGGACCGGGTTCTTCAGGTACTGGTCGGCCAGCCCGGCGATGTTCTTCGGCATGGTGGCCGAGAAAAAGAGGCTCTGGCGCTGGGCCGGCAGCAGCTTCACGATGCGCTTCAGCGCATGGATGAAGCCGAGGTCGAGCATCTGGTCGGCCTCGTCGAGGACGAGGTACTCGACGCCGTCGAGGGTCAGCGAGCGGCGGTCGATCAGGTCGAGGAGCCGGCCCGGGGTGGCGACCAGCACGTCGACGCCGTTGGCCAGCGCCCGCTCCTGGCGGCCGATGGTGACGCCGCCGAACACCACCGTGGTGGTGAGCTTCAGGAACTGGCCGTAATCCTTGAAGCTGTCGGCGATCTGGCTGGCGAGCTCGCGGGTGGGCGCGAGCACCAGCACGCGGCAGCTGCGGCGCGGCGCGGGCTTCCCGGCGCTCTCGGTGGCGAGGCGGTGCAGGATCGGCAGCGCGAAGGAGGCGGTCTTGCCGGTGCCGGTCTGGGCGATGCCGCACAGGTCCTTGCCCTGCATGGCGGGCGGGATCGCCTGCGCCTGGATCGGGGTCGGCGTGACGTAGCCGGCCTGGGCGAGCGCCTTCAGGATCGGCGCCGCGAGGCCGAAATCGGTGAACTGGGTCAAAGGAATCTTCTTGAATTTTGGCAGCGGGATCGCCGCAAGGCGCGCACGGGGCACGGCCTTCATCGCGATCCGATGTCAGGAGACCGCCCGCGTGATGGAGCGATCCGAGGGACGAGCGATTAAGAGAGGGCCGGGCCTGCCGCGCAGGTGCCGCGGCGAAATCCGTCACGCAGCCCTCTCGAGCGGACCGCGATCGGCCGCTGACGCTGCAATCCGCCATATGGCGTTGTGCGGGTGCGAAGTCAATCGCGGGAGGCGACGCGGTGCGCGACGGTCTCCCCTGCCCCGGACGCTTGGCTCGCGTCTCCGGCAGCGGGCTTGCCTGCCGCCGCGGGGGATCCGATGCTGCCGAGGAGCACCCACCGGGTGCGCCTGCCCGGAGCCCGCCCGTGACGCATCCCGCCCTCGCCCGCGCCGAGGCCTTCGCGGCGACCTACGGCCTGCGTCGGCCGGTGCTGCTCGCGCCGATGGCCGGGGCCTGCCCGCCAGCGCTCTCGCTCGCGGTGATGCGGGCGGGCGGCCTCGGCGCCTGCGGCGCGCTGCCGATGCAGCCCCCGGCGATCCTCGCCTGGGCCGAGGCGGTGCGGGAGGCCGGCCCGTTCCAGATCAACCTGTGGATTCCCGATCCCGCCCCCGTCCGCGACCCTGCGCACGAGGCGCGCCTGCGGGCGTTCCTGGGCGGCTTCGGTCCCGCGGTGGCGCCGGAGGCGGGCGACGCGATGCCGCCGGACTTCTTCGCGCAGTGCGAGGCGGTGATCCAGGCCCGGCCCCGAATCGTCTCCTCGATCATGGGGCTCTACCCGCCGGACCTCGTCGCGCGGTTCAAGGCGAGCGGCATCGCCTGGTGGGCCACCGTCACGACGGTGGCGGAGGCGCTGGCCGCCGAGGCCGCCGGCGCCGACGCCGTGGTGGCGCAGGGCGCCGAGGCCGGCGGGCATCGCGGCAGCTTCGATCCGGCGCGGGCCGAAATGGCGGCGGTCGGCCTGATGGCGCTGTTGCCGGCGGTGGTCGATGCGGTGACGATTCCGGTCGTCGCCACCGGCGGCATCGCCGATGCCCGCGGGGCCGCGGCGGCCCTGCTGCTCGGCGCCAGCGCCGTGCAGGTCGGCACCGGATTCCTGCGCTGCCCCGAAGCGGGCATCGCGTCGGCCTGGGCGGAGGGTCTCGGCCGGGCCCGCCCCGAGGAGACACGACTGACCCGTGCCTTCAGCGGCCGCGCCGGCCGCAGCCTCGCGACCGAGTACGTCGCGGCCGCCGCGGCGGCCGCGACGTACTCGGTC
>NZ_JTHF01000298.1 GCF_001043895.1 Methylobacterium indicum
CGCCGCCGAGGATGCCGGCCGCCGCGCCGCCGATGATCGCCGCGCCGACATTGTCGCGGGCCTGGGCCTGGGGGGCGGCGGTGACGAAGAGGGCGGCGGCGAGCGCCGCGCCCGCGCCGAGGCGCGGAAGGCCGTGAGAGGTCAGAGCGCGCACGCTGAGGGTCTCCGAAGGATGTGGGCGCGAGGATGCGAGTGAGTGCTTAACGAAGTGCCAAGCTTGCCCGCCCGATCGAGCACCGGACGGTGCGGCCCGGGGCCGACGTGAGCCTCGCGCCGTCGGGTCGAAGAGGTGACGGCGGTTTGCGGCGATTTCCGGGTAAGCCGGAGCTTCCGGAGGGTGTGTGTATTTCAGGCCACGGTGACGATCGCCGCCGGTCCTGCGCATACGAAAGAGGACCGCCCCCGGGGGGCGGTCCTCTCCTTGTCGGTCGGTCCTTACATGTTCATCAGGGCGCTGGCGGTGCCGAAGGCCGTCATGGCGAGGCCGCCGGCCAGGACACCGATCATGCCGTAGGACACGGCGCGCAGAAGCTTCATCTCACTCATCGATGGGTCTCCGTTAGCAGCGGTGGCCGCCCGAGGTCTGGCCGTACTGCTTGACCGGGAAGTTCTGCTGGTTGGCATTGCCCTCCGAGGCCGAGCTCATCGGGCAGGCGCCGTAGAACGGCACGCTGGTGTTGGCCGAGCCGATCGCGCCGATCGAGCCGGTGGTCTCGACGTCGCGCGGGGCGAACGGGTTGGCCGGGGAGTTCGCGCTGAATGCCATGGCGGACGAGATCGGGGCGACGCCAAGGACAAAAGCGGTGACGACAGCGGCGATACGGGTCTTCATCTGGTATTCAGGCTCCTGTGTGCGCTGCGGACCGGGATCTGTGGCCCGCTCTCTTGCGGTGACTGGAATATAGGCGGGCGTGCTGCGGTGCGATGTGTTCTCGCGCACGCGGCATCGTGGAATAAGAATCTGGGGTGAGGCGCCGGCTGACGCGGTGGATCCGTTCACGTTTTCGCAAGGATCGTGCGGGGGCCGCGGCGCGCGGCCGTGATCGGCCGGGCGGTGGCGCGCCTCCCGTCGCCCACGGCAGCGCTGTTTGGAGAAACTCTTGCAGTCAAGGCGCGGCCTCCCCTCTCCCCTGTGGGAGAGGGGAGGCGTGCCACCTTCCTCCGACAGCCCTGGCGTGTCGGGGAGCCCGCAGGGCGAGGGGCGGGCTACGCCGTCCCGTCGTGCCCCACCGGCGGCACCGCGGCGATGCCGGCGCCCGCGGCCCAGGCGGCGAGGTCCTGCTTGCGGATCGCCGCCGCCATCATGTCGGGGAAGAGGTCGGGCGTGCAGGCGAAGGCCGGCATGCCGAGGCCGGCGAGGCGGGCGGCCAGCGCCCGGTCGTAGGCCGGTGCGCCCTCGTCGGAGAGGGCCAGCAGGGCCACCGCCTGGACGCCGGCGGAGACGAGGTGGTGCGCCTGGGCCAGCAGCCCGGCCTCGACCCCGCCCTCGTAGAGGTCGGAGATCAGCACCAGGATGGTGTCCTCGGGCCGGGTGATGCGCGACGCGCAGTAACCCATCGCCCGGTTGATGTCGGTGCCGCCGCCGAGCTGGACCGAGAACAAGACCTCGACGGGATCGTCCAGCTCGTCGGTGAGATCGACCACCTGGGTGTCGAACACCACGAGCCGGGTCGAGACCGCGGGCAGCGAGGCCATCACCGCCCCGAAGATGCTCGAATAGACCACCGAATTCGCCATCGAGCCGGACTGGTCGATGCACAGGATCACGTCCTTCAACGAGCCGCGGCTCTTGCGGCCGTGGCCCAGCCGGGTCTCCGGGATGATGGTGCGGTACTCGGCCTGGTAGTGGCGCAGGTTCGCCCGGATGGTGCGGTGCCAGTCGATCTCGGCGTGGCGCGGCCGGCGGTTGAGGCTGGCGCGGTCGATCGCTCCGGTGACCGCCTGGCGCACCGGCTCCTCCAGCCGCTTCATCAGCTCGTCCACCACCTTGCGCACCACGAGGCGGGCGGTCTCCCTGGTGCGCCCGCCCAGCAGGCCGCGAAGCGAGATCAGGGTCGAGACGAGGTTCACGTCGGGCTGGAGCGCCTCCAGCATCTCCGGCTCGGTCAGCATCCGCTTGAGGTCGAGCCGCTCGAAGGCGTCGCGCTGCATCACCTGCACGACCGAGGCGGGGAAGTAGTCGCGGATGTCGCCGAGCCAGCGCGGCACGGAGGGGGCGGAGGCGCCCAGTCCCCCCTTGCGGTCGGAATCGTAGAGGGCGCCCAGCGCCCGGTCGAGATGGAGGTCGCGCTCGCCCAGCGAGCAGCCGGTGCCCTCCGCCGCGCCCCCGCCGAGGACGAGGCGCCAGCGGCGCAGGCGGTCGGTCTCGCTCATGCCGTGTCTCCCATCGTCGTGGCAGGCCCGAGCAGCAGGCGCAGGATCGGCAGCACGGCCGAGGCGCGTGCCGCGTCGAAGCCCTCGGGCCCGTCCGCGCTCCCCGCACCCGGGCCGCCGCCCCGCGCCAGCGCCTCGCCGATCGCCCGGCGCTCGGCCGGGGCCAGCGTCGCGAAGGTGCGGCGCACCAGCGGCAGCAATTCGGTGAACAGGGCCTCGTCGAGGCCGGACAGCCACTCGTCGACGATGCCGAGCAGGCCCTGGCCGTGGATCAGGACGGGGCCGCTCTCTTCCAGGAAGCCCTCGATCCAGGCGGCGGCCGGTGCGGCCCCGGCGGCCCGCGACAGAGCCAGGCGCAGGCGGGTACCGGCCTCCTCGGCCTCGATGGCGCGGTCGTCGAACAGGAGCCGCACGGCCCGGCCGACGACGCGGCCATGGACGTGCTCCTGGTCGGCGAGGGCCCGCAAGGCGTCCTGCCAGGTCGCCTTCAGCTCCGGGTCTTCGAGAAGCGCGACCGCGCCCGAGACGGCGACGATGCGCGTCTTCGCGGTATGCGCGGCATCGTCGTCGAGGCTCTGGCAGGCGGCGACGAGGCCGGCGGCGGCCCGGGGCACCAGACCCCGCACCACGGCGAGCACCGGCTCGGTGTCGGAGGAGCGCACCGAGCCGTAGCGGGCGAGCTCGGCCAAAGCCGGCAGCGCCTCCATGAGGTCGAACACGTCGGCCGAGACCGCGGCGCGGTCGTCGAGCGCCCGGGTCACCTGGGCGGTCGCCTCGGGCAGGTCGGCGTCGAGCAGCGTGCCGATCAGGCCCGACAGGTCGGAGACGCGCTGCGCGCCCCGCGCCCGGCCCTTCACCCGGGAGGCGGCGGCCTCCGCGATCGTGCCGCCCTCGGCCGAGGCCGCGACCAGCTCCACCACCCAGTCGGGCTGCCAGGCGAGGAACCACGCCTCCTTGAAGGTGCCGCGCCCGCGCGCCTCGCGCCGCGTGCCCCAGGGCACGCCGATCAGCGCCAGCCGGTTGAGGAAGTGGCTGCGGGCGAGATCCGTCTCCTTGCGCAGGTCAAGGACGAGGTCGCCGGCAGACGCGCCGGGCTTCAGCCGCAGGCGCTTGCACTGCGCCTCGAAGTCGGCCTCCACCGGCGTGCCGGGGCAGCCGGGCGGGGTGGCGCCCAGCCGCTCGCCGATGACGAGCTTGCGCCGGATCAGCCCCATCGGCCCCGGATCGGCAAAGCAGAGGGTCGCCTGCGTCGCCTCGTCGAGGTCGTCGAGGGAGGGGCGGGAACGCCCCCGGAACGCCGCCAGCGCCTCGGCGAGGCGCGCCGCCTCGATCACCGACGCCGGCGAGGCGTCGAGGTCTTCCTCTCGCAGCAAAGCGGCGGCGCGGGCGAGCCAGCGGGCGGCGACCCGCCCCTCGTGGTGCCAGAGCGTGTCGTACCATTCCGGCGACAGCACCCCGGCGCGGTAGCCGGAGGCGGTGGCCAGCCGCTCGTAGGACCAGGGTGCCCAGGCGGCGGCGACCTTGGTCTTGGGCAGGCCCTTGAGGGTGGCGGTGTCGGCGGAGGCTTGGCCCTTGGCGTCGTGGCGCGCCAGCGCCGGGACGTGCCAGGCGCCGCACACCACGGCGATCCGCGAAAACTCCTCCTTGGCGGCCTTGCGGATCGCCGCGCGCATATGCGCCTCGCGGGCCTCCTCGCGGATTCCGTCCTCCGGGTCGGGTCCGTCGCGCAGGGCCGCCATCGCCTCGGCGATCGCCGCGAACACGTCGCCATCGGCACCGGCCCGGCTCTCCACCAGGGCGTCCCACCAGCGCTCGCCATCCGGATAGCCGGCGGCGGCGGCGAGTTCCCCGAGGGGGTCGCGGCGGATCGCGGCCGGGGCGGGCAGCGCGCCGGCGGGATCCTCCGCCGCCTCGGCGACCGGCTCGGCCTCGATCGGCGCAGCCCCGCCTTCCGGCGGCGCACCGAACCCGTCGGCGAGCTGGATCGCGTGCGGCAGGTCGATGAAGCGGATCGCGGCGCCCGCCGTGAGCCCGTGGCGCATCGCCACCCATTCGGGCGAGAAGGCCGCGAAGGGGAAGAACGCGCAGTCGCGCGGCCGGTCGGGCCGGTAGACGAGGAGTGCCACCGGCGGCGCCATCGCCTCATGGGCGGCGAGGGGGATCAGCGCATCGGCATCCGGCGGCCCCTCGATCAGCAGGCAATCGGGCGCGAAGTCCGCGAGCGCCGCCTGGAGCGAGCGGGCCGAGCCGGGGCCGTGATGGCGGATGCCGAAGAGGCGGATGTCGGGCATCGTCGCGGGGAGCCTGTTTGACCGATCGTGCGGAGCGTCCCGCCCGCGGCCTCAACCCGAGGTGCTGGCGATCGAAGATCGCATTCGACCGGAGGGAGCCTCGAAGGAGGGTTCCAGGGATCGCCGAGGCTTCTGGAGCCCTCCTTCGAGGCCAACCGATCTCCGATCGGCCGGCACCTCAGGATGAGGTTCGGGGTGGGAGAGACGAGGTGAGGCTGCCGAACGGATAGCGATCGCGCAGCCTGCGAGGTCACGCGCTGGCGCGGGCGGCCTTATAAAAATCCTTCCAGCCGTCGCGTTCCTTGACCACGGTCTCGAGATATTCGCGCCACACGATCGCGTCCTGGACCGGGTCCTTCACCACCGCGCCCGAGATGCCCGACACGAGGTCGGCCGCCGAGAGCCGGCCGTCGCCGAAATGCGCGGCGAGCGCCAGCCCGCTGCCGACGACGCTGATGGCCTCCGCCGTCGAGAGCGTGCCGGAGGGCTGCTTGACCTTGCTCTTGCCGTCCACCGTCACGCCCTCGCGCAACTCGCGGAAGATCGTGACGACGCGGCGGATCTGGTCGGCCCCGGGCGGCTCGGCCGGGATCTCGAAAGCGCGGCCGAGGGAGGCGACGCGGCTCTCGACGATCGCGATTTCCGCCTCGATCGTCGCCGGGGGCGGCAGCACCACGGTGTTGAAGCGGCGCTTCAGCGCACTCGACAACTCGTTGACGCCGCGATCCCGGTTGTTCGCCGTGGCGATGAGGTTGAAGCCCTTCTGGGCCGGCACCTCCTCGTTCAGCTCGGGGATCGGCAAGGTCTTTTCCGACAGGATGGTGATGAAGCTGTCCTGGGTCTCCGAGGGGATGCGGGTCAGCTCCTCGACCCGGGCAATGCGGCCCTCGTTCATCGCCCGCATGATCGGTGAGCCGACCACCGCCTCGCGGCTCGGCCCCTTGGCGAGCAGGAGGGCGTAGTTCCAGCCGTAGCGGATCGCCTCCTCGCTGGTGCCGGCGGTGCCCTGGACGATCAGCCGCGAGGTGCCGCAGATGGCTGCCGCCAGGTGCTCGCTGACCCAGCTCTTGGCGGTGCCGGGCACGCCCAGCAGCAGCAGCGCCCGGTCGGTGGCGAGGGTGGCCACCGCCACCTCCATCAGGCGCCGGTCGCCGATGTATTTCGGGGTGATGTCGAGACCCGAATCGAGCCGGCCGCCCATCAGGTAGGTGACGACCGCTTGCGGCGACATCTGCCAGTTCGGCGGGCGCGGCCGGTCGTCGGCCGTCCGCAGGGCGGCGATCTCCTCGGCGAAGGCGTCCTCGGCGGCCTGGCGCAGCTGCGCCGCCTTCGATCCGGCGGCGTGACTTCCCGTGCTCTTGGATCCGGTGCTCGACGTCATCCTCGGGCGGTCTCCTCGGTCGGGGTTTCGAATTCGCGCCGCATCGCGACGCGCAGATCCAGGGTCTCGGAGAGGGCGGTCACCTGCGGGCGCAGGCGGTCGCCCTCCTGCTCCGGCAGCCGGGCGGCGAGGGCCGCCGCGCTCGCCGCGATGGCCTCGCCCGGCCAGAGCCGCTCGCCGAGGCGGCCGATCACCCAGGGCTTGGCGAGGTCGCGGCGCAGGTCGTCGGAGCCGCGGACGACGAAGGCGAGCCAGTCGATCAGCGCGGCGCTGAACCGCTCCGAGAAGCTCTCGGGCCCGCTGCCGATCATCGCCAGGACCACCTCGATCTTGCGGGCGCGGATCAGCTCCGTCACGGCCGCCTCCCACTCCGCGTCGGGCAGGAGGTCGACGGCCCGCACCCAGCGGCCGATCACTTCGTTGGTGCGCCGGACGCCCGCCACCTTGCCCTCGTAGGCCTCGGCCAGGAGACCGATGGCGGCCCGGGTCCAGTCCGGGTCGCCCTCGCGCGCGATGGTCTCGAACAGCCCTTTCAGGATCGGCTCGGACCACTCGCCCCGCAGCGCGAGTTCGAGCCACAGCCGCGGCGGGTGGCCCGCGAAGGCGCGCAGCGGCGTGCGGGCCAGGATGTCGCGCAGGAGCCCGGCCCGGATGCCGCCGCCGCGCTGCTCCCACTGGTTCGGCGTCACCCCGTCGCGGGCGAGCGTCGGCGAGTCTTCCGGCAAGGTCACGACGAGGTCGTGCGTCGCGCTGCGCAGAAGGCGCGTCTTGGTCTCGATCACGAGCGCGGTCGCCGCCCGCATGGCCATGCGCGAGGCGTAGAGGGAGCCGGGGAGAAGCGGCAGCAGGCGCTGCGCCGCCTCGCGCACGCCGCCGGCCCGGTCGTCGAGGCAGGCTTCGAGGAAGGGCTCGTCGGCCGGCGACAGGCCGGTGGCCAGCGCCCCGACCAGGGCCTCGCGCATGTCGGCCTTCTCCTTGCGGAAGACCGGCTCCAGGGCGGCGCGTGCGCCGTCCGGGTCGCGGGCCCGGAAGGCCGCGAAGGCCGCGCGGCGCTCCGCGAGGCTGCCGACGGTCCAGTCGTCCGGCGCCTCGTCCGATTCATCCTCGGGCGCCTCGCCGCAGGCGCCGGCGAGCCAGGCGAGTTCGGGCCCGACGACGGCCCGGGCCGTCTCCGGCAGGGTGCGGCCCTGGAGCATCAGGGCCTGGTGCAGCCAGGCCGGCGGGCGCATCCGCGCGGCGGCGGCGAGGTCGAACCACTCGCGCAGGCGCTCGCGGGCGGCGTGGCCGCCGCCGAGGAGGCCGTAGAGCCGCATCGCCGCGGCCGGCGGGCAGTCGCGCCCGGCCGCTTCCCGCGGCGCCAGCGGTGCCATCGCGTCGGGCGCGAGGTCGAGCCCGGCGAGATGATGGAGGCCCTCTGCCGCGAGCCGCGCCAGCAGGGCCGCGCCGGGATCGGGCTCGGTGATAAGGTCCGCGAGCGGCCCGGGCGGAGCGGGCGGCGCCCGCTCGGCGCCGAGGAGGGCGGCGGCGAGGATCGGCTCCCAGCCGTCCGCGGCGATCACGGTCGCGTCCATCACGCCACCTGCAGCAGCACCGGCTGCGACGCCTGGGCCGGCATCGCGTAGAGGCGGCCTTGCGCCACGAGGGCCAGCGGCGCGACCCCGTGGCCGTCATGGAGGCCGAACAGATCGAAGGGGCGTCCGCCCGCGACGGCGATCAGGCTCGGCAGGCGCGGATCGGCCCGCAGCGGCAGGCAGCCGGTCTCGTCGCCGACCGCGAAGGCCGGGGCGGCGCCGGCCGGGCCCGGCAGCCGGCCGAGGCGCATGCCGGACAGCCGCACCGGCCAGCTCTCGGTCCAGGGTGCCTGCGCCAGCACGCCCGCGAAACCGTCACGCGCTGCCGCGACGCTGCCGCCTCCCGGCAGGATCGCGGCGGCGGCCGGGCCGGCGCGACCGTCCCGGAAGACGGCGCGCAAGGGCGGCGCGCCCGGATGGAAGACGAGTGCGCCGGAAAAATCCTGGCCGGCGGCGGGGGCCGGCGGCAGGGGCGAGCCGGCGGTCCCGTAATCGAGCACCTGCGCCACGGCGCCGCTGCGGCGGCCGACGAGCCAGACCGCGCGGGCGGTGAGCTTGTCCTCCTCCTCGACCGTGTGGGCGAGGACCGCCCAGGCGTCGACCTGGTCGGGCCTCGCCGCGATCTCCTCGGCGGTGACGGGATAGCCCAAGGCTGCCCGGAGGCCCGCCGCCTGCTCCGGCGAGAGCGCGTCGAGGCGGCGCGCGGCCCGCGCCAGGAGGGCGATGCGCCCCAGCGCCAGGCCCAGGGCCGCCTCCGGCCGGGCGGCGCCGGCCTGCGGGCCCGCCGCGATCAGGCCCGGCAGGGCGCGCACCCGGCGGGCGAGGCCGGGGGCCTGGCCGTCGACGAGGCGCCCGGCCATGCGGTCCCAGAAGGCGTAGGGCTCGGTGCGGGCGGCCGCGAGCCCGCGGCGCATCAGGTCGCGCAGCCAGAGATCCAGTTCGTCGAGGGCGGCCGCGACCTTGTCCTCGCGGGCCTGGCGGCGCCGGGCCTGCGCCTTCTCGTCGACGGGCTTGGCCGGCTCGGCGGCCCGCGTCTCGGCCGCGGCGGCGCGGCTCTCGCGGCCCTTGGCCCAGGCGGCGACCCAGTCCGGCGCCTCGGCCTCCGGCAAGGGGGCCGCGGCATCGACCAGCATCAGGCCCAGCGCGTGCTTGCAGGGAAATTTCCGGCTCGGGCAGGTGCATTTCGAGGCCGGCCCGGCGAGGTCCGCGACGGTGCGGTAGGGGCTGGCGCCGCTGCCCTTGATCTCCCCCCAGATCACCGATCCGGCCCGGCCGAGGCCGCTCCATTTCGGCGGCTTGGCCTGGTCCTGGCCGGCCTTGCGGCTCGCGGCGTCGGGGGCGAGGTCGAGGATCTGTGCAGTCGTCAGGCTCATGCGGCGGGTCGTCTCTCCGTCGATGCACCGTGTCGGGCGTGCGGCACAGTCTGCACGAAACGATGTCGCGAGCAAGCTTGGCCTTAAAATGCAAGGTCGCCCGTCGATAAACTTTAAAGCAGTTCCAGGAATGATCTGTTGGGAATGATCGGCACGACGATTGCCGGCTAAGGCAGGTGGCTATCTGTCGGGCGATTGTCTTGCGCGCGTCTGATGACGACGATCCGAGTCATGGACGTCGCCGGACCACGGCGGTCGATCGAGGGGACGGCCCGGTGGGCCGCCCCCTTCACGCGCGCCGTCACGCGCGGCGGAAATCCGCGATCGCCGCCGGCGCCGCGGCGTCGAACCCGACGATCGAGGGTGCGCCGCCAGATGCTCGTCGACCCCCGCAACGCCGTCCCGGCTCGACGGGCCGGCGGGTGCGCCCGCGACCGCTCGCCGGCACCCGGCGACGAGAGCACGGCACGATCGCGCTGCCATCGCGCAGCGCTCTCGGTCACTGAGACGGCTGAATCTTCTGCAACGAACCGGCACCCGCTTCGTCAAAAATGCTCTCGACGTCCGAGACGGGTCGCGATCCGCGACGGGGATGTCCGCATCGCGAAGGAGGCCATCGGAGGTCGTGCGACCCCGGCGGACGCCTTGCGCTGGATCAAGGTCCGGGCCCGGGCCCGGCGCGAGACTGGTCGCGGCCCGGGGAGACCGGGCGCATCGTCACGCCGGAGGTCGTCATGACGCTCGCCACCCTCATGGTCTCTGTCGATCTCGGCGCGGCCGCGGCGGATCGCATCCAGCTCGCGGCCGGCCTCGCCGCCCGCTTCGGGGCACGGCTCTCCGGCGTCGCCGCCTGCCCGGTGCCGATCCCGATGCCGGTGGGCGAGGCGCTGCTTCTCGCCGACGACCTCTATGCGAGCGAGGAGGAGCGGGCCCGCGAGCACCTGGCCGGCGCCAAGGCGCTGTTCGAGCGGGAGGCCGGCGGGATCGCCGCGCGTTCCTGGCACGCGGGCCTCGGCTCGCCCTCGGCGTTCCTCGCCGAGCAGGCGCGCGGCGCCGACCTCGTCCTGGTCGGGCGGCAGGGGCCGGCCGACGGGGATCCGGGCCCGCTCGGGGTCTCGGCCGGGATCGTGCTCATGGAGGCCGGCCGCCCGGTCCTGGCGGTGCCGCCGGGGCTCGAACGGCTCGATGCTCGGCGCGTCGTCGTCGCCTGGAAGGACACCCGCGAGGCGCGCCGTGCGGTCCGGGACGCGCTGCCGTTCCTCGCCGGCGCGGAGCGGGTCCACGTCGTCGCCGTTGGGGCGGACGCGCGTCGCGGCGGCGCGGAGGGCGTCGTCGCCTACCTGTCCGCGCACGGCATCGCGGCCACCGCCCACCTCTTGCCGGGGGAGACGCTCGGCGCAGCCGATTCCCTCCTCGGATTCGCCGCCCTTGAGGAGGCCGACCTGATCGTGATGGGCGCCTACGGCCACTCGCGCCTGCGCGAATGGGCTTTCGGCGGCGCCACCCGCGATATCCTGCGCACCACGCCGATCTGCTGCCTGGCGAGCCATTGATGCGCGACCTCAAGTCCCTCGAACGCTGAGCCGGCGGAGGCCCGATGGTCCCGCGCGACCTCCTCGTCTCCTTCGGGTCCGATCCGGCCCGCCATCTACCAGTCGACCCGAAATCCCGCCGGCCCGGGCTTCAAGTCGATCCCCATGCCTTGACTGTCGGAGAGCCGCGCGCAAGCTTCCGGTACCGCGCCGATCGACCAAGAGCGCGCCCGAGGGAGTGAGACCATGCTGACGCGCCGCGGCTTTGCCGGGCTGGCCTCCTGTGCCATCTGCAGCCTGACCGGGTTTCTCGCCACCGATGCCGGGGCGCAGACGGCGCCCCCCGCTGCCACGCCGGGGGTGACGCGCAAGATCCTCGGCCGGAGCGAGGGGCCGGCGCCGGGCTATGTCACGATCACCGCCGAGGTCGAGATCGCACCCGGCGTGCTGGTCGGCCGCCACACTCATCCGGGAATCGAATCGGGCTACATCGTCGAGGGCGAGATCGAACTGCCGATCGAGGGCCAGCCGACCCGCGTGCTCAAGGCCGGCGACGGGTTCCAGGTGGCGCCGGGCGTGCCCCATGGCGGTTCGAAGAGCGGCGACCGGCCGGTGCGCCTCGTCAGCACCTACATCGTCGAGGCGGGCAAGCCCCTGGCCTCGCCGGCCTGACGCCCTGGCTGCGCCGGTGCCGGTGGGGTAGGGGTGGGGACGGCCGTCCGCGGCCGGCCCTGCCCGAGTCACGCCCCGCCGCATGCCGCTCTCCCCCCTGGCCGCCATCCTCCTGGCCGTTTTCCTGGCCGCCGCCCTGTCGGCCGGCCTGATCGTGGCGCTCCGCCCGCTCCTGCTGCGCTACGCCCTGGCGCGGCCGAACGCCCGGTCGAGCCACCGGGTCCCGACCCCGCAGGGCGGCGGCATCGCCGTGGTGGCGGCGGCCCTCGCGGTCTTGCTCGGGTTGTCCGGCGCGATGGGGGCCGAGATCCCGGCGCTCGCCGCCGGCACCCTGGCGCTCGCGGTGGTCGGCGCCGTCGACGACATCCGGCCCCTGTCGGCGGGTTTGCGCCTGCCGCTCCAGGCGGCCTGCGTCGTGCTGGTTCTCTCGGCCTCCGGCGGTGCGCCGCTCGTCCCGGCCCTGCCGTCCTGGCTCGAATACGGGCTCGCGGTCCTGGCCGGGCTGTGGTTCGTCAACCTCGTCAACTTCATGGACGGGCTCGACTGGATGACGGTGGCCGAGATGGTGCCGGTGCTCGGCGCCCTCACGGTGTTCGGCCTTGCCGGGCACCTGCCGGGCGAGGCGACCGTGGCGGCCGCCGCCCTGCTGGGCGGGCTCCTCGGCTTCGCGCCGTTCAACCGGCCGGTCGCAAGACTCTTCCTCGGCGATGTCGGCTCGCTGCCGATCGGCCTCCTCGTCGCCTGGATCCTCTACCGGCTCGCCGGGGAAGGGGGCTTGGCCGCCGCGATCCTGCTGCCGCTCTACTACCTCGCCGACGCGACCCTGACCCTGGGCCGCCGGGCGCTCGCGGGCGAGCCGGTCTGGCAGGCCCATCGCAGCCACTTCTACCAGCGCGCCACCACGAACGGCCGCGCGGTGCCGGTCGTGGTCGGCGCGGTGTTCGGGCTCAACCTCGCCCTGGCGCTGCTGGCCGGCATCACCCTGGCGGCGCCGGGCTGGCCGGTCTCCCTGGCGAGCCTCGCCCTCGGTGCCGGGCTCGTCGCGGCCCTGCTCCGGCTCTTCGCCCTGCCCGCCACCCGGACGCCCCCCGCATGACCGCACCCCTCGTCGCGCTGACCGGCTCGACCGGCTTCATCGGCCGCCACCTCCTGACGGCGCTCGCCGCCCGGGGCTACCGGGTGCGGGTGCTGCTGCGCCGCCCCGTCGACCTACCGCCGGGGATCAGCGGCGCGGTGGTCGGCGACCTCGCCCGGCCGCAGAACATGGCGGCGGCCCTCTCCGGGGCCGACGCGGTGGTGCATTCCGCCGGCCTCGCCCACGCGATGTCGGGGGCGCCGGAGGACGATTACCGGACCCTCAACACCGAGGCGACGCGGGGTCTCGCGCAGGCCGCCGCCCGCGCCCGGGTGCGCCGCTTCGTGTTCCTGTCCTCGATCCGGGCGCAGTCCGGCCCCTGCGCCGACGGCGTCCTCACCGAGGCCGACGCTCCGGCCCCGACCGATGCTTATGGGCGCTCGAAGCTCGCCGCCGAGGAGGCGCTCGCCGGGATCGACATCGATTACGCCGCCTTGCGCCCGGTGCTGGTCTACGGGCCGGGCCAGAAGGGCAACATGGCGGCGCTGATGCGGCTCGCGCGCATGCCGTACCCGCTCCCCCTCGGGGGGCTGTCCGGGCGGCGCTCCCTCGTCTCGGTCGAGTCCCTCGGCGACGCGGTCGATGCGGTGCTGCGGGCGCCCGGGCCGCTGCGCCGGCCGCTGATCGTCGCCGAAGCCGAGCCGGTGAGCGTGCCGGAGATGATCGGGGCCCTGCGGGCCGGGCTCGGCCGCCGGCCCGCCCTCGTGCCGGTGCCGGAAGCCCTCCTCGGCGGCGCCCTGGCCCTGACCGGGCGGCGCGACCTGCGCGAGCGGCTGGCCGGTTCGCTCGTCGCCCGGGCGGCGGGCCTCGCGGCGCTCGGCTGGAGCGCGCCGGTCGAGACCCGGCGCGGCCTGGAGGATCTGGCGCGGGCGGGCGGCTGACGGCCGGTCCCGCGCCGGACGGATCAATCCTCGGCGTCGTCCTCGTCGTTCTGGCGGATGCCGTAGCGGTTCTCGAGGTTGACGCTCGGGCGGGGCGCCTCGCGGGGAGACGCATCCCGGGGCGCGTAGTCCCGCGGGCCGTCCGGGCCCAGCGAGCGGGGCGGGCGGGCCGGGCGCTCGCCCTGGTCGCGGCCGATGCGGGGAATCAGCTGCACGATGTCGACGAAGTCGTCGGCCTGGCGGCGCAGCTCGTCGGCGACCATCGGCGGCTGGGTCTGCACCGTCGAGACCACGGTCACCCGCACGCCGCGGCGCTGCATCGCCGCCACCAGGGGCCGGAAGTCGCCGTCGCCGGAGAACAGCACCATGTGGTCGATATAGGGGCTGAGCTCCATGGCATCGATCGTCAGCTCGATGTCCATGTTGCCCTTGATCTTGCGCCGGCCGGTGGAGTCGGTGAACTCCTTCACGGGCTTCGTGACGACCCGGTAGCCGTTGTAGTCGAGCCAGTCGATCAGCGGGCGGATCGAGGAATATTCCTGATCCTCGACCAGGGCCGTGTAGTAGAACGCGCGGACCAGATTCTCGCGCGCCTTGAAATCGGCGAGGAGCTTGCGATAATCGATGTCGAAGCCGAGGGCCTTGGTGGTCGCGTAGATGTTGGCGCCGTCGATGAACAGGGCGCTCCGTGACGTATTGGGCATTCGATGTCCTTGAAAGGTGCGGTACGGCCGCACGAAAAGAATGACTTGCGAGTAAAGCCGCTACGAGCAATGCACTGCCCCCGGAGTATTGAGGGCAGGGACAAACCGCGTGGGTGCCGCACACCGGGCAACGGCCGCAATCCGGCCAGCTAAGGACGCGCCGCCGCGCCTGTCAAGCGACGGCGCGGCGGCACAGCGGGGACAAGCCGGTTCTAGCCCGCCGGCAGGGCGCGGCTGCCGGGCTTCACGGCGGGGATCGCGGCGAGTTCGGGCGGCAGCTGGTCGGCCGGGTAGTTCGGGATGTCGAGGGTGACGAGGGCGACGAGCGGCATGCCGAGATCGGCCTTGCCGCCCGAGCGGTCGATCAGGCAGGCCGCGCCCACCACCTCGCCGGGCTCCTGCGTCAGCGCCGCCAGGCACTCGCGGGAAGACAGGCCGGTGGTGACGATGTCCTCGACCATCACCGCCCGGGCACCCTTCGGGATCGTGAAGCCGCGGCGCAGGGCGAAGGGCTTGCCGGGATCGCGCTCGACGAAGATCGCCTTGGCGCCGAGCGCCCGGGCGGTCTCGTAGCCCGGCACGATGCCGCCGATCGCCGGCGAGACGACGTAGTCGACCTGGCCGTACTGCGCCTCGATCCGCTCGGCGAGCGCACCGCAGACCCGCGCGGTGCGCACCGGATCGGTGAAGATCGCCATCTTCTGCAGGAACACCGCACTGTGCAGCCCGGAGGAGAGCACGAAATGGCCCTCCAGCAGGGCGCCGGCGGAGCGGAATTCGGCGAGGACGTCGTCGGAGGTCATGGAAGCCTTCAGCGGTCGGCGGGGATCACTGAGCCGGGGCTTGTGGCAGCCTGCCGGCCCCGGTGCAATCCTGCCCGTTCGCACGTCTCATCCGTTCACCCGGTCGACCCGGCTCACCACCCGCTTGGCCCTGAGCTCCGACACGATGGCGTTGAGGTGCTTGAGGTCCCAGACCGCGAGGTCGATCGTCACGTCGGTGAAGTCCTGGGTCCGGCGCTTCATCGAAATGTTGTCGATGTTGCCGTCGTGGTCGGCGATCACCTGGGCGATCTGGGCGAAGCTGCCGGGCTCGTTGATCGATTGCAGGGCGAGCCGGGCCGGGAAGCGCTGGTTGGAGGCGCCGTCCACGTCCCAGCGCACGTCGAGCCAGCGGTCGGGCTCGTTGTCGAAGGCGGCGAGCGCCGGCGACTGGATCGGGTAGATGGTCACGCCCTCGCCCGGGGTGAGGATGCCGACGATCCGGTCTCCCGGCACCGCACCTCCGTCGGGGGCGAAGCGCACCAGGAGGTCGCTGTCGAGGCCGCGGATCGGGATCGCGCCGTCCTCCGTGGTCTCGCCGCCGGAACCGGGCCCCTTGCCCCCGTCCTTGCCGGTCGCGTCCTTGCCCGGCCAGGTCAGGCGTACCGTCTGGTCCTTGTCGAGGGACAGGCGCCCGGCCCCGGTGACGTGCGGCCGCGGACCGCCCGGGGCGGGCTGGCTCGCCGCGCGGCGCTCGTCCTTGTAGTCGGGATAGACCGCCTTCACGACGTCGCCGGAGAACATCTCGCCCCGGCCCACCGCCGCGAACACGTCCTCGGTCGACTGGCGGGCGAGGCGGGGCAGGGCGCCGCGCAGCTTCTCGTCGGAAAAATTCTTGCCGGCGCGCTCGAAGGCGCGGTCGAGGATCTGGCGCCCGAGACCCGCATATTGCCGGCGCACCGCCGAGCGGGTGGCGCGCCGGATCGCGGCGCGCGCCTTGCCGGTGACGACGAGGGATTCCCAGGCCGCCGGCGGGATCTGGCCGTCGGCCCGCGCGATCTCGACCTCGTCGCCGTTCTGCAATTCGGTCAGCAGCGGGGCGATGCGGCCGTTGATCTTGGCGCCGACCGCGGTGTTGCCGACGTCGGTATGGACCGCGTAGGCGAAGTCGATCGGGGTGGCGCCCCGGGGCAGGGCGATCAGCCGGCCCTTCGGGGTGAAGCAGAAGACCTGGTCCTGGAACAGCTCGAGCTTGGTGTGCTCCAGGAATTCTTCCGGGCTGTCGCCCTCGGCGAGCAGCTCGATGGTGCGGCGCAGCCACTGGTAGGCGCCGCTCTCGGTCGCGAGATGCGGCGCGCCGTCCTTGTAGAGGGCATGCGCGGCGATGCCGTACTCGCCGATCTCGTCCATCGCGGTGGTGCGGATCTGGAGCTCGACGCGCTGGCTCTTCGGTCCGATCACGGTGGTGTGGATCGACCGGTAATCGTTCTGCTTCGGCGTCGAGATGTAGTCCTTGTAGCGACCCGGCACCATCGGCCAGGTCGTGTGGACGACGCCGAGCGCCCGGTAGCAGGTATCGACCGTGTCGACGATCACCCGGAAGCCGAAGATGTCCGAGAGCTGCTCGAACGCGACCGACTTCCGCTCCATCTTGCTCCAGATCGAGTACGGGCGCTTCTGCCGTCCCTTGACGGTCGCGGTGATGCCGGCATGCGCCAGCTTGGCGATCAGGTCGCGCTCGATGCTCTCGACGAGGCGCTCGGATTTCGCCGAGAGGTCGGCGAGGCGCTTGGCGATCGTGGCGTAGACGTCGGGCTTCAGGTTGACGAAGGAGAGGTCTTCCAGCTCCTCGCGCAGCTCCTGCATGCCCATGCGGCTCGCCAGCGGCGCGTAGATGTCGAGGGTCTCCTGCGCGATGCGGGCGCGCTTCTCCGCCGGCATGTGCTGCAGGGTGCGCATGTTGTGCAGCCGGTCGGCGAGCTTGACCAGCAGCACCCGCACGTCCGCCGCGATGGCGAGCAGGAGCTTGCGGAAGTTCTCGCCCTGCGCCGCCCGCTTCGAGACGAGGTCGAGTCGCTTGATCTTGGTGAGCCCGTCGACGAGCGTGCCGATCTCCGGCGAGAAGACCCGGTTGATCTCGTCCAGGGTGGCGGCGGTGTCCTCCACCGTGTCGTGCAGCACCGCCGCCACGATGGTGGCATCGTCGAGCCGCAGGTCGGTCAGGATGGCCGCCACCTCGAGCGGGTGGGCGAAGAACGGGTCCCCGGAGGCGCGCTTCTGCGTGCCGTGCGCCCGCATCGCGTAGACGTAGGCCCGGTTCAGCAGCCCCTCGTCGGCGCCGGGATTGTAGGCCTTGACCCGCTCGACGAGCTCGTACTGGCGCATCATCCGCCGTTGGTCTCCTTGCAGCGCGCGACGGGTGCCGGGCCCTGGGGCCCGGCGCGGGGGCGTCGCGGCGTACCGGATCCTGATCCGGTTGCGCTGAACGCCGACGACGCTTGTGGAGGTCCAGATGGGAATATCGAGCCGAACGTGCGGTCGCGCCAGCCCCTAAACGTCGCGGCAGCCCCGCTTTCACGGGCGGCGGACACGAAAAAACCCGGCCTCTCGGCCGGGTTCGGGACTCGTTGCGGGGACGATGCCGTCCCGCCGGGACGCGAACCGCCTCTGCGGGGCGTCAGTCGCCCTCTTCTTCCGTCTCGGTCGGGGGCGCGAGGTTCTCGAGGCCGCGCAGCAGGTCCTCTTCGCTCATCCGGTCGAACTGGATGTCGTCGCCGTCGCCCGAGGCCTGCGGCGCCACCGCGGCGGCGGCCGGCGAGCTCGACAGCAGCGGCACCGTCTCGGCCTCCGGCTCGTCGACCTCGACGTATTTCTGCAGCGAGTGGATCAGCTGCTCCTTGAGGTCGTCCGGCGTGATGGTCTCGTCGGCGATCTCGCGCAGGGCCACGACCGGGTTCTTGTCGCGGTCGCGGTCGATGGTGAGGGGAGCGCCGGAGGAGAGCAGGCGAGCCCGGTGGCCGGCGAGCAGCACCAGCTCGAAGCGGTTCTCGACCTTGTCGATGCAGTCCTCAACGGTGACGCGAGCCATGCGCGACCCCTTCCTTGGTCAAACGAAAATCTCGGAGTAGCGGCCTCCCTACACGACATGCCGTTTTGCAACAAGCGCTTGGTGGGGATGGGGACGGCGTGGGTCTGTGCAGGGCGGATGGGTACAGTCAATGGCGCGGGTTTTTCCCTCCCCCCTCTGCGGGGGAGGGTGCCCCGCGGATGCGGGGCGGGAGAGGGGAACCACGCTTCAGAATATGGCAGAGCCTTCGTGAAGGGCGCCCACTTGGAACAGCGTCGCGCCACCCCTCTCCCGGCTCACTGCGTTCGCCACCCTCCCCCGCAGAGGGGGGAGGGGGAAACCCGCGCCGTGCCTTCTTGTCGAACAGCCCGGCCTCCGCAGAGACCCATGCGAGCGATCATGTCCGGCTCGCACGATTCCCCCGAACGCGGCGATGAATTTTTACGGTCCGGCCACGCTTGACTAGCGCCTGCCGCTCTGCGACTGGCGCCGCCCAATCGCTGCGTCCCGCAGCCGCATCGACTCAATTCAGGGCAGGAAACACCCGCACGTGTCGCGCGCCTTCATCTTTCCGGGCCAGGGCAGCCAGGCCGTCGGCATGGGCTCGGCCCTCGCTCAGGATCACGCCGCCGCCCGCGCCGTCTTCGCCGAGGTCGACGAGGCCCTGGGCCAGAACCTTTCGCGCCTGATGTTCGAGGGCCCGGCCGAGGAGCTGACCCTCACCGCCAACGCCCAGCCGGCCCTGATGGCCTCCAGCATCGCGGTGCTGCGGGTGCTGGAGGCCGAGCGCGGCCTCGACCTCGCCCGGGACGTGGCGTTCGTGGCCGGCCACTCGCTCGGCGAGTACAGCGCCCTCGCCGCCGCCGGCAGCCTGTCGCTGGCCGATGCGGCGCGCCTGCTGCGCCTGCGCGGCGAGGCGATGCAGCAGGCGGTGCCGGTGGGCTCGGGCGCCATGGCGGCGCTGCTCGGCCTCGATGTCGAGGCGGCGACCGAGGTGGCGGCGCAGGCCCGTGAGGGCGACGTCTGCGACGTGGCGAACGACAACGGCGCCGGCCAGGTCGTGGTGTCGGGCCACCGCGCGGCGGTCGAGCGGGCGGTCGCCCTGGCGCAGGGCCGCGGCGCCAAGCGTGCGGTGATGCTCAACGTCTCGGCGCCGTTCCATTGCGGCCTGATGGCGCCCGCCGCCGAGGCGATGCGCGAGGCGCTCGCCCGCGTCGACCTGCGCCCCGCCAAGGTGGCGGTGATGGCCAATGTGCTGGCTGCCCCGATTGCCGAGCCGGCGGCGCTCCGCGACGCCCTGGTGGAGCAGGTCACCGGCACCGTGCGCTGGCGCGAATGCGTGGCGGCCATGGCCGCGGCCGGCGTCGACGCCTTCTACGAGATCGGCACCGGCAAGGTGCTGTCGGGCCTCGTCAAGCGCGTCGCGGCGGGCTCCTCGGCCACGCCGGTCGGCAGCCCGGCCGAGGTCGCGGCCTTCACGCTCTGAGAAAGACGGATCCCATGTTCGACCTCATCGGCCGCAAGGCCCTCGTCACCGGCGCCACCGGCGGCCTCGGCGGCGCCATCGCCCGCTCCCTGCACGCCCAGGGCGCCCACGTGGCGATCTCGGGCACCCGGCGGGAGGCCCTGGAGGCGCTCGCGGGCGAGCTCGGCGAGCGCGTCCACGTCCTGGAAGCCAACCTCTCCGACACCGCGGCGGTCGAGGCCCTGGTGCCGGCGGCGGAGGCCGCGCTCGGCGGGCTCGACGTGCTCGTCAACAATGCCGGCATCACCCGCGACAACCTCTTCCTGCGCATGAAGGACGAGGAGTGGGACAGCGTGATCGCCGTGAACCTGACGGCGGCGTTCCGGCTGTCGCGGGCGGCGGTGAAGGGCATGATGAAGCGCCGCCACGGCCGCATCGTCAACATCGGCTCGGTGGTGGGCGCGACCGGCAATGCCGGGCAGGGCAACTACGCCGCCGCCAAGGCCGGCCTCGTCGGCCTCACCAAGGCGCTGGCCGCCGAGGTGGCGAGCCGCAAGATCACCGTCAACTGCATCGCCCCGGGCTTCATCACCTCGCCGATGACCGACGTGCTGAACGACAAGCAGCGCGAGGGCATCCTCGCCACGGTGCCGATGGGGCGCCTCGGCGAGGGCGCCGAGATCGCGGCCGCCGCGGTCTACCTCGCCTCCGACGAGGCCGCCTACGTCACCGGGCAGACGCTGCACGTCAACGGCGGCATGGCGATGTACTGACGACGATCGATTGCGTCGGACCGGCGGGTTGTCCCCAGGGCACGGGGCCCATTCCTCCGGCGGGGCACGGTTCCTTAACCGGAGCTGAAGCGGGCCTCGCCAGGGCGGAATCCCTGTGTTAAGCACCCGCCGGCCGTGCAAGGGGATTGACGGACCGGCCGTCCGCGGCTTTTCCACGACACGCGCGACCGGTGCGCCGGCCGCATGACGAACTCTCCCCGGGGCTCCGCCCGCACGCGGCGGCTCCGAACAGTTCCACGAGCAGTAACTTAAGGACCTACACGATGAGCGATATCGCGGACCGGGTGAAGAAGATCGTCGTCGATCACCTGGGCGTCGAGCCCGAGAAGGTGACCCCGAACGCGAACTTCATCGACGATCTGGGCGCCGACAGCCTCGACACCGTCGAGCTGGTGATGGCGTTCGAGGAAGAGTTCAACGTCGAGATCCCGGACGACGCCGCCGAGACGATCCAGACGGTCGGCGACGCGATCAAGTTCCTCGAGAAGAACGCCGGCTGATCGCCGCGATCCTCCGCTAACAGGTAGAACGCTTCCGTCATGGGATCGGGTCGGGATAACGCGATGCGTCGAGTCGTCGTCACGGGCCTCGGAATGGTGTCGCCGCTGGGAAGCAGCGTCGACGTCACGTGGAGCCGCCTCATCGAGGGGCAAAGCGGTGCCGCCCGCGTCGAGGCCTTCGACGTCTCGGATCTGGCGTGCAAGATCGCCTGCTCGATCCCGCTTGGCGACGGCAGCGACGGCACCTTCAATCCCGACACGTGGATGGAAGCCAAGGAGCAGCGCAAGGTCGACCCCTTCATCGTCTACGCGATGGCGGCGGCCGGCCAGGCGCTCGACGACGCCGACTGGCACCCGACCTCGCACGAGGATCAGTGCGCCACCGGCGTCCTCATCGGCTCCGGCATCGGCGGCATCGGCGGCATCTACGATGCCTCGGTGACGCTGTTCGAGAAGGGGCCGCGGCGGATCTCGCCGTTCTTCATCCCGGGCCGGATCATCAACCTGGCCTCCGGCCAGGTCTCGATCGCCCACGGCCTGAAGGGCCCGAACCACTCCGTGGTGACGGCCTGCTCCACCGGCGCCCATGCCATCGGCGACGCCGCGCGCCTCGTCGCCCTCGGCGACGCCGACGTGATGCTGGCCGGCGGCGCCGAATCGCCGATCAACCGGCTCTCGCTCGCGGGCTTCGCCGCTTGCCGGGCGCTCTCCACCGGATTCAACGACGAGCCGCAGCGCGCCTCCCGCCCCTACGACCGCGACCGCGACGGGTTCGTGATGGGCGAGGGCGCCGGCGTGGTGGTGCTCGAGGAGTACGAGCACGCCAAGGCCCGCGGTGCCAAGATCTACGCCGAGGTGATCGGCTACGGCCTCTCGGGCGACGCCTACCACATCACCTCGCCCTCGCCGGACGGCGACGGAGCCTTCCGCTGCATGAGCGCGGCGGTCAAGCGCGCCGGCATCACGCCCTCCGAGATCGACTACATCAACGCCCACGGCACCTCGACCCCGCTCGGCGACGAGCTGGAGCTGAAGGCGGTCGAGCGCCTGCTCGGCAACGCCACCGACGTGGCGATGTCCTCGACCAAGTCCGCCACCGGCCACCTGCTCGGCGCCGCCGGCGCGATCGAGGCGATTTTTTCCGTGCTGGCGATCCGCGACGGCGTAGTGCCGCCGACCCTCAACCTCGACAATCCCTCGGTCGAGACCGCGATCGACCTCGTGCCGCACAAGGCGCAGAAGCGGAACGTCGACATCGCGCTGTCGAACTCCTTCGGCTTCGGCGG
>NZ_JTHF01000299.1 GCF_001043895.1 Methylobacterium indicum
GACCCAGCCCGAGAGGGCGCCGCCCACCCCCTGCACCGCCGCGACGGTGCCGAGCGCCGTCTGGGTGCGGCCCGAACCCCAGGTCAGGTCGGCCACCACCACCGGCACCGCGACGCCGATGACGCCGGAGGCGACGCCGTCGAGCACCTCGGCCAGGATCAGCCAGTAGGGATCGGACAGGAAGGCGGAGAGGAGCGCACGGGCCGGCAGCACCGCGCAGGCGACGAGGAGGAGCTGGCGCCGGCCGCGCCGGTCGGCCAGCGACCCGGCGAACAGCGCCACCGGGATCATCACGCCCTGGGCGACGATGACGTAGCGGGCGGTCCAGCCGGTGCCGTCCTCCCCCGCCGCGACGAGCTTCTGGCCGAGCAGGCTCAGCATCGAGCCGTTGGCGAGGTTGAACAGGGCGAGCGCCGCCGAGAGGATCAGGAGGCGCCGGTCGGAGAGGACCTTCAGGATGCCGGAGCGCTCCGGCTTGTCGTCCGGGTCGTCCTCCTTCCAGCCGACGGCGCGGCGGCCGTTATAGGCGCTCCGCGGCGTCGTGAGCGCCGCCACGATGGCGCAGGCGGAGAGGCCGCCCAGGACCCAGAAGGCGATGCTCGGCCCCATGACCGGCGTGCCGAAGCTGATGGCGAGCGCGGCACCCAGGATGCCGACGTGGTTCCAGGCCTGGTTGCGGCCCTGCTGCTTCGGAAATGCCTGCTTGCCGACCATGCCGAGCGTCAGCGCGGTCACCGCCGGCACCACCAGGGTACCGCCGGCCGCGGCGATGAACTGGGCGGCGAGCACCGTCATGAAGGCGCGGGCGGGCAGCAGCAGCAGGGTGCCGAGGAGGATCGCCGCGCAGGCGGCCGCGATCAGCATCCGGGGCCGGCCGAACCGGTCGACCAGGGCGCCGAGCGGCCCGCTCAACGCCAGGGTGGCGAAGCCCACGATGGTGGTGACGAGGCCGACCTCGCTCGGCCCCCATTTCGCGGCCTGCGCCAGCCAGGTACCGAGGAAGGGGCCGAGCCCGCCCTGGATGTCGCCCACGAAGGCGTTGATCAGGGCGAGATGGGTGGTGGGGGTCATCAACGCGGAGGCGCTCCGGCTTGCCCGTTCGGGCCGTCGTTCGAAAGTCCAGGCCCAAACGGCCTACCGGACCTGAACGGGAAATGATCGCGCACCGGCCCGCCGCCTCACGGGCTCGGCACCGCGCAGGCGGCGGCGAGGCGGGCGAGCATCGGGTCGGGGATGCCCATCGCGACGAGCTGGTCGTGGGTGTGGCGGACGTAGTCCGGGTTGGCGCCCGAGCGGCCGAGGCCCTGGCGCACCAGCCGCACCAGTTCGGCCTCCGGCAGGCGGCCGGCATATTGCGGGTGGCGGCGATCGACGAGGTAGGTCACCGCCGCGATGCGGCGGCCGTCGTCGAGGGTGACCCCGAGCACCCGCTCGACATAGACCGCCGTGACCTGCTCGCGCTCGCGCAGGTAGGCGAGCGTGCCGGCCGCGTCGGGGCCCGCGACCCGGAACGCCATGCCGCGGCAGGAGCCGCCCCGGTCGAGCCCGAGCACTAGGCCCGGCCGCTCCGGCGTGCCGCGATGGACGTGCGAGAGCACGCAGAGCGAGCGGTGATAGCCGCGCAGGCGCCCCGGCCCGCTCTCGACGAAGGGGAAGCCCGGCCGCCACATCAGCGAGCCGTAGCCGAACACCCAGAGATCCGACGGCTCGCCCGCCTCCATCGCTCGCATCCTCCCCCCGGCACGATCGCGCGAGCGTGCCTCGCCTGTTCGGTGTCACCCGCCGGTCTCACTTGCCGGGCGCGGCCGGTAGCAGCTACGGGAGCGCGGTTCAATCCGGGCGGTCCGTCAGGACCGCCGCAGAACCGGGATCATGCCGATGGACAGGCCGACGGAAGCGGGGCCGACGACCGAGACGGGGCGGACGACCGGAGGGCGCGGGCCGGGCCTGCGCCTCGGGCTGTTCGCGCCGTTCGTGCTCCTCCTGCTCGTGGCGCTCGCCTGGAGTGCGGGCTGGTTCTGGCTGCGGGGCAAGGCCGAGGGCGAGATCGACCGGTGGTTTGCCCGCGAGGCCCAGGCGGGGCGGCAATGGACCTGCGCCGACCGCTCGCTGACCGGCTTCCCGTTCCGGTTCGAGCTGCGCTGCGCCTCGCTCGGCTTCGCCCGGTCCGACGTGCGCTTCACCACCGGGCCGCTCGTCGCGGTGGCGCAGGTCTACCAGCCGCGCCACGTCATCCTGGAGGCGACCGGGCCGTTCAAGGTGCAGCAGGGCGGCCTTGCCGCCGACGTGACCTGGACCGGCCTGGAGGCGAGCCTGCACGCCACGAGCGACGGCTTCCAGCGCGCCTCCGTGGTGGCGGACGGGCTGAAGGGCAGCGTCACCGGCGCCGATCCCTCGCCGATCGACTTCTCGACCCGGCATCTCGAACTGCATGCCCGCCCGACCCCGGGCCGCTTCGAGACCGACGGCGCCGTCGACCTGAGCGCCCGGGTGATGCAGGCCGCGGTGCCGGTGCTCGATCCGCTGCTCGGCGGCACGGAGCCGGCGGACCTCGCGCTCGACGCCACCGTGACCCGGGCGGCGGGCTTCCGCACCCGCACCCTGGCGCAGGAGCTGGAGCGCTGGCGCGAGGCCGGCGGCACCGTCGAGGTCACCAGCCTCGCGGCCGAGAAGGGCGGCCGGCGGCTGCGGGCGCAGGGCGTGGTCGCCCTCGACGAGCTGCACCGCCCCTCGGGCCAGTTCGACGTGCGCACCGCCGGGCTCGAACAGGTGATCGCCCCGCTGATCAGCGAGCAGCTCGGCGCCCGGCTCGGCGGCGACGGCGCGGCGCTGGTCGGCAACATCGTCGGCCAGTTCCTCGGCGGGCGGCGCCGGGAACCGGCGCCGGGCCAGGCCGCGACCGACCGCCCGGGCGAGCCGCCGCTCAAGGTGCTGCCGACCGTGCGGCTCGCCGGCGGGCGGTCGG
>NZ_JTHF01000003.1 GCF_001043895.1 Methylobacterium indicum
GCCGGTGATCGGGCCGGTCGAGAGGCCGATATGGCCGTGGCCGAAGGCGAAGATCAGGCCCTTGTGGCGCGGGGCGGGTCCGATCACCGGCAAGCCGTCGGGGGTCGAGGGGCGCGAGCCGAGCCAGGGCCGGTTGTCGAGGGGCTGGCCGAGGCGCACCGTGCCGGCGGCCTCCTTCGCCGCCGCCTCGATCTGGCGGTAATCCGGCTCGGCGTGGCGGTCGGCGACCTCGACGCCGGAGAGCACCCGCACCCGGCCCTCGCCCATCGGCGACAGGATCGAGGCGGCGCCGGTGTCGTAGATCGGCCGGGTCAGGGCCGGGCTGCCGGGCAGGAGCGCGTAGTGGCGGTGGTAGCCGCGCTCGGCCGCGAAGGCGAAGCGGTAGCCGAGGGGGCGCGACAGCTCGTTGGCCGCCGCCCCCGTCGCCAGCACGACCTGGCGCGCCCGCACCGTGCCGCCCGGATGGACGACGCGCCAGCCCTCGGCCTCGGGCTCGAGGCGGGACACGGTGGTGGGCAGGATCCGCCCGCCGAGGCCGGCGAACAGCTTTTCGCTCGCCTCGACCAGCCCGCCCGGATCGCCGACCGCGCCGGTCTCCGGCAGCAGCATCGCCCGGGCGAAGGGGCGGATCAGCGCCGGCTCCAGGGCCTGGATCGCGGGCCCGTCGAAGATCTCGAACGGCACGCCGTGATGGGCGAGGATCTCGCGCTCGAGGGCCGCCCCCGCGAAGGCTTCTTCCGTGCGGTAGAGCTTCACCCAGCCGCTCTCGCGCAGCAGGTGGGGCACGCCGGCCCGGTCGGCGAGGCGGCGATGCTCGGGGAAGGCGGCGTCGGTGAGCGGGGCCAACGCCGCGGCGGCCCGGCGCCAGGCCGAGGTCCGGGCGCTCGCCAGGAAATGCGCCGCCCAGGGCATCACCCGCAGGAGGTGGAGGTGGCGCAGCCGCAGGCCCGCATCGGCGTTGCGCAGATAGGCCGGCAGCTTGCCCCACAGGGCCGGGCTCGACATCGGGAAGATCGAGCCGCGGCTGACCACGCCGGCATTGCCGTAGGAGGTGCGGGCCCGGGCCTCGCCCGGATCGCACAGCACCACGTCGAGGCCGCTATCCTTGAGCGCGATGGCGGAGGACAGCCCCACCATGCCGCCGCCGACCACCACGATGTCGGCCGTCCGTTCGTCCTGCTGCATCACCTGAGTGTCTCGTATCGGTCAGTGGGGGAGGCCCGCGAGGTCGCGCACCGTGCCGAGGAGCACCCGGGTCGCCGCGTCGGCATCCTCCAGGGTGATCGACTCGGCGGGGTTGTGGCTGATCCCGCCGCGGCAGCGCACGAACAGCATCGCGGAGGGGCCGAGCGCCGCCATCGCCACCGCGTCGTGGGTGGCGCCCGACGGCAGCGGCAGCGGCGCGAAGCCGAGGCGCCGCGCCGCCCGGTCGAGGCCGGCCCGCAGGCCCGGATCGAGGCCGACCGCGGGATTGTCCATGAAGGTCTCGCTCGTGAAACCGACTCCGCGGCGCTGCGCGATCGCCCGGCACTCGGCCTGGATCGCCGCGAACAGGCCGTGGCGGTCGGGATCGACCGGCGAGCGCACGTCGAGGCTGAAATCGACCTGGCCCGCAATCACGTTGACGGCGCCCGGCACCACCGCGAGCGACCCCACCGTGGCGACGGTGCCGGGCATGCCCTCGCTGAGGCGCTCGACCGCGAGCGCCATCTCGGCGGCGGCGGCAAGCGCGTCCCGGCGCATCCCCATCGGCACCGTGCCGGCGTGGTTGGCCTCGCCCGTCACGGTGCAGCGCGCCCGGGTCAGGCCGGCGATGGCCGAGACCACGCCGACCGGCTGCACCGCCGCCTCGAGCGCCGGGCCCTGCTCGATATGGACCTCCAGGTAGCCGGCGACCTCGTCCGGGCGCCGGGCGAGCGCCGGGATCCCGTCCGGGTCGCCGCCGAAGGCCACCAGCGCCTCGCGCAAGGTGAGACCGGCGGCGTCGCGGCCCTCCAGCCACTCGGACCGGTACTGGCCGGCCCACGCCTTCGAGGTCGAGAGCGAGGTCGGGAAGCGGACGTTCTCCTCGTCGCCGAAGGCCACCACCTCGAGGGCGAAGGGCAGGGCCTCGCCGCGCAGCTCCTCCGCGACCACCAGGGCCGCCGCGACCCCGAGGGGGCCGTCGTAGCGGCCGGCATCGACCACGCTGTCGATATGCGAGCCGAGCACCAGGGCCGGCAGCCCCGGCGCGCGACCCTCCAGCCGCCCGACCACGGTGCCGGCGGCGTCGATCCGGGCCGAGAGGCCCGCCGCCCGCATCAGGTCCAGCACCGCCTCCGCCGTCGCCCGATGGGCCGGCGAGAGGTAGAGCCGGGTCAGCCGGCCGGGCTCGTCGGTGTGGCCGGCAAGGTCGTCGATCAGCGCCATCACGCGGGCGCCGAGGCGGAGGCTGGTCTCGGTCATTGCGGTCGCGACCCTTCGGGCGGGAACCACGGGGGTATGCAGGGACGGTGCCGCGGAAGGCAACCGGCCGCATCCCGCCTTCCCGGATTTCGTCAGCCGGCCTGCGGCTCGTCCGACGTCGCGTCGTCCGGGGAGCGGTCCCGTCGCACCGCCTTTCGGCGGGCCTCGCGCCGCAGCGGCCCGGCCACCGGGCAGACCTCCTGCACCAGGGCGCCGAGCTTGTTGACGAGGCTGTCCTCGACCAAGCTGTACTCGATCCGGTTGCCGTGGCGCGCACCGACGATCAGCCCGGCCGCCGACAGGATCGAGAGATGGCCCGACAGCGACGGCTTCGAGATCTCGAACCGCGCCGCGATCTCCCCGGCGCTGAGCGGACCGGCCGACAGGTAGGCGAGGATCTTGCGCCGGACCGGCGACACCAGCGCCTCCGCCATCACCTGCAGGCCGTCCGACAATTTAGGCCCCCGACTAATTAGACCGTTGACAAAATAGCAGCCCTCCCCACCCTGTGCAATTTAGGCTACAGCCTAAACAGGAGGCGGCGATGGCGGGCTCGGAGGCGTCGGGTGTCGAGGCGGGAGACGGGCTCGCACGGGACTACGCCGCCGCGCGGCACGAGGCGGAGCTCCTCGCCGGGGGCACGGGCGACCTCGCCCAGCGCACCCTGGCCTATCACCACCTCTTCCGCCACTCGGGCGGCGGCCACGCCTTTCCGCTCCTCGCCGCGCACGGTGCGCTCTGGGCCCGGGGCTACTTCGCCTGGGGCGGCCGGGCCGGGGCCGCGCTCTCCCTCGCGGCGCTGCACCGGCCGGACCTGCGCCGGGCCCGGCTCGCCGGCCTGGCGGGTTTCGCCGAGGCCTTCCGGGAGATCAACCGGCGGGTCTTCGTCGAGGTCTATGCGGGCTACCGCTTCACCCTGGCCCATGGCGAGCGGGCCGGCGCCGAGGCGCATCTCGATCCCGGGCTCCTCGACGCGCTCAACCGCTGCCACCGGGCCGGGCGGCGGATGCGGAGCCTGAACCCGGGCGAGCGGGCGTATCTGTTCGAGGCGTGCTTCCGCTGGGAGCAACGCGCCGTGGTGGCGCCGGCGGTCGCGGCGGCCGCGGCGGGCTTCGCCTGGGAACCGGTGCGGCGCCTGGCGCTGCGCCCCTCGATTCGCTTTGCCTATATGCCGCGCCGGGAGACGCTGCACTTCGCCGACTTCGCCGACACCGATGAGCGGATCGAGAAGGGGCTGCGCGCCTTCGCGATCGCCGAGGCGGTCGGCTGGGGCACGGTCGAGGCGCGGCTGTCGCGCTACGGCGCGCTGCCGGCGGGGTTCTTCGCCGCGGCCGGCACCGCCTTCCACGCCACCCGGGCGCGGCTCCTCGCGGGGGAGCCCGGCCCCCAGCGCCTGCCTCAGCCGGCGTGACGCACGGGACCGTCGAGGGGCGCCAGGGCATCCGGCGCCATCGTCGGGGGGTGCAGGCGCGCGAGGTCGCGGGCGAGGCCGGCGAGGTCCGGCACCGGGTCCCGATGCGGGACCGGCGTCCGACCATCACCGAACAGGGCGGCGTCGAGGGCGGCGAGACGCGGACCGGTGCCGGGATCGGCCCGCCAGAGGGCGGCGCGCGCCGGATCGCGGCGGGCAACCTCGCTGATGGCCGCATGGAAGGCCCGCGGGTCGCGCCGCCGGCCGGCCCGGGCCAGCGCCCGCAGGGCGGAGGCCCCCGGCGCCTCGCGGCGGCGCAAGGTTCGCCAGGCGCCGAGGCCGACGCCGAAGGCGGCGAGCCCCGCGGCCAGCACCCGCCAGGGCGAGGCCGGGGCGGGGGGCGGAGCCGCCTCGACCGCCGCGGCGCGGCCGCCGATGATGCGGGCCGGGATCTCGGCCTCGCGCATCACCCGCGCCTTCGTGTCGAACCACGGGATGGTGATCGCCGAGAGCGTGATCGGCTCGGGCACGCCGGGGCGCACGTCCCAGCGATAGGTCACGCGGGCGACGGGACCCGCCGGGGTGATGCGGGTCTGCCGCTCGACCGGGCCGGCGAAGGTGAGGACGCCGCGGGTGCGCAGAACCGGCCGCGGCGGCAGGGCGTCGGCGGTGAGGCCGCTCGCCTCCAGCGTCACGGTGCGGCGCGCCGGTTCGCCGAGCTTCAGGGTCTCGGGCTCGGGCTCCCAGGCGTCGGTCACCGTCAGGTCCCGGGCCGGCAGCCACCAGGGCTCCGCCGCCTCGGGCCCCCCCGGGCCCTGCCAGGCCGCGACCGCGATCGGCAGGGGAGGGGAGCGCACCTCGACCACCCGGCGCTCGCCGTTGTCGACGATCGTCAGGCGATGGATGAAGGGATCGACGGTGAAGCGGCCGGGTCCCTGCGGAAACACCGCGACGACGCGCTCGAAGCTGCGGGCTTCCTGGCCCTGGATCGTGGTGCGGGACCAGCGGTCGCGGCCGAGCTGGGTCCAGCCGAAATGCGGCAGGCTCGGCTGGCGCAGCTCCTCGAGCGCGATCTGGGCCCGGTAGACCCCGTGGATGCGCAGCAGCACCATCTCGCGCGGATAGGGCTCGGCCGAGCCCGGGGTCTCGGCCGTGACCGTGAGGGTGAGGTCGCCCTCCTCCAGCGCCCGGGCGGGAGCGGCGGCGAGCACCAGCACGACCGCGAGCAGGCTTCCGCGCGCCCTGCGCCACGACGTCACCATGGATTGCTCCCGGGCTGCACGGCGGTGCCGTCGGCGCGGCGGCGGGTCTGCTCGGCGAGGATGCGCAGGCGGACGAAGCGGCCGGGATCGTCCGGCAGGGTCGCGAGCCAGTGCCGGTCGGGGCGGATCTCCCGGGCCTCGAAGCTCTTCGAGACCCGACGCACCTCGCGCTCCACCACCTCGGACACGCTGGCATTGCCGCCGCCCTGGCGCCCGCCGCCCTCGGCGTCGCTGGCCGAGCCGCGGGCCTGGCCGCGGCCGGGATCGACCGCCCGCTGCTCGGCCTTGCCGGTGCGGGCGGCCTTGGAATTGCCGGGCGAATCCGCCGCCGTGGAGGCCTCGCGGTGACCGGCCAGCCCCTCGCCGGTCGAGGCGGTGCCCGCATCGTTGGCGTCGGATTCGGTCTTGGTGGCGTAGCGGGTCGTCGCGTCGGCCTGGGCGTTGGCCTCTCCGGCGGTGCGCCCGCCTGGAGCGTCCGGCGTGTCGAGCAGGCGCGCCATCAGCTCGCGGTTGGCCTTGGCGTCCTCGTCGGACGGGTCGCGGACGAGCGCCGCGTCGTAGGCGGCCATCGCGCCCTTGAGGTCGCCGGCGAGCGCCAGCGCGTTGCCGCGGTTGTAGGGCGATCCCGCGAAGGCCTCGGCGGCTTCCGGATAGCGGCCGGCGGCGTAGAGGGCCGTGCCGCGCCAGGCCGGGTCGTCGCTGATCGCGGCCGCGAGGCCCGGCATCCCGGCACCCATCAGGAGGCGGGCCAGCGCGGCGGGCTCGACCGCGAGTCCGACGAGGGCGAGGCCACCGGCGGCGAGAAGCGCGATCCGCATCAGGCGCTCCGCCGAAACAGCATGAGGACCGGCAGCAGGGCGAGGCCGGCGAGCCAGCGGCCGAGATCGCGCCAGGCCAGCACCGCGTAGCCGCCCTCGGCGAGGTGGCGGGCGACCGTCTCGGAGATTGCCGCCAGCACGGGAGCCGGCGCGTCGAGGCTGCCGGCACTGCCGCCGCCGGTCGTGGCGAGGCGGGCCATGCCGGCGCCGTCCGGCCGCGGCGCCTCGGGCGGCAGGGCGGGATCGGTCACCAGCACGGTGTGCACCCGGTGGCCGTCCGCCGCCAGCGCCGCGGCCTCGCGCATTGCCGCGTCGTCGAGGCCGCCGCCGTCGCTCACCAGCACCACGTCGCCGGTCACCACCGCGCCCTCGGCCAGCGTCCGGCGGGCGAGCGCCAGCGCCCGGGCCGGGTGGCTGCCGCGATCCGGCACCGTGGCGCCGTCGAGGGCGAACAGGATCGTGCCGAGGGAGTCGCGGTCGGTGGTCGGCGTCGCCGCGAGGTAGGCGTCGCCCGCATAGGCCACCAAGGCGACCGAGCGGGTGCCGGCGGCCTCGGCCAGCGCCTGGGCCAGCACCCGCATCTCGCCGAGGCGCCCGCCCTCCGCGACCGAGCGCGACAGGTCGAGGCACAGGATCGTCGCGTCGAGGTTGCGGAAGCCCGCCACGTCGCGCCGCTCCAGCGCCGGGCCGGCGAGGCCCAGCGCCAGGAGGGCGCCGGCCAGCACCAGGAGGACCTGCCCGCCCCGGCGCCCCGGCCGCACCGCCCCGCGGGCGGCGAGCGCCGCCATCAGGTGCGGCTCGACGGCCCGGACCCAGTCGCCGAGCGGCGCCGAGCGGTGGGCGGCGCGCCAGGCGAGCAGCCCGAGGACCGGCAGGGCGAGGAGCCACCACGGGCGCAGGAGCGTGACGGCTTCGGTCATGGACACGTCCTCACGCGGCCCTCCGGGTCAGCAGCAGGGCCAGTGCCGAGAGCAGGGCCACGGCGCCGGGCCAGGGCCAGAGGTCGCGGCGCAGCGGCACCGGCGGGGCCCGGTCGCGGCCGCCTTCTAGGGCGTCGATGCTGTCGGCCACCCCGGCGAGGTCGTCGGTGGTGCGCACCCGGAAGAAGCGGCCGCCGCTCGTCGCCGCGACGTCGCGCAGGGCGTCCGAATCGACCACGTCCTGCTCGCCGTTCGCGTCGGCGAGGTCGCGGGGGCCGAGCGCGATGGTGTGGACCCGGATGCCGAGCTCGCGGGCGAGCACGGCGACGTCCCGCGGGGTGGTCTGGCCGGCATTGTTGGCGCCGTCGGAGAGCAGCACCACCACCTTGGAGGGACCCGGGAGGGTTTGGAGGCGCTTCAAGGCGAGGCCGAGCCCGTCGCCGATACCGGTCGAGCGGCCGACGAGCCCGATCTGCGCCTCTTCGAGCGCCCGGGCGACGGCCTTGGTGTCGAAGGTCGGGGCGGCAGCGACGTCGGCCTGGTCGGCGAAGATCACGAGGCCGACCCGGTCGCCGGTCCGGCGGCGGATGAAGTCGGCGCCGACGCGCTTGACCGCGGCGAGCCGCGAGGAGGTGCGCCCGTCGAGGGAGAAGTCGATCCGCTCCATGCTGCCCGAGAGATCGAGGGCGAGCACGATATCCCGCCCTGAGGCCGGCAGAGCCGCGCCGGGCAGGACCAGCCGCGGACCGGCGAGCGCGGCGACGAGGGCGACCCAGAGGAGCCAGGTCAGCGCCGCGCGGCCCCGCACCCCGACGGTGAGCGGCCCGCCGCGATCGAGCCCCGCGACGAGGGAGGCGGGGACGGCGAGCGCCCCGCTGCCCCCGGGCCGCGGCGGCAGGAAGCGGGCGGCCAGAAGCGGCAGCGGCAGGAGCAGGGCGGCGAGCGGTGCCGCGAAGTCGAGGGAGGCGAGCCCGGCCATCGGCGTCAGGCCCGCAGGCCGGCGACGAGGCGGGCGAGCCCGGCCTCGGCGGCCGACAGGTCCGGCACCGGCCCCGGGGCGTAGAGGGCCTCGGTCAGCACCCGGCCGGGGCCGCGGCCGAAGAAGTCGGTGCGCAGGGCGGCGTCGAGCCCCGCCGGCCCCTCGACCCCGAGGCTGCGGGCGAGCCGCCGGCTGAGGCGGGCCAGGGCGAGGCGGCGCTCGGCGGGCGGCAGGGCGCGGGCGGCGGCGAGCTCGGCGAGCGCCGCGCGCCGAACCGGGCGGGCGCGCCAGCGCGGCCACAGCCAGGCGACGAGACCCGCGAGCGCGAGGCCCGCCACGACCGCCGCCAGCACCCCGGGCCGGACCAGACCCGGATCGGGCGGCAGGTGCAGGCCGCGCAGGGCGGAGAGCGCGCCGGGGGGAACCTCACAGCACGGCATCGAGCCGCTCCATCAGGGGGGCGACCCCCTCGGGACCCATCTCGGAATCGACGCGCAGGGTCGCGACGCCGAGGCGGGTATAGGGCGCGACGCGCTCCTCCGGCGCCGGCCGTGCCTTGGCGAGTCCCTTGGCCGACTCCTTGGCCGGCCGGGCGGTGCCGCGCCGCCCGTCCGGGGTGGCGTAGGGATAGAGGCCGGGCGGGGCGGCGCGCTCGAACGGGTCGCTCACCAGGATCAGGCTCACCGAGATGCGCTCGGCCAGGACCGCCACCGCCTCGGCAAACCCCTCGCCCGGCGCGTCGAGGGCGCTCGCGAGCACGAGGTGCCCGCCCGCCGGCAGCAGCGCGCGGGCCCGCTCCAGCACGGGTCCGAGCGGCGGGTCGGGGTCCAGAGGGCCGAGGAGCGCGCGCTCGTGGGCCCGCGCCAGGGCCTGGCACAGGGCCGCCATGCCGCGCCCGCCGCCCGCGGGCGGCAGGGCGGCGGGCTCGGGAGCCGCGACGCAGAGACCGACCCGGCCGCCATCGCCGACGATGCGCCAGCCGAGCAGCGCCAGCGCCTCGGCGGCGGCGACCGAGCGCAGGGCCCGGCGGGTGCCGACCAGCATGGAGGGCCGGAAATCCGCCACCAGCACCACGGCGCGGTCGCGCTCCTCGTGATGGGTGCGGACGTGGAGCGATCCCGTGCGGGCGGTGACGTTGCGGTCGATGTGGCGCACGTCGTCGCCCTCGGCGAAGGGGCGCACGTCGTCGGGCTCCGTCCCGCGCCCGCGCCGCCGGGTGACGAGGCCGCCGGGCAGGCCCGCGCGGACCCGGGTCGCCGTGCCGGCGCCGCGGCGGGCGAGGTGGCGCAGGCCCATGAGGGCGGCGGCCTCGAGGGCGATGCCCGGGGCCTTGAGCGGATCGGAGCCGGGAAGCGGCCGTGCCACGGTCGGGACGATCCTCAGAGCGGGTGCACCCGGTCGAGCAGGCCGGCGACGAGCGCCCGGGTGGTCTGCCCCTCGGCGGCGGCGCGCCAGGTGAGGGCGAGGCGGTGGGCGAGCGCGTCGGGAGCGAGCGCCACGATGTCGTCCGGGGTGACGTGGTCGCGCCCGTGCAGGTAGGCCCGGGCCTTGCCGGCGAGCATCAACGCCAGGGTGCCGCGGGGCGAGACCGGATGCTCGATGGCGCCGCGCAGGTCCGCCGCCGCCGGCCCGCCCCGGGTGGCGGCGACGAGGCGGACGAGAAAGTCCTTGAGCGCCGGCGAGACGTGGGTCTTGAGCGCGGCGGTGCGGGCGGCGCGCAGCTCTTCCGCGGTGAGCCGCACCGGCATCGGCGCGACATCCTCGGTCATCTCGCCCTCGACGAGATCGAGGATGCGCCGCTCGGACGCCTCGTCCGGCATCTCGACCACGACGTGGAGCAGGAACCGGTCGAGCTGCGCCTCCGGCAGCGGGAAGGTGCCGGCATGCTCGATCGGGTTCTGGGTCGCCACCACCATAAAGGGATCGGGCAGGGCATGGGTGGTGCCCGCCACCGTGACCTGGCGCTCGGCCATCGCCTCGAGCAGCGCCGACTGCACCTTGGGCGGGGCGCGGTTGACCTCGTCGACGAGGACCAGGGAATGGAACAACGGGCCTTCCAGGAACTCGAACCGGCCGCCGTCGGGCCGCCAGACCGTGGTGCCGGTGAGGTCGGCGGGCATCAGGTCGGGGGTGCACTGGATGCGGGCGAAGCCCGTATGCAGCCCGTCGGCGAGGCGCTTGACCGCCCGGGTCTTGGCGAGGCCCGGCGCCCCCTCGATCAACAGGTGGCCGCCGGTGAGGAGCCCGATCAGCAGCCGCTCGACGAGGCCGGTCGAGCCGATCAGTCCGGCTTCGAGACCGGTCCGAAGGGCGTGGAGCCGCGCGCGCCCCGCATCGTCGGGCGCCGGTGTCGCCCCGACGAGGTCCCGCGCCACCGCCTGCTCAGCGCCTCGCGCCATCCGCTGCGTCCCCTCCGCCGCGCCGGTGCTTCGATGGCCCGGCCTTGGGTGGATCAGGCCGTGTCTTGGGGGCAGCGTCAATCCCGTGGGAGCGAGTGCCGACGTGTTCTTAAGTCCGCGGTGAGACCGGGGACGTCCTGACACAATCTCCCACGCAGGCGGGACCCTTAAGCTCCCGCCTGCGTGGGGCCCGAAGTCCCGCGCCTTGCCCGGTCGAATGCCCTCACACCGTCCAGGGCGCCGGCCGGTTCGCGCCGAGCCCGTAGCGGGCGACCGCCTCCGCCGCCGTCGCTCGGTCGAGCTTGCCGTCGTCGGCGAGCGCCGCGAGCGCCGCCACCGCGACGTGGTGACGGTCGACCTCGAAGAAGGCCCGCAGCGCGCTGCGGGTGTCGCTGCGGCCGAAGCCGTCGGTGCCGAGCGTGACGTAGCGGGCCTGGATCGCGGTCGCGATCAGCTGCGGATAGGCGCGGACGTAGTCGGTGGCGGCGACCACCGGGGCGGGACCGGACAGCGATTCCTCGACGAGGCTGCGCTTCGGCGGCAGACCCGGATTGAGGCGATTCGACCTTTCGACCTCGCGGGCTTCGCGGGCGAGCTCGCTGAAGCTCGTGACGCTGTGGACCTCGCTGGCGATGCCCCATTCCTCGGCGAGGAGCTTGGCCGCCGCGATGACCTCCGGCAGGATAGCCCCCGAGCCGAGAAGACGAATAGCCGGCTCATCGTTTCCATAGCCGGCAAAACGGTACATCCCCCGGATGATCCCGTCCCGCACGCCGTCGGGCATCGAGGGCTGGGCGTAGTTCTCGTTCATTGCCGTGACGTAGTAGAAGGCGTCGACGTCGCGCTCCATCATGTCGCGGGCGCCGTGATCGAGGATCACCGCCATCTCGTAGGCGAAGGCCGGGTCGTAGGCGCGGCAATTCGGGATCGTCGCGGCGACGAGGTGGCTCGACCCGTCCTGGTGCTGCAGCCCCTCGCCGCCGAGCGTGGTGCGGCCCGCCGTGGCGCCGATCAGGAAGCCGCGGGCGCGCTGGTCGGCCGCCGCCCAGATCAGGTCGCCGACGCGCTGGAAGCCGAACATCGAGTAGTAGATGTAGAACGGCAGCATCGCGAGGCCGTGGACGCTGTAGGAGGTCGCGGCCGCGGCCCAGGACGAGATCGCGCCCGCTTCCGTGATGCCCTCCTCCAGGAGCTGCCCGTCGCGGGATTCCTTGTAGTAGAGCATCGAGCCGGCATCCTCCGGCTCGTAGAGCTGGCCGAGCGGCGAGTAGATGCCGACCTGCCGGAAGAGGTTCGCCATGCCGAAGGTGCGCGCCTCGTCGGCGACGATCGGCACGACGCGCGGGCCCAGCTCCTTGTGCTTGATCAGGCTGCTGAACAGCCGCACCGCCGCGGTGGTGGTCGACATCTCCTTGCCGTCGGCCTCGAGCGCGAAGCCGGCATAGGTCGAGAGATCCGGCACCGGGACGTGGGCCGCCGTGCGACGGCGCTTCGGCAGGAAGCCGCCGAGTTGTTCGCGGCGCTCGCGCAAGTAGCGCAACTCGCGGCTGTTCTCGTCGGGCTTGTAGAATTCCAGGCCCTCGACCTGCGCGTCGGTGAGCGGCAGGGCGAAGCGATCACGGAAGGCCTTGAGAGCGTCGGTGTCGAGCTTCTTCGCCTGGTGGGCGGTCATGCGCGATTCGCCGGCCCCGCCCATGCCGTAGCCCTTCTTGGTCTTGGCCAGGATCACCGTCGGGCGGCCCTTGGTGGCCTTCGCCGCGGCGAAGGCCGCGTAGAGCTTGCGGAAATCGTGGCCGCCGCGCTTGAGCTTGTCGACGTCGCCGTCCGACATGTGGGAGACCAGCGCCTTCACCTCCTCGTCCTCACCGAAGAAGTGGGCGAGGTTGTAGGCGCCGTCCTTGGCGCCCAGCGTCTGGTACTTGCCGTCCACCGTGGCGGCGAAGCGGCGCAGCAGGGCGTGGTTGGTGTCGCGGGCGAAGATCGCGTCCCATTCCGAGCCCCACAGCACCTTGACGACGTTCCAGCCGGCGCCGCGGAAGACGCTCTCCAGCTCCTGGATGATCTGGCCGTTGCCGCGAACCGGTCCGTCGAGGCGCTGGAGGTTGCAGTTGATCACGAAGGTGACGTTGTCGAGCTTTTCGCGGGCCGCCAGCGTCAGCGCGCCGATCGATTCCGGCTCGTCCATCTCGCCGTCGCCGAACACGCCCCAGACGTGCTGGCCGGCCGTCTCCGCGAGGCCGCGGTCGCTGAGGTAGCGCATGAAGCGCGCCTGGTAGATCGCGTTCATCGGCCCGATGCCCATCGAGCCGGTCGGCACCTGCCAGAACTCGGGCATCAGCCAGGGATGCGGGTAGGAGCACAGCCCCTCGCCGGCGATCTCCTGGCGGTAATGCTTCAGGTTGGTCTCGGAGAGCCGCCCCTCCAGGAAGGCGCGGGCATAGACGCCGGGCGCCGAATGCGGCTGGAAGAACACGAGGTCGGCGCCCGCGCCGGTGGCGTCGCCGGCCTGGAAGAAGTGGTTGAAGCCGAGCTCGAAGATCTCGGCGGCGGACGCATAGCTCGCGACGTGGCCGCCGAGCTCGCCGTAGGCCATGTTGGCCCGCACCACCATGGCGAGCGCGTTCCAGCGCATGATCGAGGTGATCCGCTCCTCGACCGCGAGGTCACCCGGATAGGGCGGCTGCTTCTCGAGCGGGATGGTGTTGCGGTAGGGCGAGTAGGGCGGCGCCTCCTCGACGATGCCGATCTCCCGCGCCTTCTGCTCCAGCCTGTCGAGGAGGAAGCGCGCCCGGGCCGCGCCGCCGTGGCGCAGGACCGATTCGAGGGAGGCGAGCCAGTCCGCGGTCTCGGCCGGATCCGGATCGGCCACGCCGCGGGGACCCAGGATCGCCTGACCGGTCGGGCGGTCGTTCTCGTTGACCGGCAGGGCCGGGCTCGGCTTGGCGCTCGCGCTCATGGCGTCGTTTCTCCCATCGATGGCGCCAGGATAATTCGCCGGTCGCGGCAGAAGCTGCTTCGTTTGCCGCCTTTGGAGCCGATCGCGCAAAACATTTTCGATTAAGCCGATCGGATCGGTCGTTCTTGCCACACATCGCGGGAGAAGCGGAACGGTTACCGGCCGGACTGGCCGCCACGCCCGACGGTCGTGGGTAGCGTCAATGGCACTTTTGTCCTAGCCTCCCGCTCGAAGTCGGGCCGTACGGGACCGGTGGTCCCGCCTGCGCCCGGACACGCTCGGGAGCCTCCGCGATGACCGCCAGCCTCCATGAGACGCCGTTGCATGCCCTGCACGGGGAGGCCGGCGCCCGGATGGTGCCGTTCGCCGGCTACAGCATGCCGCTGCACTACCCGCTCGGGCTTCTGAAGGAACATCTGCACACCCGCCAGGCTGCCGGCCTGTTCGACGTCTCGCATATGGGCCAGATCGCCGTACGGGCCCGCTCCGGCGACCCGGGCGACGCCGCTCGCGCCCTCGAGACGGTGCTGCCGATCGATGTCCTCGGCCTCGGCCTCGGGCGCCAGCGCTACGGTTTTCTGACGCTGCAGGGCGGCGGCATCCTCGACGACCTGATGCTCGCCAACGTGAGCGACCACTACCTTCTGGTCGTCAACGCCGCCAACAAGGCCGCCGACCTCGCCCACCTGCTCGACGCGATCGGCACCGCCTGCACGGTCGAACCGGTCGAGCGGGCCCTGATCGCGCTCCAGGGCCCGGGGGCGGAAGCGGCCCTCGCCCGGCATCTGCCGGTGGTGGCCGAGATGCGCTTCATGGATGCGCGCACCATCGCGTTCGCGGGCGAGGAGGGCGTGGCCGTCCGCTCCGGCTATACCGGCGAGGACGGGTTCGAGGTCGCGCTGCCGCCCGCCTCCGGCCTGGCGCTCGCCCGCGCGCTGCTGGCCGAGCCGGAGGTGAAGCCGATCGGCCTCGGCGCCCGCGATTCGCTGCGCCTCGAAGCGGGCCTGTGCCTGCACGGCTCGGATATCGGCCCCGAGACCTCGCCGGTCGAGGCCGGTCTCGCCTGGGCGATCCCGAAGGTGCGGCGCCGCGGCGGCGACCGGGCCGGCGGCTTTCCCGGGGCCGAGCGCATCCTGGCCGAGCTGGCGGAGGGACCGGCGCGGCTGCGGGTCGGCCTCAAACCCGAAGGGCGCACCCCGGTGCGGGCGGGCGCCGCCCTCTTCGGCTCCGCCGATGCGAGCGAACCGGTCGGCCGGGTGACCTCCGGCGGCTTCGGGCCGAGCCTGGACGGACCGGTCGCCATGGGGATGCTGCCACGCGCGCTGGCTGCGCCCGGCACGACGGTCTTCGCCGAGGTGCGCGGCCAGCGCCTGCCCTGCGCGGTGGTGCCGCTGCCGTTCCGCCCCGCCGGCTTCAAACGGTCCTGAACGAGGGGAAACACATGCTGAAATACACCGACGAGCACGAGTGGCTGCGCCTGGAGGGCGACGTGGCGACGGTGGGGATCACCGATCACGCCGCCGAGCAGCTCGGCGACCTCGTCTTCATCGAACTGCCGAAGGTCGGCGCGACGCTGACGAAGGGCGCCGCCGCCGCGGTGGTGGAATCGGTGAAGGCCGCCTCCGACGTCTACGCGCCGGTCGACGGCGAGGTGACCGCGATCAACGAGGCCGCGGTGGCGAACCCCGAGAGCGTCGGCACCGATCCCCAGGGCGCCGGCTGGCTCTACCGCGTCCGCCTCGGCGACCCGTCGCAGCTCGACGGGCTGATGGACGAGGCGGCCTATCGGGCCTTCGTCGGCTGACATGATTCCCGCCTAATCTATTTCGATACCAGTATAGCGCGGGATCCCCTCTCCCGTTTGGGAGAGGGGTAGGGGTGAGGGTGGAGACGGTGCAGCAAGAAAACTGAACCGTTCCGCCGCCAGCACGACGCTTCGAGTTTAATACTGAAGCGTGTCACCCTCACGCGGGATCTTCGATCCCCCGACCCTCTCCCACACGGGAGAGGGGAGACGTGCTCCATCTTTCAAGCCGCCCCACGCGGCTGTCGACCAGGGCAACCCTCCCATGCCGATGGACAAGTACGATCCCTACGACTTCGCCAACCGCCGCCATATCGGCCCGTCGGTGGAGGAGATCGCCCGCATGCTGGAGGTGGTCGGTGCCGAGAGCCTCGACGCCCTAATCGACGAGACCCTGCCGGCCGGCATCCGCCAGAAGGAAGCGACCGAGTTCGGCGCCGCCCTGTCGGAGCGCCGGGCGATCGAGCGGCTGCGGGCCACCGCCAACAAGAACACGCTGCTGACCTCGCTGATCGGCCAGGGCTATCACGGCACCACGATGCCGCCGGCGATCCAGCGCAACATCTTCGAGAACCCGGCCTGGTACACGGCCTATTCGCCCTACCAGCCCGAGATCAGCCAGGGCCGGCTCGAGGCGCTCCTCAACTTCCAGACCTGCGTCGGCGACCTGACCGGGCTCGACATCGCCAACGCCTCGCTCCTCGACGAGGCGACGGCCGCCGCCGAGGCGATGGGCATGGCGCGCCGGATCGCCACCGCCAAACCCGATACCTTCTTCGTCGACGCCCAGTGCCTGCCGCAGACCATCGCGGTGCTGAAGACCCGGGCCGAGCCGTTCGGCTGGCGGATCGTCGTCGGCGATCCCCTCACCGACCTCGATCCCGCGGCCGTGTTCGGCGCGATCTTTCAATATCCAGGCGTCGAGGGCGCGGCCCACGACTTCACCGACGTGATCGTGCGCCTGCACAAGGCAGGCGCCATCGCCGTGGTGGCGGCCGATCCGCTGGCGCTCACCCTCCTCAAGCCGCCGGGCGAGATGGGGGCCGACATCGCAATCGGCTCGATGCAGCGCTTCGGCGTGCCGATGGGCTATGGCGGGCCGCACGCCGCCTACATGGCGACGCGGGACGCCCACAAGCGGGCTTTGCCCGGGCGCATCGTCGGAGTCTCGGTCGATTCCCGCGGCAACCGCGCCTACCGGCTCTCGCTCCAGACCCGCGAGCAGCATATCCGGCGCGAGAAGGCGACCTCGAACATCTGCACCAGCCAGGTGCTGCTGGCGGTCATCGCCTCGATGTACGCGGTGTTCCACGGGCCGCGCGGGCTCAAGGCGATCGCGATGCGCATCCACCGCGACGCGACCCGGCTCGCCGCGGGCCTGAACCAACTCGGCTTCGAGACCCATCCGCAAGCGTTCTTCGACACCATCACCGTGACGGTCGGGCCGTTCCAGGGCGTGATCCTGAAGAACGCCGTCGCCAACGGGATCAACCTGCGCAAAGTCGGCTCCGACCGGATCGGCATCACGGTCGACGAGCGCACGAGGCCCGACATCATCGAGGCGGTGTGGCGGGCCTTCGGCGGGGACAGCCTCGCTTACGACGAATCCTGGCCCGCGCCGCGCCTGCCGGAGGATCTGGCGCGCACCTCCGAGTACCTGACCCACCCGATCTTCCACATGAACCGGGCCGAGAGCGAGATGACGCGCTACATGCGCCGCCTCGCCGACCGCGACCTCGCCCTCGACCGGGCGATGATCCCGCTCGGGTCCTGCACGATGAAGCTCAACGCCACCGCCGAGATGCTGCCGGTCTCGTGGCCGGAATTTTCGGAGTTGCACCCCTTCGTGCCGAAGGACCAGGCCGAGGGCTATGCCGAGATGATCGCCGATCTCTCGCAAAAACTCGCCGACATCACCGGCTACGCGGCGATCTCGATGCAGCCGAATTCCGGTGCGCAGGGCGAGTATGCCGGCCTGCTGGCGATCCGCGCCTACCACCTGTCGCGCGGGGAGGGGCACCGGACGATCTGCCTGATCCCGTCCTCGGCCCACGGCACCAACCCGGCCTCGGCGCAGATGTGCGGCATGACTGTCGTGGTGGTCGGGGCCGACCGCGACGGCAACGTCGACCTGGCCGATTTCCGCGCCAAGGCCGAAAAGCACGGCAACAACCTTGCGGCGTGCATGATCACCTACCCGTCCACCCACGGGGTGTTCGAGGAGGCGGTGCGGGAGATCTGCGACATCACCCACGCCCATGGCGGCCAGGTCTATCTCGACGGCGCCAACCTGAATGCCCTCGTCGGCCTCGCCCGGCCCGGCGACATCGGGGCCGATGTCAGCCACATCAACCTGCACAAGACCTTCTGCATCCCGCATGGCGGCGGCGGGCCCGGCATGGGGCCGATCGGCGTCAAGGCGCACCTGATCCCGTTCCTGCCCGGCCACGTCGAGACCGACGGGCGCGAATTCTCGGTCTCGGCCGCTCCTTACGGCTCGGCGGCGATCCTGCCGATCTCCTGGAGCTACTGCCTGCTGATGGGCGGGCGGGGCCTCACGCAAGCCACCCGCATCGCGATCCTCAACGCCAACTACATCGCCAAGCGCTTGGCCGGCGCCTACGAGGTCCTGTACACCGGCACGCATGGGCGCGTGGCGCATGAATGCATCGTCGATGTCCGTCCGCTGATGAAGAGCGCCGGCGTCAGCGTCGAGGACATCGCCAAGCGCCTGATCGATTGCGGCTTCCACCCGCCGACGATGAGCTGGCCGGTGGCCGGCACCCTGATGATCGAGCCGACCGAATCCGAGACCAAGGGCGAGATCGACCGCTTCTGCGACGCCATGCTGGCGATCCGCGACGAGATCCGGGCGATCGAGGAGGGCCGGATGGACCGGGCCGACAACCCGCTCAAGAACGCCCCCCACACGGTGGAGGACCTGATCGGCCCCTGGGAACGGCCCTATTCCCGCGAGGCGGCGTGCTTCCCGGCCGGCGCCTTCCGGGTCGACAAGTATTGGCCGCCGGTCAACCGGGTCGACAATGCCTATGGCGACAGGAACCTCGTGTGTGCGTGCCCGCCGGTGGAGAGCTACATGAAGGCGGCGGAGTAGGACCGGCATTTCTCGGGCGCCCGATCACCTCGAGATCGGGCGCTGCTGCATCAGGTTCATCCGGGAGATTGTTTGGCCGAGCCTGACGACATGAAACCCGACCTGTCATTCCGGGGCCGCGCAGCGGAGCCCGGAATCCAGAACCGCGGAGGGTTCAGGATCGAGCGGAGAGCCTCCCGCCTCTTTCTGGACCACCTGAGCGTCTGGATTCCGGGCTCCGCTGCGCGGCCCCGGAATGACGGGGAGAATGTGACATCTACGGAGGCTCATGAGTGATGGCCCTCTTCGTCAAGGGTCCGAAGGTCGACACGCTCGCCCAAGAGCCGGCGTCCCTCGAGCGCGCCACCGGGACCGAGACGGTGCGACAAGCCCCAGGCGGCGCGCTCGAATGCGAGACGGACGATCTCGTCACCCGGTCGATCGAGTTTGCGGGCAGGCTGCGAGAGCAGGCCGGCCCGAACCCACAGCCTATCGATCAAGCCTTCCTCGATGGCCTCTACGAAGATCCGTGACTAGCGTTCGACGGCAGGGGCCTCACCCCACCTCCCCCACATAATCCCGCCAGATCGCCTTCTCGCCCATGCCCGCCGTGAAGGCCGCATGCGCCGCCAGCTCGGCCTCGGTGAGCCGGCTGCGGATCGGGCGGGGGCCGTGCGCGACGGGGGCGGCGCGCAAGCTCGGACCGGCCGGGCCGGCATTCCCCTCGACGGTCAGGCCGAGCGTCGTCTGCTTGCCGCCCAGCAGCTCGATATAGACCTCGGCGAGGATCTGCGAATCGAGGAGCGCGCCGTGCTTGGTGCGGCGGGAATTGTCGATGCCGTAGCGCGAGCAGAGTGCGTCGAGGTTGTTGGCCGCGCCCGGATGCTTGCGGCGGGCGAGCGCCAGGGTGTCGACGACGCTCGCGAGCTCGATCGGCGGCGGTGCCTTGTCGCCCAGCCGCGCGTACTCGGCGTTGAGGAAGCCGACATCGAAGGCGGCGTTGTGGATCACCAGCGTCGCGTCGCCGCAGAATTCCAGGAAGTCGGGCAGGATCTGCGCGAAGAGCGGCTTGTCGGCGAGGAACGCATCCGAGAGGCCGTGGACCCGGAACGCGCCCTCCGAGACCGCCCGCTGCGGGTTGATGTAGCGGTGGAACTCGCGGCCCGACGGGATGTGGTTGAGGAGCTCGATGCAGCCGATCTCGATCAGCCGGTCGGTCTTGGCCTCGGTGCCGGTGGTCTCGGTGTCGAGGACGATCTCGCGCAGCATCGTGCGGTTCCCCTGTGATCTGATGTCGAGCGGTGTAGCGAGGAAGCGTTAACCGGCCCGCCTCGCCGCGACGGCGGCGATCACCGCGTCCACCTGCGCCTCGGCGTGAGGGAACCCGCGATCGGTCTCGATCAGGTAATCGGCGCGGCGGCGCTTCTCGGCGTCGGGCAATTGCTTGGCGAGGATCTGCGCGAAGGCTGCCTCGGTCATGCCCGGCCGGGACAGCACCCGGGTGCGCTGCACCGCGGCCGGGGCGGTGACCACCGCGACGGCGTCGCAATGGCGCTCGCCGCCGGTCTCGAACAGCAGCGGCACGTCGAGGACGACGAGCGGCGCCGCGGCATGGGCGGCGAGAAACGCGTCCCGGGCCGCACCGACCAGGGGATGGACCAGGGATTCGAGGTGGCGCAGGCGCTCGGAATGGCCGAGCACCGCGTCGCGCAACGCCGCGCGATCGACCGCGCCATCGGGGCTGAGCGTGCCGGGGAAAGCCGCGCCGATGGCGGCGGCGGCGGCCCCGCCCGGCCCGTAGAGGGCGTGAACGCAGGCATCGGCATCATGCACCGGCACGCCGCGCGCCCGGAACATCGCCGCGGTGGCGCTCTTGCCCATGCCGATCGAGCCGGTGAGGCCGAGGATGAAGGGCCGGCTCACCCGTGGCTCCCGAGATCGGCGACGATGCGGGCGCGCAGGGCGGGCGTCACCGACGGCGTATGGCCGAACCAGTGGCCAAACCCCGGCACCGCCTGGTGCAGCAGCATGCCGAGCCCGTCGACGGCCGGCAGCCCGCGGGCCCGGGCGGCGGCAAGCAGCGGGGTCTCCAGCGGCACGTAGACGATGTCGGCCACCGCGGCGCGCGCCGGTAGCGGCGCGAGGTCGAGGGAGAGCGGATCCTGGCCGGCCATGCCGAGGGCCGTGGTGTTGATCAGGAGCCCGGTCTCCGGCAGATGCGCCGGCACCGCGTCCCAGGGAGCGGCGGTGATCCGGGCGGGATCGAGGGCGGTCAGGCTCTCGGCCCGCTCGGCGCTGCGGTTGGCGACGACCAGACGGTCGAGGCCGCGTTCGAGGAGGCCGACCAGGATCGCCCGGGCCGCCCCGCCGGCACCGAGCACCAGGGCGGCACGCCCCTCCGCAACCCCCGTCGCCTCCGGCCAGCCGGCCCCGAGACTGGCATCGAGATGGGCGAGGAAGCCCGGCGCATCGGTGTTGTCGCCGTGGAGGCGCCCGTCCTCGAACCACAGGGTGTTGACGGCGCCGATCCGCTCCGCCCGGAGCGTCAGCCGGTCGACGAGGCGGAACGCCGCCTCCTTGTGCGGGATCGTCACGTTGCCGCCGACGAAGCCCGCCCCGCGCAGGGACCGGACGAAATCCGGAAAGGCGTCGGGATGGACGTCGACGCGCTCGTAAGTCCCGGGCAGGCCGTGCTCGGCGAGCCAGTGGCCGTGGATCAGCGGCGAGCGGGAATGGGCGATCGGGTGGCCCACCACGAAGGCTCTGGGGTGCGGGGTCGTCATCGCGACATCAGTCTCAGGCGGTTCGAGTGCTTTTCGAAATCGGTCCAATCCTCAACCTCATCCCGAGGTGCTGGGCGATCGTAGATCGCGCAGCCTCGAAGGAGGGCTCCAAGGATTGCGGAGGCTTCTGGAGTCCTCCTTCGAGGTCAGTCCATCTTCGATGAACTGACACCTCAGGATGAGGTGACGGGTGGGACGAAGGGTACAGGTGCCATGCCGCTGCCTTGCCTCGGACTGACTCAGAACGCCAGCAAACCCCGCTCCCGCAACCGGGCGAGCAGCGGCGGCAGCGGCAGGCCCAGGATGGTCGAATGGTCGCCCTCGATACGGTCGAACAGGTGGATGCCGACGCCTTCGAGCTGGTAGGCGCCGACGCTGCCGGTGACGGCGGATCCGGCGGCGTCGAGATAGGCGTCGATCCCCGTCGCATCGAGGGGCCGCATCGTCAGCCGCGCCGTCGCGACGAACACCTCGGCCACCGCGCCGTCGACCGCCAAGGCCACGGCGGAATGGAGCGCGTGGGTGCGCCCCTGCAGCCGGGCGAGATGGGTGGCGGCCCCCGCCCGGTCGGCGGGCTTGTGGAAGACCGTGCCGTCGAGGTCGAGCACCTGGTCGGCGCCGATCACCACCCGGTCGGGTGCCTGGTCCGCGACCGTGGCGGCCTTGGCGGCCGCCAGCCGCTCGGCGAGATCGGCGGGGGAGAGACCGGCGGCCTGCGCCTCGACGGCGCGCTCGTCGACGCCCGGCGCATGGGTCTCGACGGTAAGAGCGGCCGATTCGAGCAGCGCGCGCCGGGTCGGGCTCGTCGAGGCGAGGAGGAGCGGCGCGGACCCGCGCCAGAGCGAGGAAGGGTGCGGCATCGGACGATCAGTCGGCGATGAACTTCAGACGGTGCTCGCGGTAATAGTCGAGGATCGCCGCGGCGGTCTCCTCGATCGAGCGCCGGGTGACGTCGATCACCGGCCAGCGGTTGCGGGCGAAGAGCCGGCGCGAGGAGGCGATCTCGTTCGCCACCGCGTCGCGGTCGACGTAGGAGGAGGAATCGTCGGCCTTGAGGCTGAGCAGGCGGTTCTGGCGGATCTGGACGATCCGCTCCGGCGAGGCGATCAGCCCGACGATGAGGGGCTGGCGCAGGGTCTCCAGCACCGGCGGCGGCGGCACGCCGGGGATGAGCGGGATGTTGGTGGTCTTGAGGCCCCGGTTGGCGAGGTAGATCGCCGTCGGCGTCTTCGAGGTGCGGCTCACCCCGAGCAGGATCACGTCGGCCTCGTTGAGGTCGTGCGGCAGGTTGCCGTCGTCGTGCGCGAGCGTGAAGTTCATCGCGTCGATGCGCTTGAAGTACTCCGCGTTCAGCATGTGCTGCGCGCCGGGCCGCGCCGTGGAGTGGGTGCCGAGATAGGATTGCAGCAGCTGGTGCACGGGCTCCAGCACCGAGAGCAGCGGCGAGCCGGTGGCCCGGCAGGCCTCCTCCAGCCGCTCGGTCAGCTCGCGCCCGACCAGGGTGTAGAGCACGATGCCGGGGGCCTGCTCGATCTCGTTGATCACCCGTTCGAGCTGGGTACCGGAGCGCACGAGGGGATAGACGTGCTCGATCGCCGAGACCCCCTCGTACTGCGCCGCCGCGGCGCGGCCGACATTGATCAGGGTCTCGCCGGTGGAATCCGACACGAGGTGGAGGTGGAAGTAGCTGCGGACCACGCGGGCTCCCCGGGCTCGCCGCGGGCGCGGCAGACACCAAGACTCCGAGGCTCGGTGCGTCGTCCACCGATCGGCCGCGCGGAGTCGATGAATGTGGATAATGCGCCGACGAAGCGAGGTCCAGGCGGGGGGCCTGTGGGTTAACGGCCTCGCGCCTCAACAGGCCGGGCGTTAACACTCGTGGCGGACCGCCCGTGGGAGAATCCGGGACGCGGGACCGTCGAAGCGAGACCGACGGGGCGCAAGCCCCTCGTGACTCTCGTCATCCTTCGACAATGGAGCAAATCTGTTAAAGCCCTCTTAACGCACCGGCGGTGGGGACGGGCTGTGGACGGGGCTGGAGCCCCGCGATGCCTGCCCCCAATAGAAAAAACAGATTCCTAGAATCTCTCTTTTCTTTTCAGAGGCCTGGGTGGGGATGGGCATCGCGGCGGGTCGCGACCAAGCGTCGGGCTGGCGCGGAGAGCCGGTTCTCGGCATAGGGAGAGCCGAGCCGTCGACGTGGCGGAATCGGGTTTTCGGGGGGACGGAGAATGAGCGCGACCGCGGGAGCCGGACGGGGAGCCGCTGAACGGCCGATCCTGCGGGTGCTGAACGGCGAGGCGCTCTCGCCCCCGCCGGCCTGGATGATGCGCCAGGCCGGGCGCTACCTGCCGGAATACCGGGCGGTGCGGGCCGAGGCCGGCTCGTTCCTCGACCTCTGCTACAACCCCGACTTCGCCACCGAGGTCACCCTGCAGCCGATCCGCCGCTTCGGCTTCGAGGCGTCGATCCTGTTCTCCGACATCCTGGTGGTGCCCCACGCGCTCGGCCAGGACGTGCGCTTCGTGGAAGGGGAGGGCCCCCGCCTCGACCCGATGGCCGGCCGGGCGGAGTTCGACGCGCTGATCGAGGCGGGCGATCCGCGGATCATGCGCCACCTCGCGCCCGTCTTCGAGACCGTGGGCCGCCTGCGGGCGGAGCTGCCGGCCGAGACGACGCTGCTCGGCTTCTGCGGCGCGCCCTGGACGGTGGCGAGCTACATGATCGGCGGGCGCGGCACGCCGGACCTCGCGCCGGCTCGGTCGCTCGCGGCCCGCGACCCGGCCCTCCTCGACGCCCTGATCGACCGGCTGGTCGCGGTCTCGACCGAGTACCTCGTGCGCCAGTTCGAGGCCGGCGCCGACGCGGTGCAGATCTTCGAGAGCCATGCCGGCGCCCTGCCGGACGTGCCCGCGGGCGAGACCGGCGACGCGCTCGCCCGCTGGAGCCTCGGGCCGATCGCCCGGATGGTGTCGGGCATCCGCGCCCGGGTGCCGGGCGCCCGGATCATCGTCTTCGCCCGCGGCTCCGGGCTCGACGGCCATGCCCGCGTCGCCGCGGAGACCGGCGCCGATGCGGTCGGGGTCGACTGGGCGGTGGACCTGAAGGCCCTGCGCGCCCGCCTGCCGGCTTCCGTCGTCACGCAGGGCAACCTCCACCCCGAGACCCTGATCGCCGGCGGCGCGGCGCTCGACGCCGCCGTGGACGCGATCCTGGAGGCGACCGCCGGTACCCCCCACATCTTCAACCTCGGCCACGGCATCACCCCGCAGACACCGATACCCCATGTCGAGCGGATGCTGGCGCGGTTGCGGGGGTGAGGGGTCCACCGCCAGAACCCTCCCCCCTCTGCGGGGGAGGGTGGCCTGCGGAGCAGGCGCAGCGGGACGCAGTCCCGCCGAGAGGGGCAGCGCGACGCTGATCCAGAGGGCGCCCTTCACTGCGGGCGCGACCTTTCCGGGAGCGTGGTTCCCCTCTCCCGACCCCTGCTGACGCAGGGGCCACCCTCCCCCGCAGAGGGGGGAGGGTTATGGCGCGGTGCCCACATCCCTCGATCCAAGATTTCAGTTCAGTCTCAATCCCCCGAGAGGAACCACCCCACCGTGTATCTCTGGATCAAGGCCGCCCACATCGTCTCGCTCATCGCCTGGATGGCGGCGATGCTCTACCTGCCGCGGCTGTTCGTCTATCACGCCGCGCTACCGGCCGGTTCGCCGACGGCCGAGACCTTCAAGGTGATGGAGCGGCGCCTCGCCAAGGCGATCATGCTGCCGGGGATGATCGCGACCTGGATCTTCGGCATCGCCCTCGCGGTGATGAGCGGCGCCTATACGCAGGGCTGGCTGCACGCCAAGTTCGCCCTGGTGCTGATCATGAGCGGCATCCACGGCTGGCTGTCGCGGATGGTCAAGGACTTCGCCGCCGACCGGAACGCCCGCAGCCCGAAATTCTACCGGGTGCTCAACGAGGTACCGACGCTGCTGATGATCCTCATCGTGATCCTGGTGGTGGTGAAGCCGTTCTGAGGGAGCCCGTGATGGCCGGCATCGAGACGCAGACCCTCTCCTTCACCCTGGCCGGGCGCGCCCTGACCCTACCGATGGACCGGATCGGCGAGGGATCACCGGCCCTGCTGCTGCCGGCCCTGTCCTCGATCGCGACCCGCGAGGAGATGCGGCCCCTGGCGACGCGGCTCGCCGCCCGCCACGCCTGCCTGGTGCCGGACTGGCCCGGCTTCGGCGCGCAACCGCGCGCCCGGGTGCCCCTCGCCCCCGACACCCTGCACGCTTTTCTGGATGCGCTTCTTGCGCAAGCCCCCGGCCCCTACGCCCTCGGGGTCGCGGCCGGCCACGCCGCCGGCTACCTCGTCGCCGCGGCGGCCCGGCATCCGGGTGCCTTCGCCCGGCTGGTTCTGGTGGCGCCGACCTGGCGCGGCCCGCTGCCGACCGCGATGGGCGAGGAGCGCCGGCCGCTCTTCGGGCGCCTGCGCCGCGCCGTCGAGGCGCCGGTCGTCGGCAACCTGCTCTATCGCCTCAACGTCAGCACGCCGATCGTGGCGCGGATGATGCAGGCCCACGTCTATGCCGACCGGGCCCGGGTCACCCCGGCGCTGCTGGCCGAGAAGCGGCGGGTGACGCACCAGCCCCGGGCCCGCTTCGGCACCGCGGCCTTCGTCACCGGCGGCCTCGATCCGGTGCGGACGCGCGAGGAGTTCTTCGCCCTGTTCGGTCCCGGCCTGCCGCCGGTGACGATGCTGCATCCGAAGGGCGCCCCGCGCCGCTCGGGTGCCGAGATGGCGGCGCTCGCCGAGGCCGGCCTCGTGCGCAGCGTCGCGATTCCCGGGGCCCTCGCCGCCCACGAGGAATGCCCCGAGGCGGTCGCCGCCGCGATCCTGTCCGGGACCTGAGGCCGTGCGGGCGCCGCTCGCCCTCGGCCTGGCGCTCCTTGCCGGTGTCGCCGCGGCCGAGCCGGCGCCCGCCCCCTACCTGGCGGCCGGCGCCCTCGACGCCGCCGCGATCCTGCCCCCACCGCCGACACCCGGCAGCGCCGCGCAGGGCGCCGATGCGGCGGCCTACGCGGCGACCCGGGCGCTCGCCGGGTCGCCGCGCTGGGGCCTCGCCGTGTCCGATGTCCCCTCGGGGGTGACCCGCCTCCTCGACGGGTTCGCCTGCGCGGCCGGCCGCCGCCTCGACCCCGCCCGGCTGCCGGCGCTCGCCGCCCTCCTCGCCCGCACCCGCCGCGACGTGGTGGCGGTGGTGCGCGACGCGAAGACTCGCTTCGCCCGCCCGCGGCCGCATCTCGGCAACGATGCGGCCCTGTGCGTCCCGCGCAGCGAGGCCCTCGACCGCAGCTTCTCCTATCCGTCGGGCCACGCCACCGAGGGCTGGACCTTCGCCCTCGTCCTCGCCGCGCTGATGCCGGAGCGCAGCACCCCGATCCTGCGCCGCGGCCGGAGCTACGGCGAGAGCCGGATCGTCTGCGGGGTGCACTGGGCGAGCGACGTCGAGGCCGGACGGCTCGCCGGCAGCGCCCTGTTCGCGGTCCTCGTCGGCGATGCGGCGTTCCGGGCCGACCTCGAGCGGGCCCGGAGCGAACTCGCCGCCGTGCCTCCAGATGCGGGGCCGTCTGCCTGCGCGCGCAACGAGTAGGGATCGCGCATGGCCGGGGATTCGTCCCTTGCCCAACCCTTCCTGGATGCGATTGCAGACGCTGTGTTCTCGTCGAAAGAGGTCAGGCGGTGGCTGATGGCGGGAACTCCTGCCGCCTCGGATCATGAACGTGCCGAGATTTCGATCGATGAGCAGAGAGCGTTGCGGTGATGCAGTAAACCCACAATGCAGCCATTCCGGGCGAATGATCGTTGCGGCCGCGACAGCCGGTGCCAATGCCGTATTCCCGGAAGAAAGGCACGCGAGTGAGAGCCTGTTTGATCGAATCACCCTGTCGATCTAGAGCGCTTCACGATCGCGTTGCAATCGCGAAGATCTCTAATTATTTGTTTTGCTGCATTTTATTCGACGAACCGGCATCCACTTCGTCGGAAAATGCTCTAGCGCCGACATCGCCGCTTCACTGCGTCATCCTGGGGCCGCGGAGCGGAACCCGGGATCCATAACCGCCGACGGTGGAGGATCAGGCGATCAGCGTTCCGTCTCTTCCTGCTTCGTCGGCGGTTATGGATCCCGGGTTCCCGGCTTAGCCGGGCCCCAGGATGACATCGAGGGTGTCATCGCTGTCGAATCCCATGGATCACCCAGGATTGAAGCGGCTCTTCTCTGCGACAGCACAGTCCTCGAACGAAAACGGCGCCCGACCGCATCACGATCGGGCGCCGCCGTCACAGGCTCGGATGACCGCCCTCACGCCGCGTTGCGCTTCGCCTTCTTCGCCCGCCGGCCGAGGATGTTCAGTACCTCGACGCCGGCCGAGAAGGCCATGGCGGTGTAGACGTAGCCCTTCGGCACGTGGGCCCCGAAGCCCTCCGCGATCAGCGTCATGCCGATCATGATGAGGAAGCCCAGGGCCAGCATCACCACCGTCGGGTTGGCGGCGATGAAGCGCGACAGGGGGTCGGCGGCGACGAGCATCACGGTTACCGCGGCCAGCACCGCGATCACCATGATCGGCACGTGCTCGGTCATCCCGACCGCCGTGATGATGCTGTCGATCGAGAACACCAGGTCGAGGATCAGGATCTGGCCGATCGCCGCGGCGTAGCCGAGCGAGGCGCCCCCGCCGGTCTTCTCCGCCGGGTCGGGATCGAGGCTGTGGTGGATCTCCTTGGTGGCCTTCCAGAGCAGAAAGAGGCCGCCGGCGATCAGGATGATGTCGCGCCAGGACAGCCCCTTGCCGAAGATCTCGAAGACCGGCTGGGTCAGGTGGACGATGTAAGCCACGGTCCCGAGCAGCGCGAGGCGCAGGATGAGCGCGAGCCCGATGCCGATGCGCCGGGCCCGCGATTGCTGCTCCACCGGCAGCTTGTTGGTGATGATCGAGATGAAGATCAGGTTGTCGATGCCGAGCACGACCTCCATGACGACGAGGGTCGCGAGAGCGGCCCAGGCCGTCGGGTCGGCGGCGAGCTGAACGAGGGAATCCACGGCGGAGCCCTCCTTACGGGAAGATCGAGGGGCGGCCCGCCGGCGCCGAGGGCGGCGGGGCGTGGACCTGGACGGCCTTCTGAAGCACCCGCACATGGGCGGGGGTGTAGGTCGTCAGTTCGCCGTCGGTGTTGACCGGTCGCGGCTTCTTGGTGCGCAGGATCACCTCGGTGGTCTGGAAGGCGCGCACGTCGGCGGCCTTGCCCTGCGTGCCCCGGCGCAGGGCCGGCAGCAGGGCGAGCAGCCGCCACCAATGGGCGACCTCCAGGCTGTAGAAGTTGAGTAGCCCGTCATCGACGGTGGCGTTCTCCTCCACCGTCATGCCGCCGCCGTAATGGCGGCCGTTGCCGACCGAGACCTGGATGGTCTTCACGGTCTCCACCGTGCCGTCATGCTCGATATAGACCGTGAACGGCCGCGCCCGGCGCAGCAGCCGGAACGCCGCGACCGCGTAGCCGACCGTGCCGAGACGGCGCTTGAGGTCGGCCGTCAGCTCGCCGGCGAGATCGGCCGAGAAGCCGATGCTGGCGACGTTGAAGAAGTAATGGCCGTTGACGCAGCCGAGATCGATCGGCCGGGCCGGCACGCTGGCGATCACCTCCGCCGCCTCGAGCGGATCGGCGGGCAGGCCGAGGCTGCGGGCGAGGTCGTTGGCGGTGCCGAGCGGCAGGATGCCG